>JAICQM010000130.1 GCA_025937875.1 Chloroflexota bacterium
ATCGGTGTCATTCCGGTCGGACGCCTCGTGAACGACATCTTCCTCAAGATCGTGCCGGAGGAGTTCCTGGGCGAGATCGAGGACGTCGAGGCGGTCCTGGAGTACGCGGGGCACATCGGCGCGCGTACGGCGGGCGAGATCATGAGCGAGCCGGTGAGCGTGGAGCTGGCCGACACGGTCCGCGACGCGTTCACACGCCTGCAGGCCACTGACCTCACCGGCATCCCCATCGTCGATGCGGAGCGGCGCGTGGTTGGTTACGTCGACCAGCTCGAGCTGCTGCTCGTCTGGGTCCGCGCCACCGGCAGGCAGGGCCTGCTTGAGCCGAACGGGGACGGCTCGTGACGCTGGAGGTGGTCGTGGGCCTCCTCGTATTCCTCATCACCTATGCGCTCATCGCGACCGAGCGCGTGCACAAGACGATCGCCGCCATGGCCGGGGGCGTGGCGATGGTGCTGCTCGGCATCGTCAGCCAGGAGGAGGCCTTCGAGGAGATCGACTTCAACGTCATCTTCCTGCTGGCGGGGATGATGATCCTTGCCGGCATCATCCGCCGCACCGGCGTCTTCGGCTGGGTTGCGGTCCGCGCCGCCCGCTTCGCCGGCGGTGACGGATATCGGGTGCTGGTGGTGATGAGCGTCATCACCGCCGTCGCGAGCGCATTCCTCGACAACGTGACCACGGTGGTCCTGATCGGCCCGATCACCCTGTTCCTGGCGGCGCGCCTCGGGATGAGCCCGTTCCCGCTCATCGTGTCGGAGATCCTCGCCAGCAACATCGGCGGTGCGTCGACGCTGATCGGTGACCCGCCCAACATCCTGATCGGCAGCGCGGCCGGCCTCGACTTCGTCGCGTTCCTGGTCCACATGGCGCCGCTCTCCGCCATCCTGCTCATCCTGTACCTGGTCGCCGCGCGGTGGCTGTTCCGGGGCCAGCTCGATACCGATCCCGAGCTGCGCGCTTCGCTGCTGGCCCTCGACGAGCGCGGCATGATCGACGACCCGCGTCTGCTGCGCAGCTCACTGATCGTCCTCGGCCTCACGCTGCTCGGCTTCCTGCTGCACGGCCCGCTCGGCTACGAACCGGCAACGGTGGCCCTCGCCGGCGCGGTAGCGCTCATGCTGATCGCGCACGAGGACCCGCACGAGGTGCTGCGCGAGGTCGAGTGGCCCACGCTCTTCTTCTTCATCGGCCTGTTCATGCTCGTCGCCGGCGTGATCGAGATCGGGGTCATCGACGCCGTTGCCGACGCGATCGTGGCGCTGACCGGCGGGGCGCTGGCCAGCACCTCCATCCTCGTCCTGTGGGTCTCGGCCGTGCTGTCGGGGGTGATCGACAACATCCCGTACACCGCCACGATGATCCCGGTCGTCGACCAGCTGGCCGGTGGACACGAGAGCGACGTCCTGTGGTGGGCGCTCGCCATCGGGGCCGACATGGGGGGCAACGCGACCATCATCGGTGCGAGCGCCAACGTCATCCTGGCCGCCATGGCGGAGCGCGAGGGGCACCCGATCAGCTTCGGCGCCTTCCTGCGCTACGGGCTGCCGGTAACACTCGGCACGATCCTGGTCAGCACCGCCTACATCTGGCTGCGCTACCTGCTCTGACCGTGGCGTGCACCGCAGGCAACGACCAGAGGCCCCTCCACGGGGGAGGGGCCTCTGGATCGCTAACGGCGAGATGTCGCCCTACTCGCCGCCGGGCGTGACCTCCAGCTCGGCCTTCTCGAACGAGTCGCCGGTGACGTCACCATCGAGCGCGTCGAGGGCAGCCTGCGCGAGATCGGTTCGGAAGGCGCCGTCGGATGGCGGCTCGCTGATGATCTCGAACTCTGTGCTGATGTCGACCGTCTGTTGCCAGAGGTCGGGATCGAGGATGCCGATCCCGTCCGGCGATGGCCAGATCAGCGCATTGATCTCATTCATCATCCACGCCTGATGCCCCTCGCCCAGGATGGGGCTGCGGTCCAGGACGATCTGCACGCACTCGTCAGGGTTGTCGCGGCAGTGCATCCAGCCCTCGAACGAGGCCTGCAGGAAGCACGTCGCGATCTGCTCGTTGGAGACGCCGTTCGTCTCTTCGGCCAGCCAGGACTCACGCGCGATGACATTGTCCTGGAGCATGGCGGTGCCGACTTCGTTGAAGTCGATGACGCTCAGGTCCTCCGGCTGGTACAGCTCACCTGTCTCCGGGTTGGTCGCCTCGAGCACCTGGGCGTACTCGTTGTAGGTCATCGCCTCGGCGGCGTCGATCTCCCGGTTCAAGAGCAGGCTCATGTCGAACGGCTGGGTCACCAGCTCGAAGTCGGTGCCCGGCTCGAGGCCGGCCTGGCGCGCGGCGGCCAGGACCTCGAACTCATTGCCGAAGCCCCACGACCCGACCTTCTTGCCGGCCCAGTCCTCCGGGCTTTGGATGTCGCTGTCGGCCCACGAGACCTCCAGCGTGCCGGAGCGCTGGAAGACCTGGGCGATGTTCACCAGGTCGGCGCCCTCCTCGCGCGCCACGAGCACCTTGGGCACCCAGGCCTCGCCGAACTCCGGGCCATCGGCGGCCGCCACAACCTGCTGCGGAGCGATGTCGGGCCCGCCCTCCAGGATCGTCACGTCGAGGCCAGCATCCTCGTAGAATCCGAGGTCCGCGGCGGCGAAGTACCCGGCAAACTGCGCCTGCGTGACCCACTGCAGCTGGAACTCGACCTCGACCGGGGAACCGCCCAGCGCTTCGGCTCCGCAGTTGGAGGTCTGGGGCTCGCCGGTCGACCCGCTCGCCGACGCCTCTGTCGACGCCGTGCTGGCGTCCGCGCTAGGCGAGCCGTCACCACCCGTGCCGCACGCCACTGCGCCCAGTGCCAGCGCCAGCAGAATCGATATGAATCGCAACCGATGCTTCATCACGCCTCCGTCCTCCTCAGACGTTGTGGGCCTTCAGCCAGGCCCGTGTGCTCGGGTCCCCCGGATGTGTCATGTCCGTTCCCGCATCGACTCGTGCCATGGCATGACCACGCGCTCGAGACCAATGATGATCAGGTAGAAGCCGATACCCAGGCTCGCGGCGATGATGATCGCAGCCCATGCTTCCGCGAAGCGCAGAAATGACGCGTTCTCCACGATGAATCTGCCGAGCGCACGCGATGAGCCGCCGAAGTACTCGCCGACGACGGCCCCGATGAGGCTCAGGGTGGCGCCGACCCGGATGGCGGTGAAGAAATAGGGCAGCGCGGCGGGGATGCGCACCTTGCGCAGCACGGTGATCTCACTGGCCGCGTAGCTGCGCATCAGCTCCAGCGTCGCCGGGCTGGCGCTGGTGAGCCCACGCACGGTGTTGATCATGACCGGGAAGAAGACCAGCATGGCCACGATCATCATCTTGCTGACCGGGCTGGTGACCCCGAACCAGTTGTTCATGATCGGGGCGAAGGCGATGATCGGGATCGCGTTGGCCGCGATGGCGAACGGCATGAGCGCGCCACGCGCCAGCGCGAAGCGCGCCGTCGCAAAGGCGACCACCAGTCCCGCCACAAGACCGATGGCAAAGCCGCCGAGCGCCTCGATGAGCGTGTTCGTGCCGGCCTCCACCAGCACTGGCCACTCCCCGACGAGCGCGCCCGCGATGTCGCTCGGGGGCGGGAGCAGGAAGCGCTCGATTTCCAGGCCGCGGACAAGCAGCTCCCAGGCGACCAGCCCCCCCACGAAGACGGCGATCGCCGGCGCGTAGTAGCCCAGCCTTCGCATCATGGCGTGTGCTCCGGGCTGACCCGGGCACCGAACTCGGCAGCCATCTCGGACTCTTCCGTGACCGGTCCGCGACCGGCCTTGAGCGCCTCGCGGACCTCGGTCACCAGCTCGTAGTACCGATCCAGTTCGCGGGTCGATTCATCGCGTGGCCGCGGCAGGTCGATCCCGATCACGTGCGTCAGCCGGCCGGGCCGCGCGCTCATGACCACGACCCGCGACGAGAGGAAGACAGCCTCCGGGATCGAGTGTGTCACGAAGACGACCGTGGTCCCCGTCCGTTCCCAGATGCGAAGGAGCTCCGAGTTCATCCGTTCCCGCGTCATTTCATCGAGGGCGCCGAAGGGCTCGTCCATCAGCAGCAGCTTGGGCTGGATGACGAGGGCGCGCGCAATGGCGGCGCGCTGCTGCATGCCGCCAGACAGTTGCCAGGGGTGGTGGCGTCCGAACTCGCTCAGCTCGACGAGGTCGATCATCTCGCTCGCACGACGGCGCCGCTCGTCGGTGCCTACGCCCACGATCTCGAGGGGCAGCTGCACGTTGGCCTCGATGGTCCGCCAGTCGAACAGGACCGGGGCCTGGAAGACCATCCCGTAGTCGCGATCCGACCGCGCCTGGCGCGCCGGCTTGCCGTTGACCTCGATGCTGCCGCGGGTCGGGCCGGTGAGGTCCCCGATGAGGCGCAGCAGCGTGCTCTTGCCGCAGCCCGACGGTCCGATCAGGCTGACGAACTCGCCGGGGCTGATCGCCAGGTCGATCCCGTCGAGCGCGAGGGTCCGGCTGCCATCGACTTCGAACTCCTTGTAGATGCCGCGAATATCGACAACCGGCGCGGAATCGGAACGGGTCATCGGGCCGGGCTCTCCAACAACATCGTCACGTGGCCGGCTGCTGGCGACCGCGCAGGGTGAGCAGTTCGGCGGCACGGACCAGCAGGAAGAACAGGATTCCAACCGCGGCGCAGGCAATCACGGTGGCCCACAGCTTCTGCGGCCCCGAGGCGTATTGCTGGTTGAAGGTGATGATTGCCCGCCCCAGGCCGCCTGGGATGCCGGTGGGCGCCTCGGCCACGATCGCCCCCACCACGCTGGCGGTGGCGCTGATCTTCAGGGCGGTGAAGAGGTATGGAAGGGCGGCGGGGAGCCGTACTTTGCGCAGGATCGTCCACCTGCCGGCTGCGTAGGACCGCATCAGCTCCAGCGCTCGGGGATCGGGCGACGCGAGTCCTCGGATGCCGGCGATCGTGACGGGGAAGAACGTCAGGTAGGCGCTGATGAGCGCCACGCTGGGCCAGTCGCGCCCGATCCAGAGCACCACCATCGGTGCCAGCGCGATGATCGGTACCGTCTGGCTGGCGATCACGTACGGGACGAGCGCCCGCTCCAGCAGGCGGCTGTGGACAAACACGATGGCCAGGAGCAGCCCCACCACGGCGCCGATGACGAACCCGATAGCCGCGCCGCGCCAGGTGAAGATAGCGGCGTCGATGAGCAGCGCGCCCAGCGTGAACTCGCTGCGCCGGCTCGGCGGCTGGAAGAACGCGCCCACGATCTCCCAGACGTGCGGCAGGTTGACGTCATTGAAGAGTCCGATGCGCAACGGCGGGTTCCACGGCGGGTCGATGGGAACACCCGCCACCTCGCGCCAGGGAACGCCACCGATGAGCTTGGCCGTCTCCCAGACGATGGCGATTACCGCCAGGATGCCCACGAAGGCCAGCGCGGGACCTACGAGGCCCCGCAGCAAAGATCCGGCCTGGCGGCGCCTCGGCGAACCGGAATCCGCCCTCCCGGCGCTCGTCATTGCTCAGGCGACCGCGGCATCGGTCAGTTCGAGCGCACGATCGATGATCGCGAACCCGGAGGCCAGCTCCTCTTCGCTGATCGTCAGCGGCGGGTTGGTGAAGAAGTAGTTCCAGCGCACGAACGTGTAGAGGCCGTCCTCGCGGAAGCGGCGACCCAGCGCCGCCATCTCGTCGCTGGTCCCGTTGAACGGCGCCATCGGCTCCATCGTGGCGCGGTCGCGCACGAGCTCGACGATCCCGAACAGGCCGATGCTGCGCACCGCCCCGACGCTGGGGTGCTTCTCCGCCAGGGCG
>JAICQM010000147.1 GCA_025937875.1 Chloroflexota bacterium
ACGACGAGGAGCCGATCGACGACGCTGATCATGCGCGTCGTGGCGCGCGCCGCGGTGGGGACGCCGTGCTCGGCGGTCAGGCGCTCGAGCCCGGGCCGGTAGCTCTCGTCGAGCTCGTCGGCCGAGCCACGCCACACATGCGGGATGCTCACCAGCGGCTCCGCCGCCTCGGCCGGGTCGATCAGCACCGACCCGTCGTGGTCCCAGAGCTCGAAGCGGCGCGTCTCGCGAAGGTGCTCGATCCTCCGCCACCCACCGCGTGGCAGGCGCACCTCGACGTCGCGGTGCAGCGCGACCAGCCGGTCGTCCTGCGGGGTGACGATCGGCTCGGGACAGCGCACGCGCCCGGCGACGCGGATCGCCTGCTCGGGGAGCTCGTGGAGCTCCAGCAGCTCACCCACCTTCAGCTCGGTGGCGCCCGCCAGTCGCCGACCATGGGCGAAGCGCGCGCCCGAGGCGCGCAGGGCCAGCAGGCCGCCCACCGTCAACGCGGCGCCGATGAGCGCCACGATGAGCGCCAGTGGCGGGGAGGGCATCAGGGGCCGGCCCGCTCCGGCTCGGGACGCTCGGCAAGGTCGACGATTGCGCCACCGCTGACCCGGACGAGGTCCGCGGTGGCGACCTCGAACGTCGCGTCGGGGAGTCCGGCGGCGGCGTGGACGATCTCGAATGCGGTCAGGTCGCGATCGACGAGGACGCGCAGGTCGGTGGCGTGGCCGAAGGGTGGCACGCCCCCGATGGCGTAGCCGGTCGCGGCCCGCGCCTCGTCCGCGTCGGCACGCCGCACCTGGCTGGCGCCCAGGGCGGCGGCCAGGAGCCCGGTGTCGAGCCGGTTGGCACCCGACACCAGGGCGACCACCGGCGCGCCATCGGCGACGAACACCAGGGACTTGACGATCTGCGCCACGTCGCAGCCGATGGCATGCGCGGCATCCGCCGCGGTTCGCGCGGTCGTCGCATGACGCCGAACGTCGATTGCCAGTCCGGCGGCGGCGGCGGCATCGATCACGCGGCGCACGGCCGCCGGGACGGCGGCCGCATCGGTCTGATCGCTCATGGGGGACCGATGATACCGGTCGTGCTAGCCTTGGCCGGTACCGACAGGGGAGCGCACGAGCGCTGAGAGTGCGGAGTGGAATCCGCAGACCCTCACCCACCTGATCTGGGTCATGCCAGCGAAGGGAGTCACACCTCGCCGATGCGAGCCATCGTCGTGGCCGGTGGATCCACCGATCCGGCCGATGCCGATCTCCTCACCGATGCCGACCTGCTCGTCGCCGCCGACGGCGGCGCGGCGTGGCTGGCCTCGCTGCGCCGCGCACCCGACCGCCTGGTTGGCGACCTCGACAGCGTGGCGCCGGCGCTGGTGGCCGAGCTCGAGGCAACGGGCGTCATCGTCGAACGGCATGCCCCGGACAAGGAGGCCTCCGACCTGGAGCTGGCCCTCGACGCGGCGGTTGCCGCGGGTGCGTCAGAGGTCACGATCCTGGGCGCGCTCGGTGGGGAGCGCATCGACCATGAGCTGGCCAACGTGCTCCTCCTGGCCGATCCCGGGTGGGAGGCGCGTGGCGTGAAGCTGCGGATCCGGCGCGGCGCGACGGTCATCGGCGCCGTGCGCGGTCCGGGGCAACGTGTGCTCTCGGCTGCCGTTGGGGAGGGCGTGACCCTGCTCCCCGTCGCCGGCGACGCGGCCGGCGTCACGACCAGCGGCCTGCGCTATCCCCTGCACGACGAGCCGCTGGCGCTCGGCCGCGCGCGCGGCCTGTCGAACGTGGTGTCCAGCGCCCCGGCGTCGGTACGGCTGATCGCCGGCGTCCTGCTCATCATCGAAGGAGTGAACCTGGAATGACCACCGCATCCGCGCCCCGCCCCGCCGGCTGGCGCATGATCGACATCGTCGTAGCGGCCGTCCTGGCCGTGGCCTTCGGCGTCGCCTTCCTGGCCTGGAATGCGCTCTACAACTGGACGACCCCGCTGTTCGCCGCCGTGCCCGCCGCCCAGGCCGTCATGTACGGCGTCTGGCTGCTCCCCGGCGTGCTGGTCGGGCTCGTCGTCCGGCGTCCCGGTGCCGCCCTCTTCGGCGGCTTCGTGGCGGCCGCCGTCTCCGCCTTCCTGGGCTCGCAGTGGGGTCTCGACGTGCTCCTGTCGGGCCTCATCCAGGGCGCCGGAGCCGAGCTCGGCTTCGCGCTCTTCCTGTATCGCGGTTGGCACCTGCCGGCCGCCGTGCTGGGCGGCGTGCTGGCGGGCGCCGGAGCCGCGATTCACGACATCGTCGTCTACTACCCCGACGCGGGACCGGAGTTCAAGATCGCCTTCGCCGCGTTCGTCGTCCTCAGCGGCGCCGTGCTGGGCGGTGTCGGTGCCTGGCTGCTGGCTCGCGCCCTGGCGCGCCGGGGCGTGCTGGCCGCGTTCGAATCCGGACGGGACCAGCGACGCATCTGAGGGGCGCACCGGGCATCGGTCTGCTTTGATGGACCGATGACGCCGCCCGTTCCGCCCGCGCCCGCCGTCGAGGCGATCGGGTGGGGCTGGCGGCACCCGGGACGGCGCGCGTGGGCCGTGCGCGGGCTCGATGTGCGCATCGAGCCCGGCGAGCGCGTCCTGCTTCTCGGGCCATCGGGTGCGGGGAAGTCAACCCTGCTGCTGGCCCTGGCCGGCCTGCTCGACACGGCCGGCGGCGGCGAGTCGGAAGGGGTGTTGCGCGTCGATGGGCGCGATCCGCTCGCCGCGCGCGATGGCACCGGTCTCCTGCTCCAGGACCCCGAGTCGCAGCTCGTGATGGGCCGCGCCGGCGACGACGTGGCGTTCGGGCTGGAGAATCGCTGCGTCCCGGCCGACCAGATCTGGTCGCGGGTCGACGCGGCGCTCGATGCGGTCGGCTTTCCGTACGGGCGTCAGCGGCCGACCCACGCCTTGTCCGGCGGCGAGCAGCAGCGCCTGGCACTGGCCGGCACGCTGGCGCTGCGCCCGTCGCTGCTGCTGCTCGACGAGCCGACCGCGAACCTCGATCCCCAGGGGGCGGCTGCCGTCCGCGAGGTGCTGGCCCGCGTGCTGGACCGTATTGGTGCCACGCTGGTGATGGTCGAGCACCGCGTCGACGCCGTTGTCGAGATGGCGGACCGGGCGCTGGTGCTCGAGGCGGGTGGCGGGCTCATCGCCGACGGCGCCCCGTGGCAGGTCTTCAGCCGCTTCGGCGACGAGCTGGCCGCTGCCGGGGTGTGGGTGCCGCAGCGGCCGATCGCGGCACCGCCGAAGCGGGCACAGGGTCCCGGGGACACGCTCGTGCTGGCCGACGGTGCCGGGTTCACCTATCCCGGCACCACCCAGCCGGCGCTGGTCCCGACCGACGTGGGGCTCCGCGCGTCGGAGGCGGTGGCGATCACCGGCCCCAACGGGTCAGGCAAATCGACGCTGGCGATGCTCCTCGGCGGGCTGCTGCGGCCCGAGCCGGGAGCCGTCGTGGCGGGCGAGGCGCTGGCCACCGGGCACGGGCGTGAGCCGCTGTGGCAATGGGATGCGCGACGGCTGGTGGGCGCCATCGGGACCGTGTTTCAGGACCCGGAGCACCAGTTCCTGGCCACCACGGTGGCCGAGGAGCTGGTGATCGGACCGCTTCGGACGGGAACGGGGCTCGGGGAAGCGCGCGAACGCGCCGGCGAGCTGCTGGGGCGGCTGCACCTGGCCCATCTGGCGGACGCCAATCCGTTCACGCTGTCCGGCGGCGAGCAGCGTCGCCTTTCGGTCGCGACCGCGCTGGCGACCGCTCCATCGGTCCTCGTGCTCGACGAGCCGACGTACGGGCAGGACCGGCGCACGTGGATCGAGCTGCTCGACCTGCTGGCCGGCCTGCGCGACGAGGGACGGGCGGTGTGCGTCGTGTCCCATGACCTCGACTTCGTGCGACTGCTGGCCGACCGCGTCATCGCGCTCGAGGCACCGCGATGAAACTCCTGACGCCAGTCGTTCCCGACCGCTCCGCGCCGCTCGGCGCGGCCAACCCGCTCGCCAAGCTGGTCGCGGCGCTGCTCCTGATGGTCGCCCTGTTCGCCTCGCTCGACGGCGTGACCGCCGGGATGATCCTGGTCGTCCTGCTGGGGCTGCTGCCCGTCTCCGGCGTCTCGCCGGGCGCCCTCCTGGGACGCAGCTGGCTCGTCCTGTTCGCCGCGGTCTCGGTGGCCGTCATCAACACGCTGCTGGCGCCGGCGCAGCTCGGACCGACCCTGCTCGAGGCCGGACCGATCCGGATCGGGGCCGACACGGCGCTCAACGGCCTCGCGCTGGGCGTGCGCCTGCTGGCGATCGCACTGGCCGGGCTGCTGGCCCTGGCCACGACCGATCCGGTCGACCTGGCCGATGCCCTCATGCAGCACTGGCGCGTCTCGCCGCGCTTCGCGCTCGGTGCGCTGGCGGCACTGCGGCTGCTGCCCTCGTTCGCCGTGGAGTGGCAGACGATCGGCCTGGCGCGCCGTGCGCGAGGCATCAATGCCGGCCGCTCGCCCGTCGCGTGGCTGCGGCTGATGGGTGGGCGGCTGCTGTCGCTGCTCGTCGGCGGCGTGCGGCGCGCGACCCGGATGGCGGTGGCGATGGAGGCCCGCGGACTGGGATCGCGCCCCTGCCGCAGCGCCGCTCGACCGCAGCCGATGCGCGCTGCCGATTGGGCGTGGATCGCGGGGGCGCTGCTCCTTGCAGTTGGCGCGGTGGCGGTGAGCATGCTGATCGGGACGTGGCGACCGCTCGTCGGCGGGTGACCCGGGCGACGTCCCGGGCTCCCCGCGCTCGATGCGCGGGGTGGAGAAGAGTGCCACGGGGTTGAGGGCGGGTGGTCCTCGGGTGCTCCCTCGCGCGGTGTCAGCACCGGCTCGTGCTCCACGAGCCGTGTGTCGTGAACGCTCGTGGTCCACGAAGAGGTGCTGACAGGCCACGACCCATGCGATGGAGCGCACGCACACTACGAGGCAGGGCCGATTCTTGGTGGCCGTTTGGTGGCAATCCATGCGCCGAGCCGCACACCGTGGGTTGAAAGACCCTCGGAACCGGGATCAGGCGGGAACAACGCCCTGGAACGG
>JAICQM010000201.1 GCA_025937875.1 Chloroflexota bacterium
CGATGCCGCTCCTCGAGCTTGCGGATGGCGCCGGCCAGGATGACGTAGGCCATCTGCGACAGGTTGCCCAGCGGCTGGTTGCGGTGGATGCGCCGCTCCAGGTCGACCTGGCCGATCGCCCGCAGCCCGTGCGCCTCGATGATGTCGATCAGCAGGCCGATCTCGACCGCGTAGCCGGTGAAGAACGGCACGCTCTCGAGCAGTTCGCGCCGTCCGGCGTACTCGCCCGACAGCGGCTGGATCATGCCCGACAGCTCGGGGAAGAACAGGTTGATGAGCGGCCGTGCCATGAGCTCGGTGACACGGCCGCCACCCTCCGGCACGAGCTTGTCGCCCTGCTTGATCGGTCGCTGGTAGAAGCCCTTCACGTACCCGATCCGCGGCTCGCGCAGCAGCGGGCCCAGGAGGCCGTACACGAAGCGCGGCTGGATGTTGCTGATGTCGGTGTCGATCCAGGCGACGATGTCGCCGTCGAGGACGTGGAGCGACTTCCACAGCGCCTCGCCCTTCCCGACGTACGAGCCGACCTCGGGCAGGATCTGCGAGTGGCGAACGACCTCGACGCCGAGCTCGGAGGCGATCTCGACGGTGCGATCGGTGCTGTCGGAGTCGATGACCACCATCTGGTCGATGAGCGGGGCGCGGTCCATGAGCGCCGACTTCACGCGCTTGATGACCAGCGCGATCGTCTTCTCCTCGTTGAGGGCCGGCAGCCCGACGCTGACGGTCAGGCCGGCCTTCTCCTTGAGGGCCACCAGCTTGGCGATGTCGCTGAACTCGCTGGCGTGGAAGGTGTTCTCGGCGAACCACTTGTCGACGACCGACGGCAACGCGTGGCTGCGCTCGGCGTAGGCGTCGGCATGTGCCAGCGTGCCCTCCGCCGCCCGCAGCTCCTCGAACGTGGCCGTGCCCAGCTGCTGCTTGGTCTTGACCACGATAACCGTCGAGCGCGCCTTGCTGACCACCGCCTCGGGAACCGAGCCGAACAGGTAGCGCCCGTCGGCTGCGGCCCGCGAACCGGCCGGCTGGGCACCGGCACCCATCACCACCAGGTTGTGGTGCGCTGCCTCGCGAATGATGGTGCTGCGGACGCTCGTCCCCTCCCTGAGCAGGCCCTTCACCCGCTTGCCGCCGCCGTGCTCGCGGACGAACGCATCGAGCGCCTCCTGCTCGCGGGCCAGCGCCCGCTCGCCGATGCCCTTGGGCACGATGTGCATGACCACGACCTGGGCCTCAAAGCGCTTGCCGAGGTCGCGGGCGAGGCGTATCGCCAGCTCGGCGTGGGGACCGCCGCGGACCGGGACCAGGATCGACGCCACCTTGTCCAGGCCGCGCTGCTTGACGACGGCGATGTCGCACGGCGACTCGCGAACCACCTCGTCGATGGTCGGCGTGAAGACCGCCGGCGGCCGCGGCTCGGCGCCGGAGAGGACGGCCTCGGTGGCCTCGGCCTCGGCCCGCGCTGCCTGCGACGGGGTCGGCGGGCCGCCCCAGCCGAAGATGACGAGATCGGTGCCCTCCTCGCTGACAGCCTCGATGACGCCGTCCGACGCGCGGCGGCCGATTCGGACCATGGTCCGGATCTCGACGCCCTCCTCGTCGCCGAAGTCCATCACCCGTTGCAGCAGGCGGCGCGAGGTGCGCGCCTGGTGGGCGCCCTCCGAGAGGCTGACTCCCTCCGGCACCTCGACGATGCCCAGGGCGGTGATCTCGGTGCGGCCGTTGGCGATCCCGGCCCCGATGCGCACCAGGTCGCGCGCCGTGCGCGGGTTGGCGAGCGGCAGCAGGATGCGGTACGGGCCGCGGCGACGGGGAGCCATCAGCCGGCGGCGGGCTCGGGCGATTGCTGGGCGCGCATCGCCCGCCAGCGGGTGGCGAGGTACGGCTTGAGCTCCTCGAACTCGCGGGCCTGGTCGTCGATGACGCGCTCCGCCTGGTCGGTCGTCATGTCGAGCGTCTGGCTGATGAATCCGGCGGTACGCCCGAAGTACAGGGGAGTCAGCGCGGCGAGCAGCCGCTCGCGATCCGCCCCCGGGCGATGGAACGCGACCAGGGTGTCGTAGAGACAGCGCACCCACAGCTCGGCCGGGAAGTGGAACGCACCCGGGTCGTCGGGCAGCTCGAGGCTCATGACCCGCTCCAGCTGCTCCTCGCCCAGCATCGCGGCCCACGTGTCTCGCTGGGTGAGGCGCGCCTGGTCGAGGTTGTCGACGAGCTTGGCGTGGTTGACGCTGATCTCCTCCGGTGCGATGACGCGCTCGAAGCCGTACTCGGGGATGGCGTGCGAGCCGCGGACCCGGAGCCATCGGTCCTCGTAGTGGCCGGCCAGCTTGAACAACGTCCCGACGACCTGCCGGAACATCGGTCCGAGGTCGGACGCGGGGTCCTTGGCGTCGTGGATCTTCGCCCCCAGGCGGGCCTGGCAGACGGCGAAGCCCTCGTTGATGGCGGTGTGGGTCATCCAGATGTCGATCCCGAAGCGGGCGGTGAGCTCGTCGAACGTGTCGAGCTCCAGGTAGCGCGCCACGAGGTCGCCGCTGACCGCGAAGTCGCCACCGATCGGCTGCCGGATGCGCTGCCCGTACAGCGCCCGGGTCAGGGGATAGGAGATGTTGTTGGTGATGGTGCCGTCGTACTTGTAGCGCGCGTACAGCGGGGCCACGAAGTCGTAGCCGCCCTTGAGGATCGGCCCGGCCAGGAGCTCGACCCACTCCGGCACGATGGAGCGCAGGTCGGAGTCGACCATCACCATGGCCTTGACCTTCAGCTCGCGCGCCACCTCGAAGAGGGCGCGCACCGCGGTGCCCTTCCCGCTCGTACCCTGGTAGGTGAAGCTGATGCGCTGCAGCTTGTGGCGCGGGCTGACGAGGATGATCTTCTCGATGTAGTCGGGGCTCTCGGTGCTGACCGCCACCCGGGGCGTGTCATCCGGCGACCCGCCGTCGGAGTTGACGAGGATCGGCTTGAGGTCCGGGAAGTACTGGACCATGCCGGCCGTCGCCGCCCGCACCACGTAGCCGATCGTCTCCGCGTTGCCGAAGCTGGGGATCCCGACCATCAGGTCGGCGCTGCCGACCCGTCGAACCTCGGCGAGCCCCTGCTCGTCGAGCGCCGAGTCGGGCCGGACCGATGGATGGGACGTCAGGGTTGGGCCTCCTCGCAGACTGCTCGCGGCTCGCGCTCTCAGGGTGCGCTCGGGAGTGCACCGAAGCGTAGCACGCACGCGTGTCACTCCCGAGCCGGGCTCGCCCGCCGTCCGTGCGCGCCTGACCGATC
>JAICQM010000239.1 GCA_025937875.1 Chloroflexota bacterium
TCGCGCAGGCGCATCCCCTGGAGCGCGAGCACGGCCGAGTGCGGCAACGTGGCGGCCTCTTCGAACGCCATGCCGCTCGGGATCGGTTCGAAGGCCTTCTCAGGGGCGCAGACGTAGTCGGCAAAGGCGCCGAAGCGCCCGACGGCGAACAGGTCGGTCATCACCGCGTCGCCGGGCTCGAAGCGCGTGACGTCGGGACCCGCGGCCTCGACGACACCTGCAGCATCGATCCCGATCGCCTGGTTTCGCGGGGCGCGGATACCCATGAACAGGCGCAGGAATCCGGGTTTCGGCTTCAGCCCATCGAGATCGGCACGGTTGACCGATGCAGCCCGCACGCGCACCAGGATCTCATCACGGGTGGGCGTCGGCCGCTCGACCTCCCGCAGCCCGACGACTTCGGGTGTGCCGTACCGAGGTGCGAATGCCGCTTTCACGCCGCGGGTCGGGCGTGGACTGCCATGCGCCGATCCTACGCGGTTTACCGCATCACGCGGTACTTCAGGTGCGAGACCCCCGGTGCCTCGACCGTGCGGATCAGCTCCAGCTGCACGTCCGGGCCGACGCCGTCGAACAGGCGCGCACCCCCGCCGAGGAGGAGCGGCACGACGTGCAGCTCCACCTCGTCCATCAGGCCAGCGGCCAAATACTGGTTGATGACATCGGCACCCCCGCCGACGAAGACGTCCTTGTCCCCGGCGGCGTCCTTCGCCCGCGCCAGGGCGGCCTCGATGCCATCGGTCACGAACGTGAAGGTCGTGTCCGACAGCGTGAGCGGCTGGCGCTCATGGTGGGTGAGGACGAACACCGGCTTGTGGAAGGGTGGATCGTCACCCCACCAGCCCTGCCACGTCCCGTCGCCCCACGGGCCGCGGCGTGGCGGACCGAACTTTCCACGACCCATGATCTCGGCGCCGACGTTGGCGAACTCCTCCTCCACCACCGAGCTGCTGGCGTCCTCCTCGCCGCCATCCATCCCCGCGTGCTCGCGCCAGGCCCTCAGCCGGACGACCCAGTCGTGAAGCCGTTCGCCACCCTGGCCCAGCGGCTCCTCCATGCTCTGGTTCGGCCCGGCGACGTAGCCGTCCAGGGACGCCGAGATGTGCGCACGTACCTTGCTCATGTCTCGGCTCACAGCCGCCAGCGCGTGGCGCCGTTCGGCTCAGCCGTCGCCACGGCATAGATCGTCGTCGGGGTGATCTCGTACACGTCCCACGGCGGCGGGCCGGCGCTCGGAGCGCTGAACTCGTGCCAGAACGCGCCGTCCCGCACTTGCGGACCCCAGTCGTCGAACAGGGTGGCGATGCGCTCCAGCTCACCGGTGTCGCGGATGACCTTGGCTTCTCCCTCGGCGACGATGTCGAGGCCCGGTGCGGCCACGCTGACGGTGCAGTGTGGGTCGCGCGCGAGGTTCCTGGACTTCTGGGTCCGCGGCCCGGACACCAGATAGAACCTGCCGTCATGCCAGACGATGCCCACACCCATGATGTGGGGCCGCCCATCCGATCGGGTCGTGCCGATCCAGTAGTGGCTGGCCGAATCCGACACCGGCAGGTCGCGTATCGCGTTCAGGGCGTCAATCAGGCGCTGCCAGTCGAGCGGTGGATTCCCGTAGCCGTCGAGGTTCTTCGTCTCTCGCGGGGCTGTCATGGTGGTCATGTGCTGCGTTCTCCTGCGTCTGTGCCTCACCCACGAGACCGGTCGCGGCCCGACAACTCATCGGTGGAGCAGCAATCGGCCAATCGTGCAAGGGGATGGTTCGCGACTCGCGTCAGCCCGGTGCCAGGCCACGCAGCTTCGCGGGGTCGGCAATGATGTCGATCTCGACGATACGGCCGTTGGCGACGGTAAATGCTGCCACGATCGACAGCGCCGGGAACCTGACGAGGAGCCCGGCCGCGCCGTTGACGAGCACCGGCTCGGCCCGCGGGGCGGCACCGCGGAATCCGCCCGCGCTGCGTGCCACGTCCTCGGCGCCGACGAGCGGCGAGCGCGCAAACGGTCGCGGACCGTTCGGGCCACCGTCAACGCGGAGGACGACGTCCGGATCGAGGACGCGCAGCAGGCCCTCGAAATCGCCGTCGCGAGCCGCCGCGAGGAAGGCATCCACGGCCCGACGCTGGACGGCGACATCCGCATCCGGCTCCGGTGCCTCCGCCCGGACGCGCCGCCGCGCCCGGCTCGCCAGCTGACGGGCCGCGGCCGGCGAGCGCTCCACCACCGGCGCGATCTCCTCGAACGGGATGCCGAAGACATCGTGCAGCACGAACGCCAGCCGCTCGGCGGGGCTTAGCGTTTCGAGCACGACCAGGAGCGCCAGACCGACCGAGTCGGCCAAGATCGCTTCTTGCTCGGGGTCGTTCCCGTCATCACGATTGACGA
>JAICQM010000138.1 GCA_025937875.1 Chloroflexota bacterium
GCCGCGCGGCTGGCCGGCCGACGAGGTGGCCCTGGCCCAGGCCTTCGCCAACCAGGCCGCGGTGGCCATCAGCAACGCCCGCCTGTATCGGTCCGTGGCTGACCAGGCGGCCCGCATGCGCTCCATCCAGGACCTCTCGGCTCGCCTCAATCGACTGACCGATGTCACGGCGATTGCCGAGGCCATCGTGGCCGAGGCCAACTCCCTGGCGGAGTACCACGACATCCGGATCTACCGCGTCGACTGGGAGAAGCGCACCTGCGATCCGATCGCGTTCACCGATCGCCTCCTGGGGGAGGGCGACTTCCGCGAGCGGCTCATGGTCGACATCGGTCCGGGCTCGTTCACCGGCATGGTGGCCGAGTCGGCCGAGCCACTGCTCATCAACGACGCCCTCAACGACGACCGGGGCCTGACCATCGAGGGCACCGACGACATCGACGAGTCGATGCTGGTGGTGCCGATGGTCTACGAGGGTCGGTCGGTGGGCGTCATCGCCCTATCCAAGCTGGGCCTCAACCAGTTCAGCACCGATGACCTGCAGACGATGATGATCTTCGCCGGCTACGCCGCCCAGGCGATCGCCAATGCCGAGGCGTACGAGCGCATCACCACGCAGTCGGCCGAGCTCGAGCGGCAGCTCGACTCGCAGCGCCGGCTGCTGTCGATCAACGAGCAGCTGCTTTCCACGCTCGACCCGTCCGACGTCCTGGACTCGATTGCCGACGGCCTGCGCCACGTGGTCGACTACGACAACATGAGCATCTATCGCGTCGACCACGAGCGCGAGCTGCTCATGCCGGTCCTCGCCCGCGAGCGGTTCGCCGAAGAGGTCATGAACCATCTCGTGCCGTTCGGACACGGGCTCATGGGGTGGGTCGTCGAGCATGCCGAGCCGGTGCTCGTCAACGACGCGCTGGCCGACGAGCGCGCGATCCAGATCCCCGGCACGACCCCGGACCCGGAGGCGATCGTCATCGTGCCGCTCATCGCCGGCGGCGTGGTCATCGGAGCGCTCAACGTCGGGCGCATCGGCGGCGAGGAGATCTACTTCAGCCAGACCGATTTCGAGGTCGTCCAGCTCTTCGCCGCACAGGCCTCCATCGCGCTGCGCAACGCCGAGGTCCACCACCAGGTCACGCTGCGCGCCGACACGGACGCCCTCACGGGGCTCCGCAACCACGGCGCCTTCCAGCGCCGCCTGGCCGATCTGGTCGACGCGCGCGGGCGGGCGGCCGCCCCCGAGCCAGTGGCGCTCCTGATGATGGACCTCGACGACTTCAAGGCCTACAACGACATCCTGGGCCACCCCGCCGGCGACGCCCTGCTGCACGCGGTCAGCTCCGCCATCGCCTCCGCGTCCCGGGCGACCGACTCGGTCTACCGCTACGGCGGCGACGAGTTCGCGCTCATCCTGCCCGGCGTCGAGGCCGAGACGGCGGTGGCGGTCGGCGAGCGGGTCCGCAACGCGGTCGCGCGCCTCACCAGTGGCGAGGCGGCGCCCGTGACCATCAGCGTCGGGGTGGCGGCTATTCCCGACGACGCGACGGACAAGAATGGGCTCATCTCCGCCGCCGACACCGCCCTCTACTACGGCAAGCGCTCAGGGGCCAACCGCCTCGTCCGCGCCGCCGACGTCCCGCGCGAGATGCACCAGCTGCGCGGCACGCTCGATGAGCTGGCCCGCGCCGCGCTGCGCAGCCCGGCCGACGGAAGCGTCGGCCAGCTGGTGGAGCACGCGGCGCTGCTGTCCAACGCCGCCGACCACGGGGGCGACTCGATCCGCGACACGCTGCTCTCCGTCGCCCGCTCCCTCGATGCGCGCGATGCCCCCGCCCGCGGCCACGCCGACCGGGTCGGAAGCCTGGCGGTCCGAATCGCCACCGAGCTGGGCCTGCCCGACGACCAGGTACGCAGCATCGAGCTCGCCGCCCGGCTGCACGGCCTGGAGGCGCTCGGCACCGCCGAACTATCGCCCATCGCCTCGCTGCAGGGCGTGGCCGAGATCATCCGCTGGAACCAGCGCGATGGCGCCATCGCCCGCCGCGCCCCGATCGGCGCGCAGGTCGTCGGCCTGGCCGACGCGTACGACTCCCTCACCATCTCGCACCAGCCGCGCCGCTCGCCGGCCCGGGCGGTCGCCGAGCTGCGGCAGCTCGCCGGTCGCCGCTGGCGGGCCGCGGTTGTCGACGGATTGGCGAGGGTGCTCGGCGTCGAAGAGCGCCCTGCCCGGCGCCGCCGAACCGACCGATCGAAGGACGCGGAGATCGAGGGCGCGGCCTAGCCGCTGATCCGGCCGCCTCGGGCGCGATCCTTGCTAGAATCGCCGCTCGCATGACGACCTCCCGCCCGGTACCAGCACGCCCGCGCGGGAGCCGCTCGGTCGCCGTCGCGCTGCTGGTGACGCTCCTCGCCGCCTGCAGCTCAACGACACCGCCGCCATCGGTGCAGCCGAGCGCGAGCCGGGCCACGACGACGTCGCCGCCAACCCCGTCACCCACGCCCTCGCCCACCCCGCTGCCGACCCCGCGCTACACCAACGAGCCGGATCCGGAGCTGGAGGCGCTCATTCCCACGCGCGCCGGCGGCGTGGCCGTGGTGCGGCCGTCGACCGATCAGTTCGGGCTGACGCCGGGCGACATGGGCGACGCGTACGGCGACCTCGGCCGGCGCTTCGCGAGCCTCGTCATCGGCTACGTGGACGCGCCTCGCACGACGCTCTACGCGATGCGCGTCGACGGCGACGCGCCGACGACCGGCGACCTCGAGCCGTTTCTCGCCACCGCCGGCCGCAAGGTCGGCATCGCCGGCCTCGATCCCGAGCCGTGGAGCCTGGAGACGATCGGCGACCGGGTGACCTGGGTTCGCCCGGAGGACAACGCGACGGCGGCCGGGACGATGATCTACACCTGGGCCGCCGACGGGTACGTGTTCCTGCTCATCGGTGTCGACGACGCCGTCAACCGCGCCATCCTGGCCGCCCTGCCCGGCGAGCCGCCGCCGACGCCCACTCCGCGGCCCAGCCGGTCGCCGGTTGGGAGCGGCGCCGCGACCGAGAGCGCGTCGCCGAGCGCGAGCACGGCCGCCGGCGCTTCGTAGCGGCGCTACCATCACGCTCACATGTTCAGCCGCATCGCCTACGGGATCTCGATCGTCGGCACCGTCGCGGCCATCGTGCTGCGCATTCTGGGTGCCGATGCGACGCTGACGTTCGGCGTCAGCGCCCTCGCCATCCTGGGCCTGGCCTACACCCTCGGTCATGCGACCGAGCAGCTCGGCGCCTCGCTCGGCCCGCGCATCGGCGGGATCATGAACGCCACCGTCGGGAATATCGGCGAGATCATCATCGCCGCCTTCCTGATCATGGCCGGCGAGCTCGACGTGGTGAAGGCCTCGATCACCGGCTCGATCATCGGCAATCTGCTGCTGGTCCTCGGTGCCTCCCTCCTGATAGGCGGCATCAAGAACGGGATCCAGTCCTTCGACGCGCAGGCCACCGGCATGAACGCCGCCAGCCTCATCCTGGCCACCATCGGCCTGGTCGTGCCGGCGACGTTCGCGTTCCTCATCCATGCCGGACCGGAGACGGGTGCCGGCGCGAGCCAGTTCTTCAGCATCGAGGCCCTGTCGATCGGTGTCGCGGTGGCCCTGCTCCTCACCTACGCGGCGCAGACGTGGTTCTTCCTCACCAGCCCGGAGGTCCCCGGCGCGCGGACCCACGGCGAGGGCGAGGAGGAGGCGCACTGGACGCCGCGGCACGCGCTCATCGTCCTGCTCGCCTCGGCCGGAGCGCTGACCGCGGTGTCGGAGGTCCTCGTCCACTCCCTCGACCCGATGGTCGAGACGCTGGGGATCAGCAAGTTCTTCGTCGGCATCATCCTGATCCCGGTCATCGGCAACCTTGCCGAGCACGTCGTCGGGATCACGCTGGCCTACAAGAACAAGATGGACTTCAGCCTCATCACGTCCATCGGGTCGGCGACCCAGATCGCCCTCTTCGCCGCGCCGGTGCTCGTCTTCTTCGGCCTCCTGGTCGGCAACGAGCTGACCCTCGTGTTCACGCCACTCGAAGTCGTCGCCGTCGGTGTCTCGACCATGATCGCCGCCTACATCGCGCTCGACGGCAAGTCGAACTGGATCGAGGGCCTCCAGCTCATCAGCGTCTACGTCATCCTGGGCATCGCCTTCTTCTTCCTGACCTGACCTTCCGCCACCGGCTCGTGCGCCCCCGCCCTGCCACCTCGTGCGCCCCCGCGCACGTCGTGGTAATTCGCTCGTCCCGCTTGCGCCCCAGCGCATCCAACTACGAAGCAAGCCCGATTTCGGAGCTCATTCGCCCCACGCTGTGCACCTCCGCGCACGTGCTGGCCACCAACCCACCCAAATCAGCACATGCCTCGTAGTTACGTGCGCCCCCACGCACATGGGGAGGTCTGCGCGAGAGAGCAGCCGAGGGCCACCCGCCCGCGACCCCGTGGCGCTCTTGCTTGTCCCGTGCATCAAGCGCGGGGAGCCCGACCGGCGACCGATGTTTCGGTCAATTTCGGCACAAACGCCGGTTGGGGCGGTCAATAACCGATATATCAGACACCGTTGAGCACGAACGCCGCCCCGGGGCGGACCTCGTGCGGGATAGCGACCGATAGATCGGTCAAACGCAGCACGAACCGAAGCTCAGGCCACGTTCGGCCGATAGATCGGTCAGCAGGGCCGTACGGCGGCATCGGTCTAGAATCGGCCGCGTGGTGACCGATTGGGGCAGCTGGGACGAGGATGCCGGCAACGAGCGCCTGGGGCAGAAGCGCGACCGTCTGGCACGCCTGCTGAGCGTGGCCTCGATCCTGTACTCGCGGGGGAGCGGCGAGGCCGGGGTCGCGGTCTCCGAGATCGCGAAGCTGACCGGCATGACGACGCGAACGATCTATCGCGACATCCGTGCGCTGGAGGAGGAGCTTGGAGTCCCCGTCTTCCAGGCTGCGCGCGGGCACTACGGCATCGATCGCAAGTTCTTCCTGCCGCCACTGCGCCTCACCGTGCCGGAGGCCATCGTCCTCTTCCTCGCCGCGCGTCTCATCCGCCGCTGGAGCGACGAGTACGACGCCGAGGTGGTGAGCGCCTTCACCAAGCTCGCCGACCTGCTGCCCCAGCCGATCGCGCGGCACGTCGCCGCGACGATGCTGGCCGTCGGTGAGCGCAGCCCCAACGAGCCGTTCACCCGCTCGTTCGCGACCGTGGCCCGCGGTTGGGCCGAGGGGCGCGTGGTCGCCATCAGCTACGAGCCGCCGGCCGGTGGCGAGCGGCGCGACACGCGGGTTCGGCCCTACTTCCTCGAGCCCGACGCAGCCGGGCGCAGCATCTACCTCATCGGATTCGACGAGTCAGTGGCGGCGATGCGCACGTTCAAGGTCGAGCGCATCCGCAGCGCGACGCTCACCACCGATCGCTACGAGATCCCCGACGACTTCGACCCGGACCGCTGGCTGGCGCATTCGTGGGGCATCTGGTCCTCCGACACCACGCCC
>JAICQM010000272.1 GCA_025937875.1 Chloroflexota bacterium
AATCCCGGCCCTGCCCCCGGACCGCCCGGCACCCACCCCCGCACGATGGCATCGGGCCGGCGACCCGTGGCCCCTCTACGCGTCGCTCGAGCCGGCCACGGCGTGGGCCGAGTGGAGCGGCGCGACCGGCGGGGCGATCGATCCTGACGACGAGACGCGGCGGCTGTGGACGCTCGACGTGGAGCAGCTCCCCGTGGTCGACCTGCGGGACCCCGCGTCGCGCGATGCACTGGGGATCGAGCTCGGCTCCCTCACCGGGGAGTGGGACGCCACGCAGGCACTCGCCGCGCGGCTCGGCGCGCTCGGTGCCCAGGGCGCGGTCGTGCCCTCCGCCGCTCGCCGCGACGCATGGAACCTCGTCGTCTTCCCCGCCGGTTTCCGCCACGTGATCGTCCGCGGCGGCCGCACGATGCACCCCGCTCCACCCGCCGCCTGACCGCTATCGGTCATCGGTGCTCCCTTGCGCGGTGTCAGCACCTGCTCGTGCTCCACGAGCCGTGTGTCGTGAGGCTTCGTGCTCCACGAGACGGTGCTGACAGTCAGGACGAGCGCGTTGCGGGCTCGCCCTCCCGCGGCCGGCCGGAGACCATCGCCACCACGGCGCCCAGGATGATCGCCGCCGCCAGGATGGTGCGCGGCGTGACCTCCTCGGACCGCAGCCAGGCGCCGAGCGCGACGGCCACGATCGGGTTTACGTAGGCGTACGTGGCGATGGTGCTGACCGGGGCGTTGTGGAGCAGCCAGGTGTAGGCGCTGAACACGACCAGCGAGCCGAAGACGACCAGGTAGCCCAGCGCCAGGATCGACTCGGTCGTGAACGAGGACACGTCCGTCCGGCCCGGTTCACCGGTGAGGATCGCCAGCACCAGGAGCGCCGCGCCGCCGGCCAGCATCTCCATCCCGGTGCCCAGCCATGGGCTGCGTGGGACGGGCGCGCGCCGCTCGTACAGCGACCCGACCGCCCAGCACAGGCTCGCGATGAGCACCAGCAGCACGCCGAAGGGGCTGACCTCGGCGACGCCATCGGTCGGGAACACCAGGATGACGACGCCGATGAAGCCGGCCAGCACCCCGGCCACGACCAGCGCGCTCGGCCGGCGTCGCTGGAGGATGGCCTCGAACAGGTTCATCCAGATCGGCTCGGTGGCCACGAGGAGCGCGGCGACCCCCGATGTCAGGAGGCCGGGCTGCTCGGCCAGCACCACGAGTCCGTTGCCGCCGAGGAGGAGGAGCATGCCGATGATGACCGCCGACCGCCAGTGGGCCAGCGTCGGCCGCTCACGCTCGCCGGACGAGCGCCGGAAGCGGCCGTGGAGCCACAGGAAGCCGAGCAGGATCACCCCGGCGACGAGGTAGCGGGCCCCGGCGGACAGGAAGGGCGGCATGCTGTCGACCACGTACGCGATCGCCAGGTAGGTGCTGCCCCAGACCAGGTAGACGGTGAGGAGGGCGAGGGCGGTGGGCAGCGGCGCCGCGGTGGTGGGACCGGGACGCGACATCGGTGTCAGTCGACGCCGGCGGCCTCGGGAGCCGGGCCCGCCTCATCGACCTGGCGCGGGCGCCCTGAGACCATGGCGATGACAGCACCGATGATGATCACGGCCGCCAGCAGCGTGCGCGGCGTGATCTCCTCGGCTCGCAGCCAGGCGCCGAG
>JAICQM010000090.1 GCA_025937875.1 Chloroflexota bacterium
ACGACGTCCTGGTTGCGGCCATCGTTGTAGAAGGCGCCGCGGGCCGTTCCCTCGAGCTGGAACCCGCACTTCTCGGCGATGCGGCGCGAGGCCGCATTCCCCGGGACGATCACAAGGTGGATGCGGTGCTGCTTCTTGGTCGCGAACAGGTAGTCGACAAGCAGCTGCACCGCCTCGGTGACGTAGCCGCGACCGGCAAATCGGTCGTCGTAGAGCTGGTAGCTGAGCTCGAACGCGTCCCAGTAGCTCACCGGCTTGAAGAATTCGATGTGGCCGGCCATCTCGCCGTCGGGCGTCACGATGAGGAGGAATCCCTCCTCCTTCTGCCAGAAGCCGTGCTCGGCGAACTCGTGACGGAAGCGGCTCTCGGATGAGACGCCGAGCGGGAAGAAGGCGCCGCGGTTGGCGATGTCGACGTGCGCGGTGTACATGGCCTCGAGATCGGCCTCGCGCGCGGGGCGGAGCGTGATGTGCGCGCCGTGAAGCATCGGTCAGTTCCTCCGTCGGCGAAGGGTGCCCCGGATGCCGCAGCGGCGTCAAGATCGCGCGCTAGTGGAACATGCGCTGCTGCCTGGCGAGGTCGAGGCGCTCCGGCGGCGAGTCGAGCATCTCGTCCACGGATCGCAGGCGCTGCGCGACGACGTTGAGGACGCTCCCCTCGACCTGCAGCCGGCCGTCGATCACCAGCAGTGGCGAGCGGTGCAGCAGCGCACGGTTGGCGGTGTACACGTTCGGGCGCAGGGTGACGTTGATCATCCCGGTCTCGTCCTCGAGCGCGATGAAGACGAAGTTCTTGGCCGTCATCGGATGCTGGACCGATACCGCCAGCCCCGCCAGCCGAACCATCGCCCGATCGCGCCGCTCGGCCGCATCGGCGACCCGTATCACACCGCGGTCGGTGAGCCGCTCGCGGAACAGCTCTACGGCGTGCAGGCCGGGCGAGACGCCGGTCTCGCGATAGTCGGCGGCAACCCGCTCCGCGGTGCTCATGGGTGGCAGCGAGGCGCCCAGCGCCAGCTGGGCGTCATCGGTCAGTCCCAGCGCGGGACGCGCGGGATCCGCATCGGGAAGGGTGGTGCGCAGCTGCCAGAGGAGCTCGCGGCGCGGCACATCGGTCCAGTCGAACGCACCGATGCCGATCAACCGCTCGACCACCTGTTCGCCGAGCCGAGTGCGGGCCACGAAGTCCCTGACGGACCGATAGGGCCCGATGGCGCGCTCGCGCTCGAGGGTCTCCCTGGCCCGCTCGTCGATCCCCTTCACCTGGCGCAGCCCGAGCCGGATCGCGTACGTGACGGCGTCGGGCGCCGACGCCTGCCGCGTGTCGTGCTCCCAGGCCGACTCGTTGACGTCGACCGGCAGGATGCGGATGCCATGGCGCTTGGCGTCGTTGACGACGACCGCCGGCGAGTAGAACCCCATCGGCTGGTTGTTCAGCACGCCGGCGACGTAATGGGCCGGGTAGTAGAGCTTCAGCCAGGCGGTGTCGTAGGTGATCTTGGCGAACGCCGCCGCGTGGGCGCGCGCGAAGCCGAACTCGGCGAAGGCGGAGCACTTCTGGAAGAGCTCCTCCGCGTCGGCCTCGGTGAGGCCGGTGCGCATGGCGCCACCCACGAAGCGACCGCGCTCGGCCTGCATCTTGGCGTGCGAACGGTGGCTGCCCATCGCCTTGCGGAAGATGTCGGCCTCGATGGGGGTGTAGCCACAGACCTCGATCGCGACCTGCATCACCTGCTCCTGGTAGAGGATCACGCCCAGGGTGTCGGAGAGGATCGGCTCCAGCGAGGGATGGGCGTAGGTCACCTCCTCCTCGCCGGCGCGGCGCCGGAGGTAGGGATGGACCGCGTTGCCCTGCACCGGCCCGGGGCGGATGATCGCGACCTGGACCACGAGATCCTCGAAGCGCTCCGGGCGGGCCTTGGGAAGGCTCTGCATCTGGGCGCGGGACTCGACCTGGAACATGCCGACCGTGTCCGCGCTGCTGATGGAGCGGAAGACGGCCGGGTCGTCGTGCGGGAGGCCGTCGAGATCGATGCGCCGCCCGGTGTCACGCTCGATCCGGTCGAGCGCGTCGCTGACCACGCCCAGGGTGCGGAGCGACAGGAGGTCGATCTTCACCAACCCCAGCGCCTCCACGTCCTCCTTGTCGAACTGGGTGACGACCCGGTCCGGCATGGTGGCGCGCTCGATGGGGACGAGGTCGATGAGCGGCGTGCGGGTGACGAGCATGCCGCCGACGTGGATGCCCAGGTGGCGCGGGAAGCCGTCGATCTCGGCGCACAGGGTGAGAAGCCACTGCCAGCGGTTCAGGCGCGGGGCGTCGCCGGGCGCATCGGTCGCGTCGATCTCGTCGGTCTCGCCGGCTGCCCCGGCGCCGGGCTCCGGCACGACCCGCGGCCGCCGGCGCTCCTCGATGGGCATCCCGCTCTCGGGATCGACGCGCACCACCGCCGGCCGGCCGCTGGACGGCCCGGGCGAGCCGTTGTCGCGGGCATCGGGCAGCGTCAGCTCGGCCCCGCTCAGCTCCCCCGAACGCGCGTAGCGCTTCGTCGTCGACGACTCGTGCTTTATCGAGGTGACCGATGCGTCGAGCACGCGTCGCGGCCGGTGGTTCCATGACGAATCGGTCTCGCGATGCACGAGCCCGGCATCGGCGCGTCCGTCGCGACCGGGTGGTACGGCCACCTCCTCCATCTCGAGCCCCAGCTCGTCGAACAGCCAGGCGAACGAGCCGTCGAGCGCCAGGTCCCGGGCGACATCGGTCGCGTCGCGTGTGTCGAGCGCCTTCGCCAATCGGTCGATCGACTCGGGCGGGAAGCCGAGCGTCTTGGCCACCTCGCGCACGGCGGACCGGGCGCGGTACGTGACGATGGTGCAGACCATGGCGGCGTGGTCGGCGCCGTACGTGTTGTAGAGGTACTGGATCACCTCCTCGCGACGGTTGACGTCGAAGTCGATATCGATGTCGGGCAGTGCCCGCGCCTCGTTGATGAAGCGCTCGAAGAGGAGCTTGTGGGCGATCGGGTCGACCTTGGTGATGCCCAGGCAGTAGGCCACGATCGAGTCGCCGGCGCTCCCCCGCCCCTGGCCAATGATCTTGCCGCGTCGCGCGAACTCCATCAGGTCCCAGACGATGAGGAAGAACTCGGCCAGGTTGGTGCGATCGATGACGTCCAGCTCGTGCGCCAGCTGGCTGAGGGCACGCTTGGTAATCGGCCGATAACGGACGCGTAAGCCCTCGTGTGCAAGCTGGTAGAGATATGAGAACGGCGTCTCGCCCTCGGGCACCCTGAACCCCGGGAACCGATAGCGCTCGAAGTCGAGGTCCAGCTCGCACGCGGTACCGATGGCGCCGCTGCGCGCCATCCCGTCCGCCCACGCGCGCCGGCTGCGCTCGTCCGCCAGGCCGTTGCCGATGGCGGCCAGCTCGTCCCCGCTCTTGAGCCGGTACTCGGCGGTGGGCAGCAGCAGCTCGCGCGCCTCCTCGAGCGTCGCACCGTGGCGGATGCAGACCAGGACGTCGTGAAGCCGGTGACGCTCCGGCTGCGCGTAGTGGACCTCGTTGGTGACGACGGTCGGCAGGCCGGCCGCCTCGGCAAGCTCGGCGAGCTGGGCGACGAGCCAGTCGTCGTCGGGCTGGAGGTGGTGGCTCAGCTCGACGCAGCAATCGCCCTCGGGAAGATGGCGCGCCCAGCGTTGCGCGGCCGCCAGCGCCGCCGCCCGGTCGCCGGCCAGCAGGTGCCGAGGCACCTCCCCGTTGCGACAGCCGGTGAGCGCGATGACGTGCCCGCGCGCATCGTCGAGGGCGGCCTCGACCAGGTCGCGCTCAAAGACGGGGAACTGCTTCTCCCCGGCGAGATGGCCGCGCGACGCGAGGCGCGAGAGGGCCGCATAGCCGGCCGCGTCCCGCGCCAGCAGGACGAGGTGGTCGCCAGGGATCGGTCCGGCGTGATGCTGACCGGGCCAGCCACGGCTGGCCCGGTCGCCCCGCAGCGGGTCGTTGAGCTTCCTTCCCCGTCGCGCGACATGCAGCTCATCGGGATCACGCGGGATCGCGACCTCCAGGCCGATGATCGGACGCACCGCCGCCAGGCCGGCCTCGTGCGCCGCCTCGGTCGTCGTCTCGTGCGCCGCCTTCCACAGGCGCACCGCACCGTAGAGGCCGGCGTGGTCGGTGATCGCCACTGCCGGCAGGCCCAGCAGCGCCGCGGCCGCGATCAGCTCCTCGGGGTGCGAGGCGCCGTCGAGGAAGCTGAAGTTGGAATGCGCGTGGAGCTCCGCGTACGCGAGGCGTGGAAGGTCCGGCATGGGCATCGGACCGCCCATGATAGAACGTCTGTTCTATTGATGGGGCCCCGCTCGTGCCGAGCTCCAGCGCGGCAGTCGAGCTCGCCCGTCGATCACATCGTGCGCAGCCAAACGGGTCAGGGTGTGGCTGCCAAGGTTGCCGGAAATCTCGCCACCGTCGATCCGCCCGACGGTCCGCTCGCGATACGCCGTCGGCGTCAGCTCCTCCACCGCGTTGAGGAGGACGGCGCGGCCGTAGGTCCCCCCGCCCTCCTGAGACGGCCGGATCAGCGTCTCACCGTCGGTGAAGAGCGCGCCGGCGGGCCGGGCACGCCTGACGTCAGAGACCACCGGGCTCTGGAGATGCTCGACCCACGGCCCGTCGAGGGATCTCGCGTGGTAGAGCCGCAGCTCGTCGTTGCTCTCCTCACCGGCCACCGCCACGCACGTGAACAGCCAGTAGCGGCCGGCATGCCGCACGATGGTGCTGTCCACCGCCGAGATCTCATCGAGCAGGACGCGATCCGGCACCCAACGGTCCGGCAGGCGCTCGGCGCGGTACAGCTGAATACGGCCCGCCCGGCGGGTCTCCGGCAGCATGTACACCGTGCCGGCGTCCTCGAAGACGAATGGATAGGACACGTGGATCGGCAGCTCCAGGACGGGCCGCATCGGTCCCAGCATTCCGTCAGCGATCTCGCATGCCGCGATCCGACCGCGCCCCGTTCGGAAGGGCAGCTCCTCGACGAAGAGGAACTCCTGTTCCGGCGTGGAGAGCGCATGCGGATCGGCCCAGAATCGATCGGCTGGCGGCCTGATCGTCCGCCAGCCGCCGGCATCGGCTGCGTCGCGCGGTCGAATGGCCAGGAACCACTGGGTGCGGGTCGTGGCCTTCGTCCATGCCTGGTGCAGGATGCGCCCGGCGAGCCGGGCGGCAAAGACCAGCATCTGGCCGTTGGTCGGGTAGCGGTTGATGGGTGTGGAGTAGTCGTAGGTGGCGCGCGCCGCCTCCTGGTCCGCGATCCACGCCCACCCACGCTGATGCAGGTCGCGCAAACGTCGGAGATGGAAGTCGGACGACTTCCAGAAGGCGGCGTTGCGGCTGATGAACAGCGAGAAGCGGTACGTGGCGGCCCACGACTTGTAGATGACCTGTCCCGCATCGAGCTGGTCGTTGAGGACCTGGAGCACCGTCGCCGAGACCGGGTCGTCGCGAAAGATCTCCCAGAAGAAGGCGGGGCCACCGCGATATCGCTCATTGCAGCCGTGATGCAGGGACCAGACGCCATGGCGGGCTGCATCCAGGACGTCGCCGCGCAGGATGCGAAAACCGAAGCGGATCATCACGTCCAGATCCGCGGCGCGGATCTCGTGCAGATCGTCGTCAGCCAGCCGGTCCGTGAATCCGCGGCTGACGGGCCTGACGCGAAGCATGGGAACCTCCGCGAGGAGGCTGGAGGCGTCGCGTCGCGCGAACGCGTCACGCCTGACGCGACCCTTCATCAGGGCGTAGTCGGCGCGCTGGTAGATGGCGAACAGGGCATGGCGCCAGCGCCGGCGGAGTCGGAGCCACGTCGAGGTGCGATGAGGTGGCGTCTCGTTCATGACCACCATCGCGACCCGGGCGAAGTCGGAACGCTGGATCTCCTCCAGCACGCGGTATTCCCAGGCCGTCATCGAAAGGGCATCGACCATGACGCCCACGCGCAGGGCGGGCGCGTGCCCCACGGGCGGAGCGGCCTCAGCGGCGACATCGGTCAGCATCGCGTCGCTCAGGCCGTCCCGATTGCAGAGCGCGGCCGCCAGATGAAGATGGCCACCAGCGGCGCGGCCAGGATGGCGGCCGCGATGAAGCCGAGCGTCGAATAGCCGACGACGTCGAGGAGCGCGCCGGCGCTCAGGCTGGCCAGGGCCGCGGCGGTCCAGACGATGCCATCGGTCATACCCTGCAGGCTGATCCGTTCCACCGTGCTCGTCCCCGCTGCCAGGAGGCTGCTGCCGGCGATGAAGCCGAGGCTCCAGCCCCAGCCGAGGAGGAAGAGGCCGGCGGCCAGGACGGGCACCGCGTCGTGCGGGGCGAGGGCGGAGACGATCCCCGCCACGGCCAGGACGCCGAAGCCGGCGACGATGATGGGGATCGGCCCGAAGCGCGTCACCAGGCGGCTCGACACCGGCGACAGCCCGAACATCCCGAGCGTGTGGGCGCTGATGACGAAGCCCACCGTCCCGATGCCGTGTCCACCCTCCTGCACGTGCAGTGGCGTCATGGTCATCAGCAGCACCATCACGACCTGGCTGGACACCATGCCGATGAGCGCCGCCCGCACGCGTGGTTGCGCGAGGAGCGCGCGCCGGCCCAGCGCCGGCGGTGCATCGGGATCGTGCTGCGGAGCCGGCCTCCCGCGCGGCAGGCCGAGCGCCACGAGCAAGGCAAGGCCCATCCCGACCAGCGTCAGCACGAACGCACCCTCGAGCCGATCTCGTCCAAAGGCGCCCGCGATGCCTGCCGCCGGGCCGAGCAGGTTCGGGCCCAGGACGGCGCCCACCGTGCTGCCCCACACGACAGTGCCGATGACCGCCGCCCGGCGCTCGGTGCTCACCGTGTCGGAGGCCGCGTAGCGCGTCAGCTGGATCGCGGCGTTGCTCGTCCCCAGCGCCACGCTCGCCACCAGGAGGAGCAGGAGGGAGCCGGCGAGGACCGAGACGAGCGCCAGCAGGCCGCCCAGGACCCCGATGCCGAAGCCGGTCAGGAGGCCGAAGCGCCGGCCGCGACGCGCCATGACCACCGACAGCACCGAGGCGGCCAGGGCGGTGGATGCGATCCCGATCGCGTTGGGCAGACCCGAGGTGGCGCGTTCACCGGAGAGCTCCGGGGCCGCCAGGGCACCGGCCGTGAAGGCACCGATGTAGGCGGTCGAGGCGCACGCGACGACCAGGACGTAGCGCAGGATGCCCGGGCTGCGGCCATCCGTCGGTGAATTCACCGCACGCATGATAGGGAGCCCGGCATGATGGCGGCATGGAGATCCCCACCCTCGAGACCCATCGCCTCACCCTGCGCCCACTCGTCGACGCGGACGCGGCCGCGCTCTTCGAGCTCAGCCAGGACCCCGAGGTGATGCGCTTCATCGGTGACCGGCACATCCCGTCGATGGAGGACTGCTGGCGCGCGGTGGCCGCCTGGATCGGCCACTGGCAGCTGCGCGGCTACGGCGTCTTCGCCGTTGACGAACGCGAGAGCGGCCGCTTCATCGGTCGCGCCGGGCTCTGGTACCCGCACGGCTGGCCGGCCCCCGAGCTCGGCTACATGCTCGGGCGGGCGTGGTGGGGCCGTGGCTACGCCACCGAGGCGGCGGGCGCGGCGCTCGACTGGGC
>JAICQM010000232.1 GCA_025937875.1 Chloroflexota bacterium
AACGCCAGCAGCGCCGCCGCTGCGACGAGGACGATCACGACGTCGCGCTGCGCCGCGGCGACGCGCTCCTGGATCGGACCGGCATCACGCCACAGGGTGACCGCCGCGAGGACGTTCCCCTCGCCATCCTTGATCGGCAGCAGCTCCTCGACGACGCTGGTCGCCGCCAGTGCCTGCGCCGTGGCCGTGGAGCCCATCGCCGCCGTCGCCCGCCCGGCGAGCGCGTCGGCCAGCGACACCGCGAGCGCCGGCGCGCCGGCGTCGTCGGAAAACATGACGCGGCCGGTGCGGTCGCGGATCTCGAGGCGCAGGATCTGGTCCTCGCGGGTCAGCGTGTCGAGGGCGGCGTCGAGCTCGGCGGTGCGGCGGGCGGAGGGCGAACCGTCGAGGTCGGACGCGCGAAGGTTGCCGTTGACGAAGAGCTCGACGAGTGACCCGTCGCGTGACACGACCGCCTCGAGCGTCGAGTTCGAAAGGTGAACGCCGGAGATGCCAACGACGGCGCTGGCGGTCACGCCGACCAACACCAGGAAGACGCCGTAGACGAGAACCAGCAGCCGCGGGCGTCGTCGCACGGGCCGCTGAGCGCCTCGAATCCGAGCCAGCACCATCGTGCCGAGCAACCTACCCGTCGCCCTCCAGGCGAGCGATAGGACGTTCGGGTGCGAGGTACCCGTGGGCTCGTCGGCCGCTATCGGTCACCCGGCCGCATGCGCCGAATCCGTGGTACCCGGGGGTACGGTGGTACCGGTCACACCCGCGCCGGGCGTCGCGCGCGATAGGCGCTCATCAGCTCTCCGGCGGGACCGCGTAGGTACTTCACCACTTCGCGCATCGTCACACCCGATGCGCGGCCGGTGCGCGGCGCGATCCAGGCCAGGACCTCGTCGGGGCGGCTCTTCGAGACCTCGCGAAGCACCCAGCCGATGGCCTTGCGGATGAAGAACTCGCGTTCCTCGAGCATCGCGTCGGCGTGACGGCCGAAACGCTCGAATGGCGCGCCGGCGCGCAGTGGCGCGATCTCGGCCAGCAGCGCGGTGCGCCGGACCCAGAAGTCGTCGTCGGCGGCCCAGCGCCCGAGCCACGCGTCGGCGACGTCCGGGCGCCGGACGAGCAGCGGACCGATGACCCCAGTCGCCAGCCCGTCGCTCAGGGCCCAGGTCCGCGACTCGCGCACCAGGCGCTCCATCACTGCCAGGTCGTCGGGACGCAGGAGCGGTACGTGGCGTTCGAGCGTCACCACCGCCGCCACCCGCCGCTCGTGGATCGGCCGCCGCCACAGCGCATCGACGAGGCTGAGGAGGCGTTCGCGGTCCAGCGGGGCCCTCGCCTCGAGCTCCTTCACCGCGCGGCGGATCTGCTGCACGCTGGCGCCCAGGAACTCCAGGTCGCTCTTCAGGTAACGCTTCTCGGCGGCCGCCCGCTCCGCGGTGGCCACGGCGCGCAAACGTTCGGTGAGCTCGGCGGCGACGTCCTGCATCGGACCCATCCTAGTCAGGAGGGCACGCCGACGGCAGGACGCCGGAGGCTTGGGTAGACTTCGAGCATGGCCCTCGATCCATCCCGTCCCGATTTCGGCACGCTCGGCGAGCTGACCGTGGTGAGCAACCCGGCCGGCGGCCATGCAACCCCGTCGGAGGTGATGTATCCCGGCGGACCCGAGGTCGACGGCGGGGTGCTCGGCCCGGGCGACCCGCTTCCCGAGAACGCCGGCCCCGGCGGGCGGCGGCCGGCGTGGCTCAAGGTGCGGATCGGCGCCGGCGCCACGTATGCCAACACCAGGCACGTCCTGCGCGACGAGGCGCTCAACACGGTGTGCGAGGAGGCCCGCTGCCCCAACCAGGGTGAGTGCTGGGCGCTCGGCACCGCCACCTTCATGATCCTTGGCAGCGTCTGCACCCGGAACTGCGGCTTCTGCGCCATCGCCACCGGCCGCCCACCGATCACCGACTGGGACGAGCCACGCCGCGTGGCCGAGGCCACGAAGCTCATGGGCCTCAAGCACGTGGTCATCACGATGGTCGCCCGCGACGACCTGCCCGATGGCGGTGCGGGCATGGTGGCCGAGACGATCCGCCGCATCCGCCTCGAGAACCCGGCGACCAGCATCGAGGTGCTCATCAGCGACCTCAACGGCCGCCCCGACGACATCCGCACCGTGGTCACCGCGCAGCCTGACATCCTCAACCACAACGTCGAGACGGTGCCGCGCCTGCAGAAGCCGGTACGCCGGCGCGCGCGCTGGGACCGGAGCGTCAGCGTCCTCACCCACGGCCGCACCGTGGCCACCGAGATCGGATTCGACGCCATGGTGACGAAGACCGGGATCATGCTCGGGCTCGGTGAGACGTGGGACGAGATCGTCGAGGCGATGCAGCTCCTGCGCGAGGCCGATGTCGACGTCCTCACCATCGGCCAGTACCTGCGCCCCAGCCGCAAGCACCTGCCGCTCGTGAAGTACTACACGCCCGCCGAGTTCATGTCGCTGCGCCGGATCGGCCTGGAGA
>JAICQM010000215.1 GCA_025937875.1 Chloroflexota bacterium
CAGGAGGTGGCGCGCCTGCGGATCGAGCCCGGTCGTCGGCTCGTCGAGGATGACCAGGTCCGGCTCGTTGATGAGGGCGCGCGCGATCGTCAGCCGGCGCTTCATGCCGCCCGACAGCGGCTCCACCTGGTCCTTGGCGCGCTCGTTGAGCTGCACGAACTCGAGCAGCTCGTCGGTCCGCTGGCGCGCCACGCGCCCCGGGATGTCGAAGTAGCGCGCGTACATCTCCAGGTTCTCGCGCACCGTGAGCTCGGTGTCGAGGTTGTCGGTCTGCGGGACGACGCCGAGGCGCGCCTTGATCTGGCGGGCCTGGGTGCGCGGGTCCATCCCGATCACCTCCAGCGTCCCATCCGTCACGGGGCTCGAGCAGGCGATCATGCGCATCGTCGACGTCTTACCGGCGCCGTTCGGGCCAAGGAATCCGAAGGCCTCCCCGGGGCGCACGTCGAATTCGATGCCGTCGACGGCAGTGAAGCCGCCAAACCGCTTCGTCAGGTCGCGGGCATGGACAAGGGAGGGCGAGGTCGTCACGGGCTCGTGCATTCTAGACCGATGCGGCCCGGGCTTCTCATCGGTCCATCTTCCCTCGCCAACCTGCCACTGACGGTCAGGATTGAAGGCTCGCTATGTGCGCCCCGGCGCACATTTCAGGCCGTTGCCGGTCGCCTGTGCGCCCCCGCGCACGCATCTACGAAGCAGAGCCGGATTCGGCCTCATTTACACCAGCCGGTGCGCCCCAGCGCACACCGCGGGCACCAACCGGCCTGAATCATCCCGATCTTCGTAGTTGCGTGCGGCCCAGCGCATTTCGGGGAGGCATGCGCGAAGGAGCACCGGAGGATTCCTGACACGCCCCGTCACGAAGGGACTGCTACCGTGCGGTGCATGCCCGTTCGCACGGTCGTCCAGCACGGCCCAAAGGACAAGAAGGTCGCAGCGTTCGCCATCGATTGGCCAGGATGGAGCCGCGGCGCGAAGACGCCCGATGCTGCGGTCGAAACGCTGGAGGCGTATCGCGATCGGTACCGGCCGGTGGCCATCCTGGCCGGCCTCGCGGCAGAGTTCGACAAGGCGGGTGACCTGGAGATCGTCGAGGACCACATCGGTACCGGATCCACCGACTTCTGGGGCATCTCGTTCGCCGCTTCCTCCTTCGAGAACGGACCGATGGACCCCGACGAGCTCGATCGCAAGCTCGCGCTGCTGGAGGCTGCGTGGCGGTTCTTCGACGAGACCGGCGCCCGTGTGTCAGCCGCGATGCAGAAGGGTCCACGGGGTGGCGGGCGCGATCGCGAAGAGATCATCGCGCACGTGCTGCGCAACGAGCAGGGCGACTTCGCGAGACGGGTGGGCGTTCCGGAGCCCGCCGAGGTGATGGTCGACCCCGCCGCGGTGCGGGAACATCGAGCCGCCTTCCTCGCCGGGATTCGCGAGCGCAACGTGCCCGGGGCGATGGCCGGCCGCAGCTGGACGATCCCGTTCCTGGTCCGCCACACCGCCTTCCACGCTCTCGATCACGCCTGGGAGATGGAGGACAAGGACCTGCCGTAAGGCGCGACGCGTGACGTCGGCCTTGCGCAGTCGGTCAGCAATCTGCGGCGGTATCCGCCTGGCTCACCGTGGCACGCCCCACGAGCTCGTCGACGTCGATCCCGAACCGACCAAGCACCAGGCGATCGATGCGCCCGGAGCCAGCCGCACCCAGGACCGCGCCCGCCCAGAAGGCGGCGCGGACGCCGAGCACCAGGCCCACCAGCGAGCCGGCGACCGCGGCCACCGGTGAGACGGTGACGTTGACGACCGCCGGCTCCGGCTCGCCAGCCAGGCGGGCGTGGGCGATGTCGACACCGCCGCGTGCAGCGGAGCCGAGCAGGCCGCCGGCCAGGGCAGCAAGGGTACCGATGACGACTCGCACCAACTCAGGCCTCCCAGGTCTCGCCCGGGGCCAGGCTCACCACGTCGGCCGACGTATGGCGGCGCAGCTCGTCGGGCGTGCCGGCCAGGGCCGGGAAGGTGCCGAAATGGACCGGCACCACGGTCGTGGCGCCGACCAGCTCCAGGGCCCGCGCCGCGTCGCGCGGACCCATCGTGTAGTGGCCGCCGATGGGCAGGACGGCGATCGACGGCGACCAGCGCTCACGGATCAGCGCCATGTCGCCGAACAGGTCGGTGTCGCCGGAGTGATAGGCCGTCGGGCCGTCGTCGAACTCCAGCACCCAGCCCCAGCAGCCCAGCTCGCGCGTCATCTGCTGCGCGCCACCGCCGGTGATCGTGGCGCCGCCGGTGTGATCGGCGTGGACCATCGTCAGGCGGACGTCGCCGGCCTCCACCGTGCCGCCCTTGTTCATGCCGATCGCCTCGATCCCGTGCGCGGCGAGGTAGATGCTCATCTCGTGCCCGCAGACGACGGTCACGTCATCGCGGCCGTCCACGAGCTCGGTGACGTCCTTGCAGTTCTCGCCGACGTGGTCGAAGTGGCCGTGGGTGGGCGCAACCACGTCGACGCGTTCCGGTGTCCGCCAGGCGTCGGGAAACGTGGGGCCGCCGCTCCATCGGTCCACCCAGAGGTGCGTGCCGCCTGCCGTGCGGTACAGGATGCCCCCGTGTCCGAGCCAGGTGATCTGCAGCTTCGCCAACCGTTGCACCTCAATGGAGTGTCGAGTTCGATGCTACCCCGGAGCGACCAGGCGACCCGTCTCCGCCACGCGGCGCAGCCAGGGCAGCTCCCGCTCCATCGTCGTCTCGGGCCCGTGCCCGGGCAGGACGCGGACCGTTGGCGGGATCTCGCGCGCGAGGAGCGCGAGGCTGGCCGCCATGGCCTCGTCCGAGCCGCCGGGGAGATCGGTCCGACCGTACGACCCCGCGAACAGCACGTCGCCGGCCAGCAGCAGTCCTTCCCG
>JAICQM010000183.1 GCA_025937875.1 Chloroflexota bacterium
CTCACCGGGGCCGCACTGGGGAGCCGGCTCGGCGGCATGAGCATGCTCCTCTACGTCGCGCTCGGGGCTGCCGGGCTGCCGATCTTCAACGGTGGCGCCGCCGGGATCGAGCAGCTCCTCGGGGTCACCGGCGGATATCTCATCGGCTTCGTGGCCGCCGCCACGTTCGTCGGCTGGCTGGCCGAGCGCGGCTGGGATCGCACCGTGCCACAGGCCGCGATGCTGATGGTCCTCGGCAACCTGGTGATCTACCTCATCGGCGTCCCCGTGCTGGCGGCGGTGCGCCCCATGCCGCTGGCTGAGGCGATCGACGTCGGGGCGCTGGTGTTCATCCCCGGTGACGCACTGAAGATCGCGCTCGCCGCCGGCGTCCTGCCGGCCGCCTGGTGGTTCGTCGGCCGGCGGCGAGACTGATCCGCCCTACGGTTCGACCCGTTCGGGGTCAGGGACCGCCCGGCGGCGCACGATCGGGGCCACGCGGAGGCCGATCCAGGCCAGGAGCGCCAGTGCCAGTGCGACGGGCAGGATGACGATCCCCACCCAGATCGCGACATCGACGACGGCCTGCCCGATACCGACCAGGGCTGCCAGTGCCTGATCCAGCTGCCCTCCCGGATCCCATCCCGCAGTCTGCTCCGTGACCGGCTCGGCGGACGGGACGAGTCGCACCACCAGCGTGGACAGCGCCGCCTGGCCGCTCACGTTGTCGAGCTGTGCCTGGAGCTGCTCGATCTGTCCGCGCACCTGGTCGAGGCGCGCCTGCACGGCCAGCACGTCGTCGACCGCCTCGGCGCGCTCGGCGAGGACACGGTAGGACGCCTCGGAGGCCGCCAGGTTGTCGATCCGCGCCTCGAGGTCAACCACCTGGGCGGTGACATCCTCCTCCCGCGTCGATTCGCCGACGACGGTCCCGCCCAGCTCACGCAGGCGGACCAGCGTCTCCTCGAACCGGTCGGCCGGGACGCGCAGGGTGAGCGTCGCCGATTCCTCGATCGTGCCGGCCTGCGACCCGCCGACGTAGCCGCCGACGCCTTCGGCGAGGGTACGGACCGCGGCCATCGAGGCGGCGACGTCGTCGACCTCGATGCTCAGCTCGCCCGTCTTGATGATGCGCTGCGCGGCCGGCACGGCGAACGCATCCGCCTCGCCGGGGCGCTCCCCGCTGGCGGCGGACTCCTGGGGGGCGCCCTGCGGCGCATCCGCCAGGTTGGTGCCGACGTTTTGGAAGACGCCAGACCCGGAGCAGGCGGCGAGCAGGAGCACGATCCCCGCGATGCCGGGGATGAGCGAGCGTGGCATGTGGATCCCTCCCTGTTGGGCGTGGCCGTTGGCCGCTGGTGACTCGGCCGTGGATCGGTCCACGGCCCGCCTTCGGCTCGGCTAGCATCAGTACACCATGAGCGACCCCGCGGTTCACCTGCTCGACGACGAGGATGCGCGCGCCGGAATGCAGGCGCACGAGTTCTCAGATGCGTTTCTCGAGGCGCACCTGGGCGAGGAGCGACGCCGGGCCAGCCTGCTGGGTGAGATCCGGGAGGCGGTTTTCGGCGCCCAGGATGGACTCGTGAGCACGCTGGCCGTAGTGAGCGCGGTCGCGGGCGCCGGCACTGATCGGTTCGGCGTCCTGGTGGCCGGCCTGGCGGCGGCCCTGGCGGGCATCTTCAGCATGGCCGCCGGTGAGTACCTCAGCTCGAAGAGCCAGCGCGAGATCTTCGATGCCCAGATCGTGGACGAACGCCGCGAGGTCCACGAGCGGCCCGGCGAGGCGGAGGCCGAGATCGCCTACCTCTTCGCGGAGGAGGGCCTGCCGCGGGAGACGGCCAACCGGGTTGCGCGGGCCATGGCGGAGCACCCCGACGTGCTGCTCAAGACGATGGTCGAGAAGGAGCTGGGCCTGGCCGTCGAGCCGGAGGAGGGGTCGCCGATGCAGGGCGCCCTGGTCATGGGCGGCGCGTTCGGCCTGGGATCGATCGTGCCCATCCTCCCCCACATCTTCGCGGGGCGTGACATGGCGGTGATCGCCTCGACCGTGGCGACCCTCGGCGTGCTGTTCGGGATCGGGGTCGTGAAGAGCCTCTGGACGCATCGATCGTGGTGGTCGTCGGGGCTGGAGATCCTGGTCATCGGCGCCTTCGCCGGGATTGCCGGGTACTTCTTCGGCAGCATTCTGCCCGGCCTGCTCGGCGCACCGGGCGTCAGCGCCTGACGAGGTCAGATCCCCTCGAACACCATCCCGAGCAGCATGACGGCGCCACCGGCGATGAGCGCCCAGGCACCGAGGGCCTCCGACCCCAGCCCGGCGATGTTCGGCAGCAGCCCGCCGAAGGTCCCGAGCATGCCGATCAGGACGAGCGCCAGGGCGACGATGATCGTCGGCAGCCGCGGGGTGAAGTTCATGCGCCGGCCCATCGTCAGATCCCCGGCAGCAACGAGCCGAGGACGAGCAGCCCATCGCCGGCGAGGAGGAACAGCCAGCCCACCTCGCGCGTGATCTCGATGTCCGTGCCGACGTACGACTGGACCACGTTGAGTGCCGTGTCGACGAAGTCGACGGGAAAGACCGTGGCACTGACGCCCACCACGATGAGGGCGACCGCCAGCACGACGGTGATCATCCGGGGCGGGTTCGGGCGCAGCATCGTGGCGGAGTATACGGATCTGCCCGCCCGTCGCCGCGCGGAATGCTACGTGACCGTGAGCAGCCCAACCATCCCGTAGGCCTCGTGCCCCGGCAGGTGGCAGATGTACGCGTAGATCCCCGGATCGGGGAAGGTGACGGTGGTCTCGACCGTGGCCAGGGCAGGGACGGTGACCTCGGTCGGCCGTGCGGCGTGCACCATCTCTGTCCCGGTCCGATGCGCCGCGTGGACCGCATCGTCGCCGACGATCCACTCGTGGTCGATGGGATCGTCGTTGACGAGCACGAACGTGACCGGCACGCCCGCCGCAACGGTCAGGTGTCGCGGCGTGAACGCCGAGTAGCCGATCTCGATCGTCACGCGCTCCGCGGCGGCGGCGCCGCCGCACCCGGTGGCCAGCCCGGCTAGCAGGAGCAGCGACGCCGCCATCACCCCGCGAGACCGATGCGAGCGCGACATCAGGCCGGTCGCAAGGGTCCGGCGCCGGCGCTCGGACGGCCCAGGCGGTCGACGCAGACCGGCACCAGCACGATGAGCACCGCCACGGCCAGGAGCAGGTACGGCACCGGCGAGCCCGGCGCCGGGGTCGGGCCGATGGGCGCGAAGCCGGCATCGACCTCCGACGGGCGACCTGCACCCGAGGCGTCGATCGCCAGGTCGAACGTCAGCTCCGGCGCCGCGGCATCGATCGTCACCTTCGTCAGCCACGCCGCGTCGGGAATCCATTCCATGCCCGCGTCCGAGCGCAGGTCGGCGAGGAGCGACTCGGTGGCCGCGGCGCTGTGGTCCAGCGTCAGACCGTTGTCGGCCAGGAAGCGACTGGGTGCCGGGAGGAGTGCCGGACGGTCATCGGTGAGGAGGAACACGTCGGCCTCGACGCGCTCGGTGGCGGCCTTGCCGAGGCCCAGGATGCGCAGCGGCACCCACGGGTTGTCGGTCGGGATGGTCAGGTGCACCGGCGTGCCGTCGCCCACGGCCTGGCCGCGCGCGGCGGCCGCATCGGCGTCGAAGGCGGCGGCCATGAAGATCGGACTGCGGCTGGCGTAGAAGTCGAGCACCTCGGGCGCGTCGGGTGGCAGGCGGAAGCCGTGGTCCTTGGCCCACTGGCCGACCTGGTCGCCGCCGCCGCGCAGGATGGTGATGTCGAGGGCGTCGATGCGCGTCTCGAGCAGCACCTCGGC
>JAICQM010000253.1 GCA_025937875.1 Chloroflexota bacterium
GCGGACGCGCTCAGCGCCGCTGACGGGCTGGCCTCGAACGAGGCACTCGGCGCGGACGATGCGCTCGCCTCCGCGGACGCGCTCGGCGCCGCGCTGTCGGTCGGCACGGAGGTGGATGATGTGCTGGCTGTGGCCGCGGCGCTGGCCAGCAGGGCGTCATCGGTCTGGCCCGGTCGGTTGCCGGCCGCAAAACCGACGCCGGCCAGGACGAGCAGGGCTCCCACCGCCAGGGCGGCGGCACGAATCGGGGACGGTCGCATGGGTCGCAGGTTCCTCGCTGGATCGGCGGCGAGTGCCGTCTTCACCCATACCGAGGCGGGCGGTGCGCGAAAGGTTTCAGGTACGATGAGGACGCGATCATCCCCGTCCGCGCGCCGGAACGGCGCGCGCCGCCCCGCCCGAGCTGAATCGCTCGAGAGCGCCACAAGGAGATCAACGACCTCATGAGCATCGCCGACCCGGCGACTGCCAGCGTCCCGCAGGGACCCGACGGCACGCACCTTCCCACCGCCCGCTCGATCCGCTACAACCCATCCGCCGCGGACCTCCAGGAGCTCACCAGCCGCATGCCACAGGCGCGGCGCACGAGCTTCGGCAACTACAACGTCCAGACCCGGGCCACCAGCCGTTCGGCCGGCTCAACCTACATCGTGACCGATGACCCCTCGATCACCGACAAGCAGGTCATCAGCCGTGCCGAGTACGAGCGGGTGGCGAACCTGCAGGACGCGTACATCGCCGATCAGGCGATGGTCATCATCGACGGCTATATCGGCAACGACCTGGAGCATCGGTCCCGTGCGCGCCTCTACATCGAGGAGGCCAACGCCAACATCGCCGGCATGCAGCAGCAGCTGTACTTCGCCCCCGATCCCGACGACACCCCGGGCGAGGCGTGGCAGCCAGAGCTGGTCATGATCTACACGCCCAACCTGCCCATGCCCGGCTACCCGGACGATCGCCTCATCACCGTCGACCTCGAGGCCGGGATCAGCCGCGTCTTCAACTCCGACTACTTCGGCGAGTCGAAGAAGGGCGGCCTGCGCATGTGGAACGAGCGCGTCATCAAGAAGGGCGGGCTCGCCATGCACGCCGGCTGCAAGGTCATCCCGACCGATGGCGGCGAGAAGACGGCCTTGATCATCGGCCTGTCGGGGACCGGCAAGACGACGACCACGTTCACGCGTCAGAACAACTCGCAGCCGGTGCAGGACGACTTCATCGCCCTCTTCCCCGGCGGTCGCGTGGTGGGCACCGAGAACGGCTGCTTCGCCAAGACCTTCGGCCTGGACCCGCGGCACGAGCCGGCGATCCACGGCGCGGTCGTCAAGCCGGACGCCTATCTGGAGAACGTCTCACAGGCGGAGGACGGCGGCCCGGTCGACTTCTTCGACATGTCGTACACCCAGAACGGCCGCGCCACGTTCCCGATGAGCTCACTCGGCATCTGGCGCGATCCGCGGGAGATCGGTCCGGTCTCGCACCTGCTGATCCTCAACCGCAACGACAACATCATCCCCGGCGTCGCGCGCCTGACACGGGAGCAGGCGGCCGCCTACTTCATGCTGGGCGAGACGCAGGGCACCTCGGCCGGCGGCGCCGCCGAGGAGGGCAAGGCGCTGCGCGTGCCGGGCACCAACCCGTTCTATCCGCTGCGTGACGAGGAGCAGGCGAACCGGTTCCACGACCTGGAGGCGAGTTGCGACTTCGAGGTCTTCCTGCTCAACACCGGGCGCGTGGGCGGTGACGAGAGCGACGAGGCGTCGAAGAAGATGGCGATCGAGGACTCCAGCGCGATCGTCGAGGCCATCGTCGAGGGCAGCATCACCTGGGAGCGCGATCCCGACTTCGGATACGAGGTGGCGACCGCGGTGCCGGGCATCGACGACATCGAGAAGCTCCAGCCGCGCCGGCTCTACGAGCGGCTCGGACGGACGGAGGCATACGAGGCGATCGTCGAGCGCCTCAAGCGCGAGCGGGTCGAGTTCCTGGAGCGCTACCCGGGCCTCAAGCC
>JAICQM010000228.1 GCA_025937875.1 Chloroflexota bacterium
CGTGCCCTGCTTGGGCATGAGCCGCGGGACCGATGCCGCCGTGCCCAGCGTCCCGGGATTGGTGAGGGTGATGGTCGCGCCGGTCATGTCGTCCATCGACAGCTTGTTGCTGCGTGCCTTGTCGACCAGCTCCTCGTAGCGGGCGAGGAACTGCGCGAAGTCCATCCCGTCGGCGTTCTTGATGACCGGCACGACCAGGAAGCGCGACCCGTCGGGGCGCTCGACGTCCACCGCCAGTCCCAGGTTGACGCCGCCCGGGTCGACGCGGCTGGCGGGCGCCCCATCGGCGCCGTCGAGGTAGTAGTGGGTCATCGAGGGCTGCGCCATGGCGGCGCGCACGATCGCGTAGCCGATGAGGTGGGTAAAGCTGATCTTGCGTGGCTTGACCTGCGCGTTGAGCTCCCGTCGCCGCTCCTCGAGGACCCGCACATCGAGCTCGCGGAAGCTGGTCGCGGTCGGGATCGCCAGGCTGGCGGTCATGTTGCGAGCGAGGGCCGCGGCGGGTCCCTTGATCGGCGTCGCTCCCTCCGGTAGGCGTGGCTCGGCGGCCGCGGCTGGCGGCGTGGACGCCGGCGCCGCCGCCGGCGCAGGCGCTGCCGCCGCATCGGTATTGCCGTTGGTGGGTGCCGGTGCTGCCTTGACCGGCTCGAAGCCGGCGAACCCGGCGTCGAAGCGGGCGCGCCACTCCGCGTCGACGGATGTGGGGTCAGCGCGATAGCGGTCGTAGAGATCGGCGACGTAGCCGGCGTTGACGGGGTTCAGCTCGTCGGTGAGATGGTCGGGATCAGACGGGGGCGGCATGTGGACCCAAGCATACCGATGCGCTGCATCACGGGCATCTGAAGGGCATCGGCATGCTGCCCAGGCTCGTACAGGTAGCGTCCGACCACTTCCCGACTGCCATCGACCATGACGGTGCTACGCAAATCGCCGCTCCATCACCGGTCGCGACTCGATGCGGCGCGCGATCTCGACGAAGCCGGAGGCGGCGAACAAGTCCACCGTCCCGACGTAGAGCGACGCGCTGTCGTGACGCTGTCCCCGGGTGTCGTAGGGATAGCCCTCGAGCGTCGTCGCGCCCTGCGCTCGCGCCCAGTCTACGGCCCCGGCGATGAGGGCACGCGCCACGCCCTGGCGGCGGTTGGCGCGCGGCACGTAGAGGCACACGATCGACCACGTGGTCCCCTCGTCGCCGGCATCCGGCGGGAGCTTGGTGATCGGTGAGCGGAGGACGCGGCCGAACTCGGTGCGTGGGGCCACGCTCACCCAGCCCACCGCCTCGTCGTCGCGATAGGCGAGCAGCCCGGGCACGCGCCCGTCGCGAACCAGTGCCCGGAGCAGCGAGCGGTTGCCCGCACCGCGATTCGTGCAGCCCGCCGAGAACTCGCGTCCGGTCTGGCGGAAGAAGCTGCACCAGCAGTTGGAGTAGGCGCCGTTCGGCCCGAACAGGCGCAGCAGGTCATCCCAGCGGTCTGGCGTGACCGGCTCGACGCGCAGGTGTGGCGACGCCCCGCTCATCGGTCTAGGCGGAGGCACGCTGCCGGGCGCGATAGGCACGCGCCTTCATGCGCGAGCCGCAGATGGCCATGGTGCACCACTGGCGGGACCGATTGCGTGACACGTCCATGAACAGCCAGCGGCAGGTGTCGTTCTGGCAGGCCTTCACCCGCGACCAGGATCCGTCGGCCATGGCACGCAGGACGGTCACGACCAGGCCCCCCAGGAAGGCGTCCAAACCGGTCGCCTCGGGGCGCAGTTCCCAGTGCGAACCCATCGCGAGCGAGGCGGTCAACGGGAGGGCGGCGGTGGCCTCGGCCAGGGCCGCCAGGCGCTCCGGCTCGGCGGCCTCGTCGTTGTTCTGGCGTCCCAGCGCGCGGAGCCCCTCGCGCAGGGCGAGCGCGCGCCGGTGCGTATCGACCGATGCCGTCGCGCCACCGCCGCCGTGTGCCTGCACCCAGGCGCTGAGCTGGGCAGGGGTCGCCAGCTGGTCGCGCTCGGCCTCGAGGTCGTTGGTGTTGACGAAGGCGAGGAGCAGGTCGAGCTCCGTGTTCGACATGCGCCCCATGCTACATCACCATCCACGACACCTTGAGGGGTGACGGGTGGGCGTCACGTGGCCGTCTGGTCCACCGCGCGGAGGTATCTGCCAACGTAGCCCCCATCTGGCGCTCCATGGGCGTTGCTCGTGGCCGCTTGCTTCGTCCGGCGGAACGACCGGCCATCGGGCCGCTCCCTCGCTGGTACGCGCGCCGCCTGATTGGCCGATACCTCCGTGTGGCGCAACAAGCCGCGAACGCCCAGGGGCGGGCTAGCCGGAACGGCGCTCCGTGATGCCACGGACCACGAGCGCTAGGCCGAGGATCACCACCGCGGCCGGGATGACCCACTCGGGCAGCGGCAGCCGCCGCCCGCTGATGTTGAGGATGCCCTCGAAGAAGAGGTAGCCGGCGGCGAATAGTCCCAGGCCGATCAGCAGCTGCGTCCCACCGGCGCGGATCATCCCGCCACTGCCGGACCGCAGCCCGGCGAGGGCGGGGCCGGCACCGCTGGCTCCCGGGCCTACGAGCGCCCCGGCGTAGGCCCAGCTCTCCCAGTGGTCGGTCGCGGTCTGGTAGAGCAGCACC
>JAICQM010000051.1 GCA_025937875.1 Chloroflexota bacterium
CCCGCGGCGCGGAGGCGTTCGATGACGCCACGATCCTGCTCCACCACCAGGTACGCGAACCCGCGCGACTCCAGCGCGCGGGCCACCGTGCGACCGATGCGGCCGTAGCCGCACAGGATCGCGTGGCCCCGGAGCTCGCGGTCCGCGGTGGTCGGAGCCGCCAGCGCGCCGGCGCCACGCTCCGCGAAGCGCCGTAACCACGGGCGCCGCTTCACCCACGCCTCCACCGGATCGATGCTGGCGAACACGAGCGGGTTGAGGGTGATCGAGATCAGTGCACCGGCCACGACAAGCTGGTGCGCCTCGGCGGGCAGGACCCCCGCTGCGACGCCGGCGGTGGCGAGGATGAAGCTGAACTCCCCGATCTGGGCCAGGCCGGCGCCGACGGTGAGGCCGGTGCGCAGTGGATAGCCGAGCGCCGAGACGATGGCGATCGCCGCGAGCGACTTGCCGACCACGACCAGGACCACGACCGCAAGGATCGCGACCGGGTTGGCCAGCAGGTAGGCCGGATCGATCAGCATCCCCACCGACACGAAGAAGAGGACCGAGAACGCGTCCCGCAGCGGCAGCGCATCGTTGGCCGCCTTATGGGACAGATCGGTCTCACCGACCACGGCACCGGCAAGGAAGGCGCCGAGGGCCAGCGACACGCCGAAGACGGCCGATGACGCGAACGCGATCCCGATGGCAACGGCGAGGACGGAGAGCGTGAAGAGCTCCCGCGACCCGTCGCGCGCGACCTGGAGCAGGACCCACGGCACGACCCTGGCACCGACCACGACCATCAGGACCCCGAGGGCTACGGCCTTCGCCACGGCGATCCCGACCGGCGCCAACAGGCCGATGGTCAGCTCACCGCCGGCGGTGACGATCACCGCGAAGCTGGGCAGGAGGACCAGGACGAGGACGGTGAAGACGTCCTCGACGATGAGCCACCCGACCGCCACCCGACCGTGGACCGTCTCCAGCGCTCCGCGCTGGGTGAGCGCCCGCAGCAGGACCACCGTGCTCGCCACCGACAGCGAGAAGCCGAGCACCACGCCCGCGGCCAGTCCCCATCCGAGGCTCACGGCCAGGCCGACGCCGAGCAGGGTGGCGATCACGCTCTGTCCAACGGCGCCGGGCACCGCGACTCGCCGCACCGAGAGCAGGTCGCGGAAGCTGAAGTGGATGCCGACCCCGAACATGAGCAGGATGACGCCGATCTCGGCCAGCTCGGTCGCGATCTCGGTATCGGCGATGAGGCCGGGGGTGAACGGGCCGAGGATGATCCCGGCCAGGAGATAGCCGACGATCGGGGGCAGGCCGATGCGCCGCACGAGGAACCCGGCTGCGAAGGCGACGCTGAGCCCCAGGGCGATGGTCGTGATCAGGCTGGCGTCATGGTCCATCCGGTCTCCAGGGCATGGTGGCGGCAGGCACCCGGCGACGGACCTCGGGACCGAGATGCGCCGGCTCGGAACCGCAATCCGGGTCGGCGGGGTCGACCGATGATACCAAGCGGTGGGCCTGAGCTGGTGGTCGGCTGTCGGACGGCTCAGGCCGGCAGGGGGCGCAGCGTACGCTCCACGAAGCGCCCCCGGGGTGCCTGCTCCGGTGCACCGCAGTCCCGGCCCCGCAGCAGGACGCGCACCGGGGCGCCGCTGATCTCCAACCCTTCGAACGGCGTGTAGTCGCTGGTGTGGTGCAGGTCCGCCTGGCGCAGCGTGCGCCGCGCGGCCGGGTCCCACAGGACGAGGTCGGCATCGCGGCCGACCTCGACCGCACCCTTGTCGGACAGGCCGAACAGGCGCGCCGGGGTCGTGGCCAGCACGTCAACCAGCCTCTCCGCGCCGAGGCGGCCGCGGGCGACGCCCTCCGACCAGGCGACGGCGAGCATGGTCTCGATCCCGGGGCCGCCATTGCTGATCTCCGGGAAGGGCGGCGCCGGCACCTGCTTCTCGACCGTCACGCGGTCGGGGACGTGATCGGACGCGATGACGTCCAGGAATCCCTCGCGCAGTCCGGCCCACAGGGCGTCCACATCGGTCTGCGAGCGCAACGGGGGTGAGATGACGCGCTTGATGACCTCCGCCTCGTCGCCGGCGTCGTAGAGCGCATCGGTCAGGGTGAGGTAGTGCGGACAGGTCTCGGCGTACACCGGCTGACCGCGCTCCTTGGCCTCGGCCACCGCCTCCAGTGCCGCCTCGCACGAGAGATGGACGATGTAGAGCGGCGCCTCGGCGCGCCGTGCCATCTCGATCGCCTTGCGCGTCGCGGCCGCCTCGGCGTCGGGCGGCCGCGTCAGCATGTGGTGCCGGCAGTCCGTCTCGCCGTTCCGCAGTGCGGCGGCGACGAGCGGGTCGATGATCGACGGCTCCTCGCAGTGCACCTGCAGCATCCCGCCGTTGCGGGCGGCGATGCGCAGCGCGGCCTCCAGCCGTTCGTCGGGGAGGCGGAAGTCGTAGACCATAAACGCCTTGAAGGTCGGCACGCCCGCGGCGATGAGCGCCGGCAGCTCCTCGAGCGCCCGGGCCTGGTGGCCGCTGACGACCGCGCTCAGGCCGATGTCGACCGCCGCCTGGCCAGCCGTCCGTCGCCGGAACTCCTCGAGCCCGGCCAGGAGCGAGCCGGCGCCTGCCTCGCTGATCCCGGTCCCGGGATTGTTGAAGGACAGGACGGTCGTGGTCCCGCCGCGCGCGGCAGCCACGGTGTCGCGCAGGCAGCGATCCGGCTCCTCGTCGGTCGGGAGCCGGAGGTGGGTGTGGACGTCGATCACGCCCGGCAGCACGAGGAGCCCGGTCGCGTCGATCGTCCGCGCCGCCGGCCCCTCGAGCCCGGTGCCGACTTCCAGGATGCGTTCGCCGGTGATCGCCACATCTGCTTGGCTCGACCCGCCGGCGGTGACGACCGTTCCCCCGACGACCAGCGTGTCGACGCTCACGGCACGATGGCGGGCCGCAGGTGCTCGCGGCGGACGTCGGTAACGGCGGTCGCGCCGAGGATCGAGAGCGATCGGCGCAGCTCGTCGCCGAGGATTGCGATCGCGTGCTCCACGCCCGCCTCGCCGGCGGTGGCCAGCGCGTACAGGAAGGGTCGTCCGATGAAGACGGCCCGCGCGCCGAGCGCCAGCGCGACCAGGATGTCGCTCCCCCGCCGGATCCCGCCATCGGCATAGATCTCGACCCGACCCGCCGCCGCGTCGACCGCCTCGGCCAGCATCTCGGCCGCGGTCACCGAGCCGTCCAGCTGGCGCCCGCCGTGATTCGAGACCCACACCGCGGCGGCGCCGTGGTCGGCGGCACGCTCGACGTCGCGCGGGGCGAGGATGCCCTTGACCACCAGCGGCAGCGAGCTCCAGCCGGCAATCGCCTCGACATCGGCCCAGCGCAGCTCCGGCTTGGTGTCGATGTAGGTCGTGAACTCGGTCTCACCCTCGGCCAGGCCGGCGGGCAGGTGGGCCTGCACCGACATCGGGATCGCGAGCCGGTTACGGATATCGCGCTCGCGGTAGCCGGCCACCGGCAGGTCGACGGTCAGGACCACGGCCGTGAACCCCGCGGCCTCGGCCCGCAGGACGAGCTCGCGCGCAAAGCCCAGGTCGTGCTCGACGTACAGCTGGAACCACCGCGGACCGGCCGCCTCGGAGCCGGCGGCGGCAGCGACCTCCTCGATGGTGCGCGTCGACGCCGTCGAGAGCACGTATGGGACGCCGTGCCCCGTGGCGGCGCGCGCCATGGCCAGCTCGCCGTCGGGGTGCGCCATGCCCTGCAGCGCGGCGGGCGCCACCCCGAACGGCAGCGCCGCCGAGCCGCCGAGGAGGCGTACGCTCGTCTCAGGCGCTCGTGACCCGGACAGGACCCGCGGCAGCAGCCGCCACGCCGACCACGAGGCGACGTTGTCGTGGAGCGAGCGCTCGGCGCCGGCACCGGAGGCGTAGTAGCCGTAAGCACGCGGATCGAGCCGCTCACGCGCGATCGGCTCGAAGTCGTCGAGGTTGACGACGCCGTCGAGCGGAGCGGGCTTCGCGGGCACCTGGAAACCGAACCCTCTCGCGCCGGCCATCGGTCGCGTCAGTCGCGTGGCGCGCGGTCGACGCCGGGCGGCGTGCCGCCGCCCTCGGGGTGGTCGATGTACGGGGTGGGGGTCGTCCATGACTGGGCGTCGCCGTGGAAGTCGCCGCGATTGCGATCGAGATGGGCTGTCCGATCATGCGGCGCCCGCTGGCGCGAGCGGTCGAGGCGCTCACCGAGGACGACCGCGGCCATGAGACCGACAAGGACCAGGACCATGGCCCCCAGCCACGAGAGCACATCGAGGACGACCAGCACCACGGCCAGCGCGAGCACCGCTAGGGTCATGACGACGACCACGTGCCTTCTCCTATCCCTCGCTGATCTCGATCTGCTGGGCGCCTTCCCACAGGACGCGGCGCCCCATCTCGGCCAGCTGCTCGTGGCCGCTCATCAGGGTGGCGAAGTGATTCCCGGCCAGCTGGCCGACCCGCGAGCTGAAACTGCAGGCCCCGTACGGGAAGAGGATCTCGCACTCGCTGATGTCCCCGGTGTAGATGAGCAGGTCGCCCGGCGCCGGGTGGGACGTGTGGTTCTCGAATCCGACGTCCGGCCGCTGCTCCCCGAACGGGATCCAGGTCGACTCGCCACTCCATTTGCAGTGGATGAGGCGCGACGAGATCGGCAGCCAGGCGCGCAGCGCCTCGCGGGTGCGTGGCGCGGCCTCCTCCCAGCGGGCGGTGAAGGCGAGCTCGCCGACGCGGATCGTCAGGTCAGCCATGGCCGGCAGTCTAGCGCCGCGGGGGCGGACGGAACGGTGCCCCGTGCCCGGGAACGATGAGGTCGGCGATGGCCAGGACCCGCTCGCGCGAGGCCGCCAGCTGCGTGGGATCCTCGTCGTCCTCGCTGGTCCCCGAGCCCTCGTGCAGCCACAGGTGCGTGCAGACCGCCACGCCATCGGCCGTCCCGACCACCGTCGAGATGTCCTCGGCCGTGTGGCCCGGCGTGCGGATGAGGCGTACCGCCGGCGTCAGCTCGTAGCCCTCGGCGTCCTGGTCGGTCCAGTCCCAGCCCTGGTAGATCGCCCAATGGTCGTGCACCCGGGCCCGCGGAAAGAGGCCGGCGTTGAGGGTGTGATCGGGATGGTGGTGCCCCAGGATCACGTCGGTGACGTCCGCCGGTGACAGTCCGAGCGTGCGGAGCGGGTCGGTGATATCCGCCTGGCGGCGGGCCATGCCGGGATCGACCACGCAGACCGCCTCCCCGGAGCGGATCAACGAGCAGGTGCTCACCACCCCCGGCGGGGTGAGCGACCCGGTGAGCAGGATGTCGAGGCGGGCGTCGCGGGCAGCCGGCGCATCGGTCATGATGCCGGTGAGCGTAGCAGGAGCGACACAGCATGCCCGGAGCGCGTCCGACCATCAGTACCCACGTCCTCGACACCGAGCGTGGGATCCCCGCCCATGGCGTCGCGGTCGCCATCTTCCGGCTGACCGATGACGGCGGCTCCGAGCTCCTCAACGAGCTCGAGACCGATGTCGACGGCCGCATTGCCGATCTCCTCGACGGCGACGAGCTCGAGCTCGGCGACTACCAGATCCTCTTCGACGTCGCGTCGTACCGGGGCGAGGACTCGTTCTTCCAGGGCTGCGCCGTGGGCGTCCGGATCGATGATCCGGAGCGCAACTACCACGTCCCGATGCTGCTGGCCCCGTTCGGGCTGACCACCTACCGCGGGAGCTGACGCGTCGTCCATGACGGTGTCCGCGCCCTCGATCCGCATCCGCGACCTCGCACCCGACGACCGCGACTGGGCCGACGCGCTCATCAGCGCCCACCAGGGCTCGCGGATGACCGCGCGCCTCGGCGAGCTGTTGGACCCGCTCGAGCTGGACGGCCTGGTGGCCGAGGCATCCGGTGAGCGGGTCGGGCTGGCGACCGTCCACGAGACGCCCGGCGGCGGCTTCGAGCTGCTGACCCTGCACGCCGACCCGCGTGGCACCGGTGCCGGGTCGGCGCTGCTCCAGACGGCACTGCAGGTGGCCGGAGCGACCGGGCACACGCGCCTGTGGCTGGTGACGACCAACGACAACCTCGACGCCATCCGCTTCTACCTGCGACGCGGGATGCGGGTTGCGCGGGTCCACGCCGGTGCCGTTGCGCGGGACCGGGCGCTGAAGCCGGAGATCCCCGCGGTCAACCCCGACAACGGGCTGCCGATCCGCGACCTCGTGGAGCTCGAGCTGCCGGCGGCCGGGGTGGATGCGGTCCTCGAGCGGGTTGCCTTCCCGCGCATCGCGGACCTCGACCGGCTGCCGATCGAGGCGTTCGTCAACGAGGCCGGCGTGCTCTTCGAGGGAGCGCCGCGATTCCTCGAGCGCCTTGCCGCCGCGCGCCCCTTCGAGACCGATGCCGATCTCATTGCGAGCGCCGGGCGCATCGCGCGCGAGCTGCCGGCCGAGGAGGCGATCGAGCTGGTCAACGCCCACCCGCGCATCGGCGCCGCGCCGGCATCGGTCAGTACGCTGAGCCATGCCGAGCAGGGCTATGACGAGGAGCCGGACCCGTACGCCGATCGCGAGGCGGCCCGGGTGGCGGAGGAGCTCGAGTTCCTCAACGAGGCGTACGAGCGCATCCACGGTTTCCGCTTCGCGGTCTTCGTGGCCGGCCGCTCGCGCGCCGACATCGTTCCGCTGCTGGAGGTTGGGCTGCGCAACGAGACTGACGCCGAGCTGCGGCGGGCGGCCGACGAATGCGTCGACATCGCCGCGGACCGCCTGGCGCGCCTGCGCGCGGCGTAAGCGCCGCGGCTCGGCGTAGGATCCGCGCCATGCAGCACGAGATCGTCTACGGCAAGGCTGACGTCAAGGTCTACCGCACCTACGCCGAGCCGCTGACCGGCGTGACGCCGATCCCCGAGTCGCCGTTCACCGGGCGCGACAACACGCTCGCCGCCGCCCAGATCGAGGTCGTCGTCCACGGCGAGGAGTTCTGGCCGGCGTACGAGCACGGCGACAACCGGATGGTGGTGGCGACCGACACGATGAAGAACTTCATCCACGCCGCCTCGCTACGGGCTCGCGCCACGACCCTCGAGCTGTGGCTTCACGAGGTCGGCACCGCGTTCCTCGAGACCTACCCGCATATGGCGTCGCTGACGATCATCGGTCACGACCTGCCCTTCCCGGCCGCCATCGTGCCCGAGGCGGACGGCTTCGGCGCGTCCGACCGGTTGTTCAGCCGCGACCGCTGCGAGCAGGGCACCGCTCGCCTCGAGCTCGAGCGCGACGGCGCCGGTGGGGTGCGCATCACCGATCACGCCTGCGGGCGCATCGGCCTGCAGCTCATCAAGCTCACCGGCTCGGCCTTCGCCGACTTCGCCCGGGACGAGCACACGACGCTCCCCGAGCGCCGCGACCGCCCGCTCTACATCTGGGCCACCATCGGCTGGCGCTATACCGATGCGTCCGACGCCCTGGGCCTGGATCCGGCGCGCTACGTGGCCGCCGAGCAGGTCTCCGACCTCGCCGCGGCCGTCTTCCACGAGTTCGTCAGCCTCTCCATCCAGCACCTCGTCCACGAGATCGGGAATCGGATGCTCGAGCGCTGGCCGCAGCTGGCCGAGGTGTCGTTCGACACCCAGAATCGGCTCTGGGACCAGGGCGCCGTCTCGGAATCCGACCCGCGGGTGCGCACCTACGCCGATCCACGGCCGCCGTACGGGCACATCGGCCTCGTCCTGCGCCGCTGACGGCGGGTTCAGAGCGTCAGCCGCATCCGGGGCAGCGTTCGCCCTTCCTCGGCGGCCGATGGCGTGCGTCCGATCTCGACCCCACCCATCCGCTCGTAGAACGGCTGCGCGTACGGCTCGGCGTCCCACTCGAGGCACGGTGCGCCATGCGCGCGCGCCACGCCTGCCGCGTCCTGGAACAGGCGTCTCCCCCACCCGCCACCGATGTAGGCGGGCTCGAGCCACAGGTCCTCCAGCTCGGCCCGGTCGGCGTGCAGCGTGACGCGGTGCCAGCCGGCGACCTGGCCACCCACCTCGAGGACGTGCACCTCATGGCGCTCCACGTCGGCCGCGGTCAGCATGAGCATCGGTGCCACCCGCTCCAGGAAGGCGGCGTCGTACGGCCAGTGCGCCTTGGACCGATGCGCCAGGGCCCGCAGCGCATCGGCTTCGGCAGGCTCGGCGCGCCGAATGCGGTGCTGGGTCACCGCGCCCGCGCGAGCTCCTGGAGGGCGGCCTTGATGCGCGCGTCGAGTGCGCCATCGGTCCCGGCAACCGCGCCGGCAGCCCTGCGCGCCTCCGACGCCGTGTAGCCGAGCGACTCGAGGGCGGCGACGACGTCGGAGTCCGCCGCACCGGACGCACCACCACCGGCGATTCCGGCGGCGTGGACCTTCTCCTTGAGCTCGAGGATGATCCGCTGCGCCGTCTTGCGCCCCACCCCGCTGACGGACGTGAACAGGTCGACGTCGTCGCCGATGATCCCGAGCTGGAGCTTGGTGACCGGGTGTGCGCTCACGATCGCCAGCGCCAGCCGCGGACCGACCTGGCTGACGGTCATCAGCAGTTCGAAGAACGCCAGCTCCTCGGTGCTCGCGAAACCGAACAGGGCCTGCTGGTCCTCGCGGACGAGGTGATGGGTATAGACGTGGGCCTGCGCGCCTTGCCGCAGCTTCCCGAGCAGTACGGGACCGGCGACCACGCGATAGCCGATCCCGCCGACCTCCACCAGCGCATGGTCCGGCCCGATGCGCGTCACCTCGCCCCGCAGCGAGCCGATCACCGCGCCACCGCGCGCGGAGCCGCCAGGGCGCGGTACGCGCCGCCGATGGCGGCGGCCAGGGCATCGGTCGCGTCGTCGGGGACGCCGGCCAGGCTGACGTGGAGCAGCCGTTCGACCATCTCGGCCACCTGCCGCTTGTCGGCGGTGCCACTCCCGCACACGGCGAGCTTCACCTCGTTGGGCGTCGGCTCGTCGATCGGGAGGTCCGCCTCCGCCGCCACGAGCAGGGCAACGCCGCGCGCCTGGCCCACGGCCATCGCGGTCTGCACGTTGCGCTGGAAGAAGAGGCGCTCCACCGCGACCACGTCCGGCCGATGCTCGGACACCAGCGCGCGAAGGGCGCCATGCAGCTCGACGAGGCGTGACGCATCGGTCTGGGAGGGGGCGGTGCGGACGACGCCTGCGTCGATCATGCGCAGGCTGCCGCCGTCGAGCGCGACCACGCCGAAGCCGCAGATGGCCGTCCCCGGATCGATGCCGAGCGAGATCACGGCGCCATGGTAGGCGCTCGCAACCTCAGACGACCGAGGCTTCGAGCGCCTCCATGAGCTCCGCCGGAATGTCGAAGTTGGCGTACACGTCCTGCACGTCGTCGAGGTCCTCGAGGCGCTCGACGAAGCCCAGCACCGCCCTGGCGCTCTTCTCGTCGGTGAGCTCGACCTTCGTGGTGGGCTCCATGCTGAGCTCGGCCGACTCGGCCTCGAACCCGGCGCTCGCCAGCGCCGTCCGAACGCGTTCGAGCTCGACCGGATCGGTGTAGACGACGACCGACCCACCGTCCGGATCGTCGACGTCGGCGGCACCGGCATCGATCGCGGTCAGGCTCAGCTCGTCCGGATCGCGGCCGGTGAGCGGGATGCTGATGACGCCCTTCTGCTCGAACTGCCAGGCCACGGGCGCCAGCGAGCCCCCGGCCTTGTTGAAGATCGAGCGCACGTCGGCCGCGGTCCGGTTCCGGTTGTCCGTCATGGCGGCCACGATCACGGCCACGTTCGACGGGCCGAACCCCTCGTACGTGATCTCCTCGAACTGCTCGGCGTCGTCACCGCCCCCGGTCGCACGGTCGATGGCACGCTTGATGTTGTCGGCGGGCATCGAGTTGGCCTTCGCCTTGTCGACCGCCATGCGCAGCCGGTAGTTCGCGTCCGGGTCGCCCCCGCCCTGGCGGGCGGCGGTGATGATCTCGCGCGTCAGCTTCGTGAACAGGGCGCCGCGCTTCGCGTCGTTCGCGCCCTTCTGCCGCTTGATCTGGGACCACTTGCTGTGGCCGGACATGGACCCTCCGGGTTCGAGATTTCGTGCTCAGCGGAGCGATGATTCTAACAACCGCGTGCGTCGACCGGATCGGCGGTGCCAGACGTAGCGAACCGGCGGCCGAGCCAGGCGTCCACGCCCCATCGCCCGGCGCCGAGCACGAACAGGACCGACGACAGCCCGAACAGGCCGACGTGGGCCAGGATCGGGTCGTCCGGGAGGCCGAAGACCGCCAGCGTGAGCACGGCGAACCCCGTCACGACGCTGAAGCGGGTCATGACGCCCAACAGGATCGCGAGACCGAGCGTCGACTCCAGCACGCCGGCGCCCACCACCCACATCTCCGGCGCCACCGGCACCAGCGACGTCAGCCCGTACTTCGCCACGGCCTCCAGGCCCTGCGGGTAGCTCAGGAACTTGTCGACGATGCCGGAGGCGACGAACGCACCCCCGAGGCCGATGCGCGCCAGCAGCGGCACCAGGTCGGCGTAGACGCCCGTGGTTGGTCCCTCGGTGACCGCGGCGCGCCCCGGGGCACGCGGGAAGGCGTGGCGCAGCAGGTCGTCCAGCGACGGCAGGCCCGGCCCCAGCAGCGCCAGGGCCGCCAGGCCGCCGGCGACATCCCAGATCTCGATCAGTCCCGGCTGCCAGACCAGGCCGCCGAGGTAGACGAGCAGCGCGGCCAGCGCTGCGGGACGCACCGCCAGGCCGAGCAGGAGCAGGAAGCCGAGCGCGCTGAGCACCAGGTACGGCCAATCCGGCGGCCGGACGTCGGGCGCGAACAGGACGCGGGTCAGGCCCGCGCCCAGCAGCACCAGGCCGAACGAGAGGCGCAGCATCCATGGGACGAGGTCGCGGTAGCTCGTCGCGCGGGCGACGAGGCGGAGGCGGGCGTCCTCCATCGGTCGCAGGCGATGCCAGGCCGCCAGCAGCCCCAGGACCGCCAGGCCGCCGGCCACGAGCAGCGCCACGTGGCCGGGATGCGAGAGCGTGTCCAGGATGAAGCCCAGCGGATCGGGCGCGGGCTCAGGCTCGGTGACGTAGCGCACATGCGGGAACATCGCCCGATGGTCCCACCATCGACCGATGGGTGCACGATAATGGCGCCCCATCTCGAGGAGCTTCGATGACGCCGACCACCCCCGACCGCATTCGCAACGTCGCCCTCATCGCCCACGGTGGCGCCGGCAAGACGAGCCTCGCCGAGGCGATGCTCTTCGACGCCGGCGCCATCGGTCGCATGGGATCCGTCGACGCCGGGACGTCCACGCTGGACCACGACCCGGACGAGCAGAAGCGCAAGCAGAGCATCAACCTGGCGGTCGCCTCGCTCGAGCACGACGGGACCCGGATCACCATCGTCGACTCGCCCGGCTATGCCGACTACGCGTCCGACGTGGTGCAGGCGCTGGCCGCGGTGGACGCGGCGATCGTGGTCGTGGATGCCAGCGCCGGTGTGGAGGTCGGGACCGAGGAGGTCTGGCGGATGGCCGACGAGCGCCACCTGCCACGCTTCGTGTTCGTCAACAAGATGGACCGCGAGAACGCCAACTACGACGGGGTCCTGGACCAGCTCAAGGCGCGCTTCGGTCCCAAGATCGCGCCGGTCTACCTGCCGATCGGGGCAGCCGACTCGTTCCGAGGCTACGTCGACGTCATCGAGGAGCACGCCACGGTCTACGAGGGCGGCAAGCCGAGCGAGGTGCCAATCCCGCCCGAGCTGGAGGGGATCGAGCATTCCCGCCGCGACGCCCTGGTCGAGGCGGCGGCCGAGGCCAGCGACGAGCTGATGGAGAAGTACCTCGAGGGCCAGCCCTTCACCGATGCCGAGATCGAGGCCGCGCTGCACAAGGGCACGCGCGAGGGCAGCGTGGTGCCGGTCTTCGTCGGTAGCGCGCTCCGCAACATCGGGGTTCGCGAGCTGCTGAGCATGATCGCCAAGCACATCCCCTCCCCCGCCGAGCTCGGCGCTCGCGAATCGGCCGATGGGAAGCGGATCGAGCCGGATCCGGCGGCCCCCTTCGTGGCGCAGGTGTTCAAGACCACGGCCGATCCGTTCGTCGGACGGCTGACCTTCTTCCGCGTCTTCGCCGGCTCGCTCTCCGGCCAGGGGCACGTCTGGAATGCCACCCGCACGTCGGAGGAGCGGTTCGGCAACCTGTTGGGGGTGATGGGCAAGGACCAGGTGCCCATCTCCAAGGTCGGCCCCGGCGACATCGCCGCCGTCGCCAAGCTGACCGGCACGCATACCGGCGACACGCTCGTCGCCGACCGCAGCGTCGCTGTTCAGATGCCGCCGCTCGTGTTCCCGAATCCGACCCTCCAGGTCGCGGTGGAGCCCGAGTCGAAGGCCGACCTGGACAAGCTGGGGCAGGCGCTGCACCGCCTCGAGGAGGAGGAGCCGGCGATCCGCATCCACCGCGAGGACGGCACCGGCGAGACGATCCTGACCGCCATGGGCGACGCGCACGTCGACGTCATCGTCGACCGGCTGAAGCGCAAGTTCGGCGCATCGGTCCGGACCGGGACCCCGCGGGTACCGTATCGCGAGACGATCCGCAGGCCGGCCAGGGTGGACAACAAGTTCAAGCGCCAGACGGGCGGGCACGGCCAGTACGGCCACGTCGTGATCGAGTTCGAGGCCGGCGAGATGGGCTCCGGCTTCGAGTTCGGGAACCGGATCGTGGGCGGCGTCGTGCCGCGCCAGTACATCCCGGCCGTCGAGAAGGGGCTCCACGAGGCGATGGCCGAGGGCGTCCTGGCCGGCTACCCGGTCGTCGACCTCAAGGCGACGCTGGTCGACGGCTCGTACCACACGGTCGACTCATCGGAGATGGCCTTCAAGATCGCCGCGTCGCAGGCCCTCAAGCGTGCGTTCGAGCAGGCCGATCCGATCCTCCTCGAGCCGATCCTGGAGGTCGAGGTCGTCGTCCCCGACGAGTACATGGGGGACGTGATGGGGCAGATCACGGCCAAGCGCGGTCACGTGCTCGGCATGGACTCCGACGGCCATCTCCAGCACCTCCGGGCGCAGGTGCCGCAGGCCGAGATGTTCCACTACGCGACCGAGCTGCG
>JAICQM010000190.1 GCA_025937875.1 Chloroflexota bacterium
ACGCCTGGCTTCTACGTCGACAACATCGCCATCACCGGTCAGCCGGTGGACGGTGCTGAGACGGACGCGGGCTGGACGTACGACACCAACAGCGTGTCGGGCGTGGGCTTCCACGCCACGACCGGCGAGGAGGAGTTCGTCTACTTCAACGCCTACGTGCTGGAGAATCGCCAGTACGCCGGCTACGACGACAGCCTCCGGACCGGGCCGTACAACTTCGGTTGGCTCAACACGGCACCCAACCTGGTCGAGCACTTCAACTATGAAGACGGCCTCCTCATCTCCTACTGGAACGAGGAGTTCGGCGAGGACCAGAACAACAACGTGGGCGACCACCCGGGCGAGGGCTTCCTGCTCCCGGTCGACGCCCACCCGGATCTCGAGCACTGGGCCGGGACGAACGAGCTGATGCGCCCGCGCATCCTCTCGCGCGACTCGACCTTCGGGCTCAGCTCGGTGCCGTCGATCACGCTGCACAACAACGGCGCGCCGACGACGCTGCCGGCGAAGCCGGCCGTATCGGTCTTCGATGACTCGCGCACGTACTGGTTCAACTCGGACGAGCACGGCGCGACGGGGGCGCATCCTGGCCGCTACCAGCCCGGCTGGTCGAGCGTGCAGGTTCCCAACACCGGCACCGTGGTGCGGGTGAAGAGTGTCTCTGGCACCGGGTTCATGCAGATCGAAGTGAAGGCACCGCTCCTGTAGCGTTGTCCAACCCCTGACTGTACCGAGGAGGCCCGCCGGTTCCGACCGGCGGGCCTCCTCGCATGCCACGTGCAGTGAACATCCCGTGATGCACCGTATCCGCCGCCCGCCGGCTCCTCGCGCCGCCCGCCTCGCAGCGGCGCTGCTGGCCATCGCCGTCCTCGCGAGCGGCTGCCGGCTGCCGGCCGATCCGTCGCCGAGCGAGGAGGCGCCGCGTATGACGCCCGGAGACCAGCTGCCCAGCCCAACGCTCGAGATCCCGCCGCCCATCAACTAGCGGGGACGGGTTCCCTTGCTCGGTTGACGGGGCATGAAGGATGGCATGATGCAACCGATGCATCGCCGACCACCGCTCCGCGTCACCGCGTCCCGCGTCGCCCTGCTGGTCGTCCTCGCGGCTGGCGTGGCCAGCTGCCGGCTCCTGCCGTTCGGCGACCGGATGCCGGATCCCGAGGCACCGCCGCCCGCCGATCGTTCGCAGGCGGCCGAAGCCACCCAGCTGCCGCTCGAGACGCCCGGTGCCGTCGAGACACCGCCGTCCGCCACGGAGCCGCCCGCGACCGTCCCGAGCCCGTCGATCGAGATCCCGCCCCCCATCAACTAGCGGTTGGCGACCCTTCGCACCGCGTCGAGGGCGGCGAAGGCAGCGCGCCGCAGCCGCTGGGGACCGCTGCCGTGAATGCGCAGCTCGACGGGGGCCATCGTCACGCGGCCACTGACGCTCACCCTCACCCGGCTGCGGCCGGCGGCGCTCTGCGGCAGCAGCGAGAGCTGCACGACCGCCTCGGCCAGCGGCGCGGTCGCCGTGGCCCCCGCATCGAGAAGGCCACCGACGAATCGCGCCGCGCCGTGGCCGCCATCGGCCGCGGCCAGGATGGCGAGCAGCGCGCCGCCGGAGTCGGCCTCCCAGGAGGCGACCGTCGCGGCACCGGCTGCGCCGAGCGCGGCGAGGGCCACGGTCGCCAGGTCGTCGTCATCGGTGCCCCAGACGACCTCGCCGAGGGCCTGGCCGGCGCGGTCGGCGCAGGCTTCGACGCGGGCTCGCGCGGCTGGATCGTGGCTCGAGAACCGCAGATGCACACCGTCGTCGCGCGCGTAGATGCCGGCCTCCACCCCCTCGCCGGGCCGTGCCAGCAGGTCGCCCAGCAGGTCGGCGATCCGCGACTCTCCCAGGCCCCACGTCTTGAGCGTGCGGCTGAACACCGGCGTCAGGGTGAATCGCGAGGCCAGACGGGGAGCCACCTCGTCGGCCCACATCCGCCGCATCTCGGAAGGCACCCCGGGGAGCAGCACCGTGACGCAGCCGTCGCGGTCGACCCACCAACCGGGTGCCGACCCGATCGGGTTGGCCAGGATCTCGGCCGAGGGGATCCGCATCGCCTGCCGCAGGTTGCTCAGCGGGAAGTCGCCGCCGTAGCCGTGCCAGCGCTCCCGCAGACCGGCGACCAGGTCGGCGTCCTCGGCAAGCTGCTCCCCGAGGGCCACCGCCGCCGCCTCGCGGGTCATGTCGTCGTGGGTCGGCCCCAGGCCGCCGGTGACGATGACGAGGTCGTGCGCGGCCCTTGCCTCGACGATTGCCTCCGTGATGCGGATCAGGTCGTCCGGCAGGGCGCGGATCCCGTCCAGGACGACGCCGACCCGTGCCAGCTCGGCGCCGACGTGCGCCGCGTTGGTGTCGACCGTCTCCCCGATGAGGATCTCGCTGCCGACGCTCAGGATCCGCGCCGACGTCACCCGGCGTGCTCGCGCAGCGGCTCGACGACCTCGTGGACGAGCCGCCGCAGCCCATCCGGCCCATCGCTGGCGGGCATGATGACGACGACGTGCCCCGCACCCGCCGCGGCGTAGCGGAGCGCGTCGGCCAGGGCGGCGGCATGGCCGCCGTCACGGAGCCGCACCTGGGCGCTGATCTCGATCTCAGCCGGGTCGCGGCCCACCCGCTCGCAGTGGCCCAGCAATGCGTCGCGCTTCGCGGCGAACGTCTCGTAGGCGCCGGTGTGGTTCCAGCCGTCGGCGAGCTCGGCGACGATCCGCAGGCCACGCTTCAGCCCCTGCGTGCCGAGCCAGATTGGCGGTCCGCCCGGGGTGCGCGGCGGTGGATCGCAGGTAGCATCGGTCAGGCGGTAGGGCGGCGCGTCGACGGTGGCGCCGCTGGGGGCGTTCCAGAGGCCGCGGATCACGCGCATCGCGGCGTCGAGCATCGTGATCCGCTCTCCGATGGGCGGCAGCGGGATGCCGTACATCGCGTGCTCCTCCTCGTGCCAGCCGGCACCGAGGCCCAGCACGAAGCGCCCGCCCGCGACGTGATCAAGGGTCGCCGCCATCTTGGCCAGCACCGCGGGGTGGCGGTACGTGTTGCTCATGACGAGGTGACCCAGCTGCAGGCGCCGCGTCCGCGCGGCCAGGGCACTGGCCACCGTCCACCCCTCGTGACACGGGCCGCCGTCGTCCAGGGACACGAAATGATCGAACACCCAGCCGCTGTCCAGCGACGGCGTCTCGTCGGCCAGCTCCCAGATGGCGAGGAGGGTCGGCCAGTCCACGTTCTGCTGGCTCGTCTTGAAGCCGATCCGCATGCGCCGAGTGTAACCGCCTCCCCTGGCTGACCGATATTTCGGCCATTCACCGCACGAACGGGCCCTCATGCCGGATGAGGCCGAAATATCGGTCAAGCATCCCGCGCTCGGTGCGCGGGGTAGCGAAGAGCAGCACGCGACCGGGGACGGGTGGCCCTCGGGTGCTCCCTCGCGCGGTGTCAGCACCGGCTCGTGCTCCACGAGCGATGTGTCGTGAAGGTTCGTGGTCCACGAAGAGGTGCTGACAGCCGGGGCCATATGCGCTTGGGTGCACGCAACTACGAGGGAAGGCTCGAACTGCTGCCATTGCTGGTCACGCTGTGCGCCGTGGCG
>JAICQM010000082.1 GCA_025937875.1 Chloroflexota bacterium
CCCGACGTCGGCGATCCGCTTGCCCGACAGCGGGACGATGCGCTCGAGTGCCTGCAGGATGCGCCGATCCGGGTCGATCGCCGCGCTCAGGCGCTCGTGGAGCGCCGCGTCGAGCTCGGTCCAGGCGGGCAGGAAGGCGTACGGACCGCTCATGGGATCTCGACCCGCAGCTCGGCCGGCTCGCCGTCCTCCAGGGCGAGCATCGCCTCGTCGGCGAGGACCTGGAGGTCGAACCCGACGGAGCCCTCCGCGCGGCGCGTGACGTAGAGGGGGATCGCGAGCACCATCCCCGGGTCCATTGGCCCGTAGCCCAGCGAGGTGGTGCCGGCCGGCTCGCCCTCCTCGCCCGGGCCCTCGACCCACTTCGTCCAAGCGGTGCTGACCGTCAGCGGCGGGCCGAACTCCTCGACCCGCTCCGGACCCGGGACGAACGGCGCCAGGAACAGCGTGTCGGCGAGGGACGTCGACCAGCGCAGCACGATTTCCTCGATCCGCGTATCGGCGAGGTTGGTCACCGTCACGTTGACCTGCCCGCCGTCGCCGTCGAGCGCCGGCTGCACCACCACCCGCACCCGGCGCGGATCCAACTCGACCGGCAGGTCGAGCGAGAAGGTGGGCTCCGGCGTGGCGGTCGGGGAGGCGCTGGCGGTCGGCCGCTCCGTTGGCGTAGACGATGGCGGCGGGCTCGACGACGGCAAGGGGGTGGGGCTGACCGCCTCACAGGCCACCAGCGCGAGCGCCAGCAGGAGCGGTGCGGTCCGCGTGGGACGGAGGGCATCAGCCATGGGTGCCGTCCGGAGTGTCGAGCTCGCGCAGGCGGTGGCGGATGGCGTACGTCGCCGCCTGGGCACGGCTCGCCAGGCCGAGCTTGGCAAGCACGTTGGAGACGTAGTTGCGGACCGTCTTCTCGGCCAGGTCGAGGCGCGCGCCGATCTCGCGGTTCGAGGCGCCGCTGGCGACCTCGGCCAGGACCCGGCGCTCCTGCTCGGTGAGCTCGGCGAAGGCGCCGGCCTCCTCGTCACGGGCCGCCGTCCGCAGGCGCTCCAGGACCGCGCCGGTGACCGCGTGGTCGAGCATCGATTCACCGGCGGCTACCGTGCGCACCGCCTCGACCAGCTCGTCGGAGCCGATGCGCTTGAGGACGTAGCCGCTGGCGCCGGCGGCGATGGCCTCGAACAGCGCCTCCGAGTCGGCGTAGCTGGTCAGCATCACCACCGGCGTGCCGGGCAGGTCACGCGTGATCTCGCGACAGGCGTCGGTCCCCGAGCCGTTCGGCATCCGGATGTCGAGCACCACGACGTCGGGCCGCAGCTCGCGGACCAGGCGCACCGCGTCGCTGCCGGTCCCGGCCTCGCCGACCACGCTGAAGCCCTCCTGGCGGTCGAGGAGGGCGACGAGTCCGATGCGCACCACCTCGTGGTCGTCGGCGATGACGATGCGGATCTCGGACGGGGGTGCGGCGACGCCGCGGTCGAGGCTGGTCATGGGGCGCGGCGGACTGCCGCGACGGGCATGGTAAGGGAGAGGGCGGTGCCTCGCCCCGGCGCGCTCCGGACGTCGAGCTCGGCGCCGAGCAGCTCGGCGCGGCCGCGCAGGTTGGCGAGGCCGTGGGGCCCGTCGCCGCGGGTCGCCCCGGTGGTGTCGAATCCGTGCCCGTCGTCGCGGATCTCGAGTGCCAGCCGCTCTTCCTCGCAGCGGAGGCGCAGCTCGACGTGCGAGGCGGAGGCGTGGCGCAGGACGTTGGACAACGCCTCACGGACGATGTGGCGCAGCTGGTCCGCCTGCTCTTCGCTGAGGCGCGCGCGCCACTCCCCGTCGACGTGGAGCGTGATGTCGACCAAGCCGTGGGCGCGCAGCTCATCGGCGACCGCGGCCACCAGTCGCTCCGGGTCGCTGGCGTCGAGGGAGGTGCTGCGCAGGTCGAAGATCGTGCGGCGGATGTCAGCCGTCACGCGCTCCAGCTCACCCAGCACGATCCCGATCCGCGGCCGCGGGTCACCGCCTTCGGCGCGCGCCTCGTCGAGGTGCAGGCCGGCGGCGTAGATCGACTGGATGATGCCGTCATGCAGGTCGCGGCCGATCCGGTCGCGCTCCTGCGCCAGCAGCTCGCGCCGGCGCGCCTCGGCGAGCCGGCGATCGGTCTCCTGCTCGAACAGGTCCAGGCTGCGGATGACGCCGACCGCCATCGCCAGGCCGATGAGCGAGCGGAACACCTCGATCGGGATACCCAGCGCATCCACGACCGTGCCGCTGTTGAGCACCGAGGCGGGCGGGAAGGGCGCCGCCATAGGCACGAAGCCCTCGAGCACCGCGTACACCGCGAACGCGGCGGCGGTCAGCCGCAGCGCCGCACCCACCGGCGGGCGGGCGATCGGCTCGAGCGCCTGCGCGCTGCGCAGGAGGCCGATGACGACCGCGGCGGCGCCGGGCAGGGCGAGCATCCAGCGCGCCAGGACGTCGCCGACGGCGATCGGCGTCCCCACCGCCGCCACCGCCGATTCGATGCGCCCCATCGGCAGCCACGGCGCAATGTCGGGCGTGAACTCGCCGACCCAGGCCGAGATGGCGAGCGTGCCGATCGCCCACAGGACCAGGGCCATCGGTGCCACCAGCCGCAGCCAGGGCACGCCGAGCGGGCTCAGCCGGGGGGCACCGCGAGCCGGATCCCGCGTCGTCAGCAGCAGCTCGGCGCCGAACTGGAGCAGGAGGGCGAACGCCAGGCCGCGCAACGCGACCTGGAACCACAGCAGCGCCTGGATCAGGGCGCCCGGCAGGAATCCGGATTGGATCGGGACGAACAGGAATCCCCATTCCACGAACGCGTAGGCGATCCCGAACGCGGCCAGCCACGGCAGCGATCGCGCCAGTGCCAGCTCGCTCCGCTTGCGGCTCTGGAGCGCGATGGCCAGGCCCATGACGAAGAAGACCTGCCCGTAGACCGACAGGACGATGATCTGGTTCGTCGCGAAGAGCTCGGCCAGCCATTCCACGGCCTCATGCTAGCCCGCCGCTCGGCGGCTACCATCGGCCCATGCCCGCGGGACCTCCAGCCGAGAAGCCCTCCGACGCCGAGCGCACGCCGTTCGGCGTCCTCGCCTGGTTCGCCTGGGCCCTCGGCCTGCTCATCGTGACCGGACTGCTGCTGCCCCGCATCGTCGGATTCACCGACTTCAGCGAGCGTGCGCCGTTCAGCCTGCTCGGCATCTTCATGATGGCGGAGCTAGCCCTCGTCCTCTTCGGTGTAACGGTTGCGCTCCAGCGCAAGCGGATCGCGCACCGCTTCGCGATCGGGATCAGCTTCCTGCCGGTTCCCGTGCTGGCCGGCCTGCCGCCGGCGCTGTTCGAGATGCCCTCCGAGGCCGCCGCGGGATGGTACGTGCTCACCATCCCGGCCGGCCTGGTGCTGACCGTGATCCTGGTCGTGGGTCTCCTGCGTCCGGCCGCCCGCGCCTACTTCACCGAGCCATGACGCGCTACGTCGCCTACGCGACCGACGGCGCGCCGCGCCTGGGGGCCTGGATCGGCGACGAGATCGTCGACCTCGGGCCGGACCCCGACCGCCTGACCGATGGCCCGGCTCCACCGGCCAACGCTTCTCGCCACCCAGCCGGCGAGGCGCGGCTGCTTCCGCCGCTCCGCCGCGCGAGCAAGATCGTGTGCGTCGGTCGCAACTACCGCGACCATGTCGGCGAGAAGGGCATGGTCGTCCCCGAGCGGCCGATGTTGTTCGCCAAGCTCGCCAACGCCGTCATCGGTCCGGGCGAGGCGATCGTCCGGCCGCCGTCGACGGCCGAGCTCGACCTCGAATGCGAGCTCGGCGTGGTGATCGGCCGCCGTGCCCGTCGCGTCGCGCCAGAGCAGGCGCTGGATGCGGTCTTCGGCTACACGATCGTCAACGACGTCTCGGCCCGCGACCACCAGCGGGACGACGGGCAATGGCTGCGGGCCAAGAGTTCCGACACGTTCGCGCCCATCGGTCCATGCGTCGTCCCCCGCGAGGAGATCGGCGACGGCTCCGGGCTGCGGATCACGTCATCGGTCAACGGCGAGACGTGGCAGGACTCGAGCACCGACCAGATGATCTTCGCCGTGGCGGCGATCATCGCGTTCGTCTCGGCCAACATCACGCTCGAGCCCGGCGACGTGGTCGCGACCGGGACGCCGGCCGGGGTGGGCCAGCACCAGGACCCACCGCGCTTCCTGCAGCCCGGCGACGTGGTGCGCTGCGAGATCGAGGGCATCGGCGTGCTCGAGAACCCGGTCACCGCCGCCTGAGCCGCCGGGAGGGGCCACCTATACTCCCGGTGATGACCGCGACCGCCCCGCCGCGCACCATGCGCGCGCTCGCCAAGACGCGTCCCGAGCGGGGCGCCGAGCTGGTCGAGCGGCCGGTGCCCACCCCCGGCCCCGGCGAGGTCCTGCTGCGGATGGAGGCGGCCTCGATCTGCGGCACCGACTACCACCTGTATGCGTGGGATGCATGGGCGCAGGACGTCATGCAGCTGCCCACCGTCCTCGGCCACGAGCTGGCGGGTCGCGTCGTCGGAGCAGGGCCCGGAGTGACGCGCGTGCGCGAGGGCGACCTGGTCGGCGTCGAGAGCCACCTCGTCGACTGGACGTGCTCGGTCTGCCGGCGTGGCGAGCCACACCTGTGCCGTAACCTGCGGGTCATCGGTGCCCATGTCGACGGCGGCTTTGCCGAGTACGTCGTCATCCCGCAGGAGAACGCCATCGAGTCCAACGGCCTCGATCCTGCCGTGGTCGCCCTCCAGGAGCCGATGGGCAACGCCGTCCATGCCGCGTTCGCCGAGCCCATCGAGGGGCGGAGCGTCCTCGTCACCGGGTGCGGGCCGATCGGCCTGTGCGCGGTTGGGATCGCCCGGGCCGCCGGCGCATCGGTCGTCATCGCCACCGACACCGAGCCCTATCGCCTGGAGCTCGCGCGCTCGATGGGCGCCCAGCACGCGCTCGACGCCGCCGATCCCGAGACGCCGGCCCGGATCCGCGCCGCGACGAACGGCGAAGGGGTCGAGGTCGTGCTGGAGATGAGCGGCGCTGCTCGGGCCCTCGACCAGGCGCTGGAGGTCATCGACCGCGGCGGCCGGATCAGCCTGCTCGGCATCTTCAGCGAGCCGGCTCTCGTCGATCTCTCGGAGAAGGTGATCATGCAGGGCGTCCGGCTGCACGGGATCTTCGGACGCCGGATCTACGACACCTGGGTGCGCACCCAGGACCTCCTGCGCTCCGGAGCCCTCGACGTCACCCCCATCATCACCCATCGCTTCGACCTCGCCGACTGGGAACGGGGCTTCGAGCTCATCGCCTCCCGGCACGCTGGAAAGGTGGTCCTCCTCCCATGACCGATACGACCGCGTCGACCGCCATCGACGCCCGTGCCCGCAACCCGCTCGCATTCCTCGACGCCAGCCTCGACGAGCTGCGCGCCAAGGGCCTCTACCGCCGCCTGCGCGTGGTCGAGAGCGAGCAGAAGAGCCGCTGCGTGATCGATGGCCGCGAGGTCATCACCCTGTCGAGCAACAACTACCTCGGCCTCAACACCCATCCGAGGCTCCGTACGGCGGCCATCGACGCCGTCGAGCGGTTCGGCGCCGGATCGGGGGCGGTGCGAACCATCGCCGGCACCATGACCCTGCACGAGGAGCTCGAGGCGCGGCTGGCGACGTTCAAGCACACGGAGGCGGTGCTCACCTTCCAGTCCGGCTTCACGGCCAACACCGGCGTCATCCCGATCCTGGCGCCGGAGGGCGCGGTCATCGTCAGCGACGCCCTCAATCACGCCAGCATCATCGACGGCATCCGGCTCACCAAGGCCGAGCGCCGGATCTTCCCCCACGCCGACATGGATGCCCTGCGCACGGCGCTGCGCGAGGTCCGGAAGGCGGATGCGGACCGAACGATCCTGGTCATCACCGATGGCGTGTTCAGCATGGACGGCGATATCGCGCGCCTGCCGGAGATCGTCGAGGCCGCCGAGGAGGTCGAGGCGATCGTCTACATCGACGACGCCCATGCCTCCGGCGTCCTGGGCCGCAACGGCCGCGGCACGGTCGACCATTTCAACCTGCACGGCCGCGTCCACGTCCAGGTCGGGACCCTGTCCAAGGCGATCGGGGTCCTGGGCGGCTACGTTGCCGGCCCGGCCAGCCTGCGCCAGGTGCTCGAGCACCAGGCTCGTCCGTTCCTCTTCTCGACCTCCCACCCGCCGGCCGTGGCCGCCGCCTGCCTGGCCGCGATCGACGTGCTCGAGACCGAGCCGGAGCTCATCGAGCGCCTGTGGGACAACGCCCGGCACTTCAAGGCCGGCCTGCAGCGCCTCGGCTTCGACACCGGGAGCAGCGAGACCCCGATCACGCCGGTGATGGTCGGGGCCGGCGCCCTGGCACACCGGTTGAGCGATCGGCTGTTCGAGGAGGGCGTGTTCGCGATGGGGATCGGTTTTCCCACCGTGCCGGAGGAGAAGAGCCGGGTGCGGACGATCGTGACCGCGGAGCACACCCGCGAGGAGCTCGACGCGTGCCTTGACGCCTTCGAGCGCGTCGGCAGGGAGCTCGCGATCGTCTGAGCGGTGGTGCGCCGCCGCACCGCTGCTCCTTTCCGGGGCGTTGGCGGAGCGCTAGGATGCAGTGCGCCCTCGGGCGTGATCGTTGCCCTCACCCCACGCAGGACCCCTGCCATACCGATGCGTCAGCGCTCCCTCGACCTCCTCGCCCGACCGCGCACGGTGGACCCGGCTGCGCCGCCGGCTGTGCCCGTGGCCGCGACCCCGCAGGCTGCCGCTCCCGACGCGACGATCGACGAGCTGGCGCTCGCCGCGCAGGCCGGCGACATCGAGGCCCTCGGGCGCCTCTACGACGAGCTGGTGGTGCCGATCTACCGATACATCGCGCTTCGCGTGCGGCGGCGCGAGGATGCGGAGGACATCACCCAGCTCGTGTTCGAGCGCATCGTCGGCGCGCTGCCGCGATACCGCCCCAGTGGCCGACCCTTCCAGGCGTGGGCGTACCGAATCGCGCGCAACGCGGTCATCGACCACCTGCGCCGCGATCGGAGCCACGAGCCGCTCGATCCGCTGCGCGACCGGGTGGGGGACGAAAGCCCGGAGGCAATGAGCATGCTGGGCGAGGAGATCCGCGAGCTGCGTGACGCAATCCGGGATCTGACGCCCGACCAGCAGGAGGCCCTGTCGCTGCGCTTCGCGGCCGGGCTGTCGGCCGAAGAGGCCGCGGTGATCATGGGCCGCCGGGCGGGAACCGTCCGTGGTCTGACGTTCCGTGCCATCGCGGCGCTGCGGCGCCGCATGGGGGACGTGTGAGGCGATGAGCCGCCGCGGCGATCGCGACGAAGCTCCCATCCAATTCCGACGGGTCGAGCGCGACGCCACGACCGACGATCCGATCGTGCGGTCGATGCTGCGTCATGGGGCTGAGCTGGAGCCCGATCCGCGGTTTGAGCGCCGCCTGCGCGGCATCGTCCTCAACAGCCATGTCGCGGTTCGCGAGGGCTACCGACGGCCGGCGCCCCGGCGTGGCATGACCCCCATCGGCCGGGGCGTGCTGATCAGCACCGTCCTGCTGGCGGCGAGCGTTTCGAGCGTCGGCGCCTTTTCGCAGGGCGCGCTGCCCGACGACGTCCTGTATCCGGTCAAGCTGCAGATCGAGGGCCTGCGCATCGCCGTGGCGCCGCCCGACATGCGCGACGACCTGCTCGCGCTGTCATTGGAGGAGCGCGTCCGGGAACTGAGCAGGGCCGCTGCAGCTGGCCGTTGGAGCGCCGCTACCGAGGCCGCGCAGCGCGTCGCGAGCACCGAGGCCGAGCTGGTCGCCGCCGGCGGACTGACTCCCGGCGTGGCGGCGCGGGTCCAGGCCCACCTGGCGGCCCTGGATCTGGTGCTCGAGCATGCGCCGCCGGGCGCGGCCGCGATCGTGGCCGACCGGCTCGATCCGGCACGCGACGCGCTGGCTGCCCCGGCGGCCAACAACGGCAACGGCGCTGCGAACGGGGCGAGCACCGGCAGCGGGAGTGCGAACGGGGCCGCCAACGGCAACGGCAACACGAATGGTCCGGCCGCCAGTCCGGACGGCCAGGGCGGCAACGCGTCCCCGGATTCGGTGAAAACCGAGACGCCCGCCGCTACGCCGCGGCCGACGCCGCGCGCCTCACAGGCCGGCCGACCGAGCGGTCCGGGCGCACCGGGCG
>JAICQM010000113.1 GCA_025937875.1 Chloroflexota bacterium
GAGGAGCCCGGCCGCGCCGTTGACTAGCACCGGCTCGGCCCGCGGCGCGGCTCCGCGGGATCCCCCCGCGCGGCGTGCCACGTCAACTGCGCCGACGAGCGGCGAGCGCGCGAACGGTCGCGGACCGTTCGTGCCCCCGTCAACGCGGAGGACGACGTCCGGATCGAGGACGCGCAGCAGGCCCTCGAAATCGCCGTCGCGAGCCGCCGCGAGGAAGGCATCCACCGCCCGGCGCTGGACTGCAACATCCGCATCCGGCTCCGGTGCCTCCGCCCGGACGCGCCGCCGCGCCCGGCTCGCGAGCTGGCGGGCCGCGGCCGGCGAGCGCTCCACCACTGGAGCGATCTCCTCGAACGGGACGCCGAATACGTCATGCAGCACGAACGCCAGCCGCTCGGCGGGCGTGAGGGCCTCGAGCACGACCAGCAACGCCACGCCGACCGAGTCGGCCATCACCGCGTCGCGCTCCGGCCCGGCGTCGTTCGCAAAGCGGACGATCGGCTCGGGAAGCCACGAGCCGGCGAGCTCCTCCCGCCGCGACTTGCGTCGCCGCAGGGCATCGAGGCAGATGCGGCCGACGACCACCGTCAGCCAGCCACGCAGGTCATCGGTGCCGCCTGGATCGCTGCGATCCAGGCGCAGCCAGGCCTCCTGGACCGCGTCATCGGCCTCGGTGACGGATCCCAGCATGCGGTAGCCCACCGAGCGCAGGTGGGAGCGGTGCCGCTCGAACTCCTCGGCCAGCCAGTCGCGTCGTGTCATGCGGGATACACGGATCAGCTCCCCCGGTTGTGACGCAGGTCCTCGCTCATGGATCAAGGCTACCGCCCGCATGTCAAGCCCGACCATCGGTCACACTCGGCGACCCCGGTTCGTGCTCAGTGTGACAACCAACCACGACCGGAGGTCGCATCCATGACCACGACACCGAGGATCATCCTGACCGGGGTGATCCTGGAGCTCACGCTCGCCACGGCGTTCATCCACTTCACGCTGGGCGGCACGCTGTTCCTCCTCAACGCCGCGGGCTACGTCGCGCTGGGCACCGCCTACGTCGCGGCGGCGCTCCTGCCCATCCCGGCGATTCGCCGGCTGGCGTGGCTGCCGCGGGTCGGGCTGGCGGCATTCGCGTCGGTCACCATCGTCGCCTACTTGGTGATGGGTCCGTACTTCACCCTTGGCTGGGTGACGAAGGGCATCGAGCTCGCCATCGTGCTGCTGGTGGCCGCCGACCTGCTTGCCTGGACCGATACCGGCCGCGCTCCGCGCCGGCCGCCGCGGAGCGCCTGATGGGATCCGCGACGCTCGATCCGTACGCCACGCTGGGCATCCCGAGCAGCGCGACTCGCGCCGAGGCGGCCCGGGCGCACCGGCGCCTGGCCATGCAGTTCCATCCTGATCGCAACCCGGGACCCGGGGCGGCGGCGCGCATGCGCCGCATCAACGAGGCATGGCGGATCCTCCGGGACCCGGCGCGCCGCTCGCTGTATGACGCCGAGCGGCGGGTCGCCGCCTGGGCCGAGCCAGCCTACCGTCCGCCACCCGGCAGCGCGACGTGGGCGCCGTGGCCGGAGTCGAGCCGGGCAATGCCACCACCCGTTCGGCGCCGGGCGCGGCCGCGGCCGGGCGAGCGCGAGTTCGGGGACCGCCCCACAGTGGTCGGCACCGTGGCGGCGTCCATCATGCTGCTGTACTTCATCGCGACCTGGCTCGGGAGCATCGCCCGCTAGCCCTGCTCCGGGCCCCGGCCGCGGGTGGGCGCGATGCGCCGCACCTCCTCCGTCGTGAACGACCCCCGATGGCTCCGGATCCATGCCCGTGCATACGGGTAGCGCAGCGCCTCGTAGGCGATCAGCGCGGCGCACACCGCGGCGACGAGCGCGAGCGCCATGAGCGCCGGGACCATGGTGGCGACCGGGATCAGCGCCAGCAGCATGACCGTGGCGATCGGCCGGCCATGGCCCCAGCCGCCGCCGGTCCGCAGCCTGAGCGCGACGTGGGCAGCGAAGTACAGCGCCAGCCCGCCAGCGAGGCCGACGGCGGGGATGACCTCGAGATGGTCGCCGCCGTGGGCCAGGGTCACCTCCAGGCCCAGGGCGAACAGGACGATGCCCGCCACCATCGGCATGTGGAGGTAGGAGTACAGGTCGCGCGCCAGGATGGCGCGATCGGTGCCGGTCGCATCCGCCAGCCTGGCCTGCGACACATACACGACCCAGTCGAAGTACGACCACCACAGCGCGCAGACGACGGTGATGCCCAGGATGGCAGCCGCCGCGGTGCCGTGGTCCAGTGGCAGCTCGCTGGCGCCGATGCCGACCGCGATAATCGATTCGCCGAGGGCGATGATGATGATCAACCCGTGGCGCTCGACGAAGTGCTCCGGCGCCACGCGCCAGCCACGCATGCCGCCCACCAGCAGCCACAGGTAGTCGACCGCCAGCGCGACGGTCCACAGGGCGAGCTGAACGGTCCCGTCGAAGAACGCCGCGGCGATCAGCAACGTCGCCCCCAGCAGCGCACTCGGCATGATGCGGAGGACCGCGCGCTGCAGATCGGGATCGTTGCGGCCGGCGATCGCGTACAGGACGAGGTGGAGGGCGCGCACGCAGAAATACGCGACCCCGAACGCGAGCCCGTCGACATCGAAGGCATGGGGCACGGCGATTCCCACGATGAGCATGGCGGCCATGGATCCGAACACGGCCATCCGGACCGCGCCCTCCTCCGGATCCAGCGTGTTGGTGAGCCAGGCGTACGCCCCCCAGGCCCACCACAGCGCACCGATGAGGAGGAGCGCCTGGAGCAGCCCCTCCCACGTTTCGTGGGTGGCAAGGAACCCGGTGACCCGGGTGATGGCGAAGACGAAGACGAGGTCGAAGAACAGCTCGAGATTGGTGACCCGCTTCTCCGATTCCTGTTCCGGGACGCGCATGCGGTGAGCCTAGCGCGTCCGGACGGCAATCTCCCCCGCCAGGCCGGGCAGTGGCAGCGAGGCCGCCTCGGCCTCCACCGCGTCGCGCTCCACGCGAGACAACGGCCGCCACGGCTCGACGTCGACCACCGCCTTGGCGCGCCGCCAGGTTCCGGCGATCTCCCCCGCCAGCAGCAGCGCGCCGGGCCACACGCGCGAGGTCCACAGCTGCGAGCGGCGTCGTGGATCGGGCACGAGGAGCTCGCGGTCGGCGCCCCACATGAGGAAGAACGTGTCGCCGCTCGGGAGCAGCCGGGCCAGTGCCGGCGCAGCGGGCGCCGTGCGCATGGCGGGCTCGTCGGCGGCCAGCATCCATCGGTCGCCGAGCGGGGTGCGGACCGCCAGGAGCTCGGTCGCCAGGGCGTCGAAGGCCGCCAGGCCACCGCGCGACGAGATCCCGGCCCATTCGGCGAACGCGGCAGCGTCCGTCGGCCCGAAGACGTGGAGGTAGCGGCGGGCGAGCTCCAGCCGTGCCTCGAACGGATCGACCGCGGGGGGCGGGATGGTCCAGACGGTGGGCGCCCGCGCGCCCTCCCACCGGATCAGCAACGTGCCGGTCGGGGCCGCATAGCGAATGGCATTCCCGATGCCCAGGGAGCGGTGCACGTCACGGTCGGTCATCGTCCGGCCGCCGAGGAAGGTGCCGACCCGCTCAGCCATCTCCTCGGCCCGCCGCCGGCCCCGTGTGTCATCCGGCAGCCGACCGAGCGTGAACGGCGCCACGTCGGCAGCCGCGATCGCATAGACGCTGTACCGGGGTCCCCAAATTTGGGAAAGGGCCGGATCGTCGAGCGCGGTCGCCGTCGTGCCCGCCACGCGCGCGTGGATCGAGAGCAGCGCCGCGCGCGGCATGCTGTCCTGGAGGCCGGCCCATGCCGCGTGCCGCAGCGAGTCAGCGCCCCAGGGAAGCCGCTCGTCGAGCGCCTGCACGCTGCGCCGATACGCAACGATGTCGCCCCGGGTGATCGTGAGGACCGGCTGCTGGGTCACCGCCCGATGGTGCCAGAACCTCGGTCGGCCACGCGCTGACCGATACGCTTCGGACTCGCCCTGCTATTCCGCCGCCGGCACGGCGACGGTTGGTGCGGCGCCAGCCTGATCCGGCGGCTCCGACCGCGCCGGAACCCTCCAGAGCGCGGCGGCGGCGAGCCCCGCGGTGATGAGCGCCCCGACGGCCGCAACGGCCGCCACGAAGTGGATGGCGTCGATGAACGCCACCTGCGCCGCCGCAACCACCGCCTGGCCCAGGGCATCCGGGAGCGCCCCGGCGACCTCCAGCGCGCCACCGAGCGTGTCCTGTGCCTTTGCGACGGCGCCGGCGGGGACGTCGGCCGGGAGCGAGTCGGCGATCCCGGATCGGTAGACCGCGGTGCCGACGCTGCCCAGGATCGCGATCCCCAGCGCGCCACCGAGCTCGCCGCTCGTTTCCGACATGCCGGTCGCGGCTCCGGCCTGCTCGGGCGGAGCGCTTCCCACGATCAGCTCGGTGGCAAGCGTGATGACCGGCGCCAGACCCATCGAGATGATGACCGACGCGGCGGTGATGATGAGCAGGCCGCCGTTGCCACTGACGGGAAGGGCGATGAGGATGGCCGTGCCGACGGCCGCGATGGCCATCCCGATGCCCATGATCATCGACGGCCGGTATCGGTGGATGATCTTGGGCGCGATGGTGGAGCCGACGATGAAGCCGGCCGCCGACGGCAGCGACCAGAGCGCCGCGATGAGCGGCGATAGCCCCAGGACGAGCTGCAGGTACTGCGCGATGAACAGGAAGTACCCGACCACCACGAAGATGCCGAGGAGGTACGTCCCGAGCGACGCGCTGAAGGCGTGATTGCGGAACAGCCGCACGTCGATGATCGGTGAGGCCAGGTGCAGCTGCCGGTACACGAACACCGCGCCGAGGGCGAAGCCGCCCAGGATGGCAACGATCGGCAGTGCCGCGAGGCCACCCTGCGCGATCTCCTTGAGCCCGTAGATGATGCCCAGGATCGCGAGCAGTGAGAGCGCCGCGCTGGGGAGATCCAGCTGCCGGGCGTTCGGATCACGGTACTCGGGCAGCGTCCGCGGCCCCAGGATGAGCAGCAGCCCCATCACCGGGACGCCGATCAGGAAGACCGATCCCCACCAGAACCATTCGAGCAGCACCCCGCCCAGGACCGGGCCGATGGCACCCCCGGCGGAGTAGGCGGCGATCCAGACACCGATCGCGGTCGTCCGCTGCTTCGGGTCCAGGAACATGGTGAAGATCAGCGACAGCGTCGACGGAGCCACGGTGGCCCCGAAGATCCCCATCAGGGCTCGGCTGGCGATGAGCATCTCGGAGCTGGACGAGAATGCCGCCAGGCAGGACGACAGTGCGAACCCGGCCGCACCCCCGAGCAGAAGCTTGCGGCGGCCGATACGATCGCCGAGCGTGCCCATCGTGATGAGCAGCGACGCGACCAGGAAGCCGTAGATGTCGATCATCCACAGCAGCTGCGCGCTCGTCGGCTGCAGCTCACGGCTGATGATCGGGATGGCCAGGTTGAGCACGGTGAGGTCCATGGCGTACACCAGCGCCGCCAGCGTGAGGACGGCAAGGCCGATCCACTCGCGGGACGTGGCGCGCGGTGGGATCGCGGTGTCGCTGGTCATCGGTTGCACTGCTCTGAGGCTCCTCTGTGGCCGATGCTATCCATCCTGGCATCGGTCTGATGGGCGGTAGGACCGGCACGGCGGGCGGGATTCATCGGTCCGTCGCTCCGGGTTGACAGACACATCATACAACCTTATGGTTGTACCATGCAGATAGCACCTCCCGACTTCGACCGCATGTTCGGCGCCCTGGCGGACCATACCCGCCGTGACATCGTGCGGCGGGCGATCGACGGCCGGGAGGGTGTCGCCGAGCTGGCGAGCCACTACCCGATGAGCTTCGCGGCGGTGCAGAAGCACGTCGCGATCCTCGAGCGGGCGGGCCTCGTCACCAAGCGACGGATCGGGCGGCGCAAGGTCGTCCGCACGAACGTCGAGGGGCTGCGCGTGGCGAGGCGTCTGCTTGACCAGTACGAGGAGCTGTGGCGCGGTCGGATCGATCGCATGACCGAGCTCGTCGCCACCACCCCATCCGAGGAGACAGACCGATGACGGTGACCGCCGTGCGCAAGGACCCCGATGCCCTGACCATGACACTTGACGCCGAGTTCGACGCATCGGCCGATCGGGTGTGGCAGCTGTGGGCCGATCCACGCCAGCTCGAGCGCTGGTGGGGCCCGCCGAACTATCCAGCGACCTTCACCAGGCACGACCTCAGCCCGGGCAGCCGCGTCGTGTACCACATGACCACACCGGAGGGCGATCAGCCGAAGGGCTACTGGGACGTCCTCGAGGCGGATGCGCCCCATCGGCTGCTCGTGCGAGACGGCTTCGCCAACGACGACGGCACACCGAACGAGGAGATGCCGCCCGGCGAGATGGAAGTGAACATCGAGGAAATCGGCGACGGACGGACCCGGATGTCGATCGAGAGCCGCTTCCCCAGCACGGAGGCGATGGAGCAGCTGCTTGCCATGGGCCAGGAGCAGGGCCTCACCGAGGCCGTCGGCCAGATCGACGCCATCCTTGCCGAGAAGCAGATTCC
>JAICQM010000148.1 GCA_025937875.1 Chloroflexota bacterium
GCCCGCGCGCCGACGGCGAGGTGCCCCTCGTCGGAGCGGCCGATCGCGATTGCCGGGCCGAGGGTCGCCGCGGCCAGCGCCGCCGGCAGCTCGAGCGCCTCATCCGCACGCCAGGGCGGACGCCCGTCGCCCGGCGCATTGCGACGCACGGCGGCGTGCAGGTTGCGCCAGGGGTCGGGACGCTCGATCGGGGCATCGGTGCCGAAGACCAGCCGCGCGCCGGCGGCGGCCAGTGACCGATACGCGTAGGCGTGCGCCAGCCGACCTTCCCAGCAGGCATCGGCCGTGTCGCGATCGGAGACGAGGTGGACCGGCTGCACGCTGGCGGTGACGTCCAGCGCTGCGAACCGGGCGCGGTCGGCGGGCCGGACGAGCTGCGCGTGCTCGAGGCGGTCAGGCGACTGACCGGCCGTGCGTGGCACGGCCCGCTGCACGGCGTCCAGCGCCGCCGCCGCCGCCCGATCGCCGATGGCGTGCGCGGCGATCCCGATCCCCGCCCGGCGCGCGGCGGCCAGGATGGCGTCGAGCTCGTCGGCGGGAGTGCGCAGGATGCCGAGGTCGTCGTCGCCGCCGTCCCGGCAGGTCGAGGGCGAGAACAGGGCCGCGGTGCGTGACCCCAGCGTCCCATCGGTGTAGACCTTGGCCCATCCGGCACGGAGCGTGGCGGTCCCCGCGAGCGAGGCGCCGGTCGTGAGGCCCATCTCCTCCGCCGCGGCTATCGCAGCCGCCGGCAGGTCCACGGTGACCCGCAGCCGCCCGTCGAGCACGGCACGCGCCTCCCACAAACGGCTGAAGCTCTCGCCGAGCCGCGCGAACGTGCCGATGCCCCGCTCGGCGTCGTAGTCCCCTGCATCGGTGGCGCCGGTGATCCCCCACCCCAGCAGCTCCTCGACGGTCTCCGCCAGCGCATCGCCCAGGCCGGCGCCCTCGAGCCGCTCGGCAGCGGCGAGGAGCGGCAGCATGGCGCGCTCCCGGACGACGCCGGTGAGCTGGCCGTTGGCGTCGCGCTCCAGGCGGCCGCCGGCGATGGAGCTCGAAACGTCGAGCGCGGCCGCGGCGAGCGCCGCGGGCGACGCCCACGCGGTGTGCCCGTCGTGCGCGGTGAGCAACGCCGGTCGCTCCCCCAACGCCGCACGGAGCGCCGACAGGTCACCGGCCATGACGTCCTGCTCCCAGCGGCCGCCGGTGAGCCAGGCCCCGGCCGGGAGGCGACCATCTGCGGCGGCGACGCGCGCGACGATGGTGGCCATGTCGGTCGCGTCGTCCAGCGTCACGTCGCGTCGTGCGCGGGCCATGCCGACCAGGTGCAGATGGAAGTCGTGGATGCCGGGGATGACCGCGGCCGCGCCGGCATCGACGACACGTGCTCCCGGCGCGGCGCCATCGACGACATCGCGCCGCTCCCCGGCGCTCACGACGCGTCCGCCGGCGATGCCGATCGCCTCCGCGAGCAGCAGCCGGTCGGCCCGGGCCGCGACGACGACCTGTCCGCTCACCACGAGCGTTGCGCGTGGCGGGCTCATCGGTCCATGCGGGGAGTCTTGACGAAGCCCCTGGACGGTGTGCCGAACGTGATGCGGAGGAGGGCGGCCGGGACGATGAGCAGCCAGTGCGAGAGGAACAGCGAGCCGCGCAGCGAGCGTCCGGCCAGGGCCAGGCCGCGGACGCCGTGCGCGGAAAGGCCCGCCGCGGCCAGGAGGAACGTGCCGAGCCCGTAGCCGACGAACAGCGACGCCGGCACGGTCCAGTCGGCGGCGACGGGCAGGGCGATCGTCAGCAGGCTGGCCACCACCGCCGCCACGAAGAGCGGCGGCACGAAGAACTCGGCCGCGAACGAGACGAAGTCCAGCTTGCGGGTCACGGGCAGGCTGCCGCCGACGAGGCGCGGGCCGAGCTCCATCAGCCGTCGCAGGCTGCCCTCCGCCCATCGCATGCGCTGTCGCCAGAGGTCACCAAGCCCCTCGACCGCCTCCTCGGCGACGGTGACCTCCGGTGCGAGGGTGGCGTGGGCACCGATGATCCCCAGCCGTGTCGACAGGTCGAGGTCCTCGGTCAGGGCCGTGGCCGACCAGCCGCCGGCCGCCTCGAGCGCGGCGCGCCGCACGAACATCCCGTTGCCGCGCAGCTCGGCCGTGCCATCGGTCGCCCAGCGGCCGCACTGGCTGGCCATGTCCATGAGCTGCTCCTCGTCCTGCGCGGCCGTCAGCCACGACCCTGCGTTGAGCGCGCGCCGTTGGACCTGGAGCGCGTCGGCGGCCGGGTCTCGACGCCAGGCCGCCATCGCCCTGGCCAGGAAGTCGGGCGTGATCCTCGCATCGGCATCGAGGGCGACGATGACGTCGCCGCGCAGGTGCTCGTGCGCGAACGCGAGCACGGCACCCTTCGTGGCCGGGCCGCTGCCGAGCTCGCGCCGCACGACGCGGAGGAGATCCCCCGCGGATGGGGCCGATGCGGCGCGATCGCGAGCCAGCCGCCCGGTGCCGTCGGACGAACCGTCATCGACGACCAGGATGTCGAACCGCGGCTCGTCGCCGGCGTGGTAGCGCTGCGCCAGCAGGTCCTCGATCACGTCACCGATGACCGTCGCCTCGTCGCGGGCCGCGACGACGACGGATACGCGGAGCGGGTCCGGGTCCAGGACGAGGTCGCCCTCCGGACCGGCACTCAGGAGGGCGCGGCGTATCACGCGGCCACCGCGCCAGCCGAGATATGCGACGTAGACCATCGATCCGGCGATGGCGAGCTGGAGGAGCCGTGCGATGAGCTCGCTGGCGATGGCGAGGGCCGCGATGCCCGCCGAGGCGGCGAGCAGGCCAAGGGCGATGAGCCTAGTCGCCATCCGTGGTCGCGGGCGGGCGTCGACGACGCCGGCGGTGGCCGCCGGTGGGCTGGCTTCCCGGCGCGCCCGGATCCGGGTCGTAGGGGACGCCGGGTGCCGGCTCGACCCGCGGAGCTGCTCCGGGCCCGGCCGTGCCGAGGTCGTGGTCGTGGAGTCCCGCCCCCCGGTTATGGCGCCAGGAGAGGATCCCGGCCAGCAGCGTCCCACCGCCCAGCAGTCCCATCACGACCGGGATGCCGGATCCCGGGAAGGCAATGTTGATGAGGTCGGCAATGGCCGGCGCCGCGATCACGGGCAGGAACGAGGCGACGCTGAGCAGCGTGTTGAGGATCCCGAAGATGCGGCCCCGGACGTCGGGCGGGAGCTCTTCCTGGAGCGCGGTCTGGGACGGGATCGCGACGAACGCATACTCGATGCCGGCGGAGATGGCGATCACGACGACCACCGCGATCAGCGAGATGACCGGCGCCAGCAGCTCGGGAAGGTTGGCCTCGATGGGCTCGATCGCCGGCTGCAGCACCAGGGTCAGGGGCTTCACCACCGCCAGGGCGATGAGCGTCAGCCCCATCGCCACCAGGCCGATGTCGATCACCAACCGCCGCGGCAGGCCGCGCCCATAGGCGTTGAGGAAGAGGATGCCGACCACGGCGCCCAGCCCGGCCGGCCCCATGATGAAGAAGAAGTCCTCCTCGCTGAGGCGCAGGATCTCCTTGGTGAAGCCGGGACCGATGGCGCCAATGACCCCGATCAGGCTGGCGGCCACGCCCAGGTAGGTGAGGCTCCACGCGATGCGCGGGGTGCGGCGCACGAAGGCCGCGCCCTCCGCCAGCTGGGCGGCGAGCTCGCGCAGTGCCTGTCCGGCGGCGCCCCCGGTGGGGGTCGTCGCGGAGCGGTCGGGCGGCACCGCGGCCAACGGCACGATGGCTGCGGCGGCGAGCCCGAACATGACCGCCACCACGAGGTAGACGGCAACCGCGTTGCCGGTGGTGGTGAGCAGGAGCGGGCCCAGGAACCCGAAGCCGATGGCGAACGTGGCGTTGATGGTGAGCACGAAGATCGAGTTCGCCGCCATGAGATGGCGCTTCTCGACCAGCCGCGGCAGGGCCGTCAGCTCGGCCGGCGCGAAGAAGGCGGTGACGCTGGCGATGACGAGGTTGATGCCCAGGATCAGCGGCACGTTGGCCGACGCCTTGTCGGCGCCGACGAAGATGAACAGGATCGTGCCGCCGGCGCGCAGCAGGTTGCTGGCGAGCATGATGATCCGCGCGTCGGTGCGCTCGACGATCACGCCCGCGATGGCGCTGAAGATCACCGCCGGCACCAGGAAGGTGAGGATCAGCAGGGCGTTGGCGGTGTTCGAGCCGGTCGCGCCGTAGACGATCGACATCAGCGCCGCCAGCACCATGTTGCTCGCCAGCTGGCTCAGAACCTGGGCGGACCACAGGGCGAGGAACGGCTTGTTGCGCAGGACGCCGCCGGCGCCGGAGAGGTCCTGGCTGCCGAGGTCGGCCGGGAGGTCGTGTGCCATGCCGGCCTAGGGTGCCCGTTCAGGGCCGGCGGCGTCTCCCCCGCGCGACACATGCGCGAGGTACCGACGCTCGACGTCGAGGCGATCCATCAGGATCCGGTGCCCGCAGCCGCCACATACCAGGCCGATGTCGGCGCCCAGGCGCACCACCCGCCACTCGTGGCTCCCGCACGGATGCGCCTTGCGCAGGCGCAGCACGTCATCGATCGCGAGGTCGACCACGGCCATCGGTCAGGCGGGCTGCTCGGCGGCCGTGGTGCCGGTGAAGGTGAAATCGCGGATCCGCAGGGCCGGCACGCGGCAGGTGATGCCGGAGTACTCGGCCCCGACCAGGCGGGTCTCGGCCCCGATCGCCTCGACCCGGCTGAAGGCCTCGGGAATGGACTCGGTGAAGCGCAGGTTGCGCACCGGCCCCACGACCTGCCCATCCTCCACCAGGAACGTGCCGTCCTTGGTCATGCCGGTCAGCACGCCCTTGCGCGGATGGACGATGTTCACGTAATGGAAGCGCGTGATCCACAGGCCGCGCTTGAGGCCGGCCAGCAGCGATGCCCGGCTGGCCGAGCCGGGGGCCATGAACAGGTTCCAGGCGACGGGGCCCCACGTATTGGGCTGGGGAAGCCCGTGCCCGGTCGAGGCCACGCCCGCGCGGTGCGCGGTGGCGCTGTCGTGGAC
>JAICQM010000261.1 GCA_025937875.1 Chloroflexota bacterium
CGAGAGCGACGTGATCGCGCCGCTCGACGTCCTCGCCGGGCGCGCGTGGCATTACCTGAGCGGTGGCAATGACCTCGCCACCACGACCAACACGACGCTGCTCATCGGGTCGGCGCTGGGGCTCATCGTCATTCGGCATCGATGGCCGGCGCTCGACGCCCCCCAGCGGACGATGGTCGGTGCGGCGATCGGCTGGGCGGTGGTCGGCATCCTGGTGCTCCTGGTGGTCGCCTACCGGCCGAACCGTTACGTCGTCCCGCTGCTGCCGCCGCTCGCCATCCTGACCGGCGTCGGCGGGGCGCTGCTGCTGGCGACGCCGCGCCGGGCCGCCGCGTCGGCGGCGCTGGCGCTCACGCTCGTCGTTGCGGTCACCGCCGCCGGCGGTGCCTATCTCCAGCGCTGGATGTCAATCGCCACCTATCGCCTACCGCAGATCCAGGACGAGCTGGCGCGACTGCTCCCGGAGGGCGCGGTGACGCATGGTTGGTTCGCGTCGACCCTCGCCATGCGCGCCCCGGTCACGACGATCATCGCCCAGGGCGAGGTCAACCGCGGCGACACCTACGAGCGCTACGGCGTTCGCTGGCTGATCCTCGAGCGGCGCGGTGAGCCGGTCGACTGGATCGATGAGCATCCGGATGCCTGGGAGCAGCGGGAGCGGGTGGCATGCTACGCATGGCAGCGCGGAGAGACGTGCGTGTGGCACCTTCCCGACACATGAGCGACCCGTCCGCCACCGACCTGGCACGCCGCTTCCCCCCGGGATTCGCCTGGGGGGCGGCCACGTCGGCGTACCAGGTGGAGGGCGCCACCGACGTCGACGGGCGAGGGCCCTCGATCTGGGACACGTTTGCGGCGCAGCCCGGCCGGATCGCCGACGGCGACACCGGCGAGGTGGCCTGCGACCATTACCACCGCATGCCGGAGGACGCCGACCTCATGGCCGCCCTTGGCCTGCACGCCTACCGCTTCAGCGTGGCCTGGCCCCGCATTCAGCCCAGCGGGAGCGGCGCCCCGAACGAGGCCGGCCTCGACTTCTACGACCGGCTCGTCGACGAGCTGCTCACCGCCGGCATCCGGCCGATGGCGACCCTGTATCACTGGGACCTGCCACAGTCCCTTGAGGACGCCGGCGGCTGGCCATCGCGTGCCATCGTCGACCGCTTCGCCGAGTACGCCGGCATCGTGGCCGCTCGGCTCGGGGATCGAGTCCAGGACTGGATCACCCTGAACGAGCCGTGGGTCTTCGCGTTTCTCGGCTATGGCGAGGGGATTCACGCCCCCGGGCGACGTGACCCGCATGACGGTTTCCGGGCCGCGCACCACGCGCACCTGGCGCACCGGGCCGGGACCGACGCGATCCGCGATGCCGCTCCGTGGGCGCGGGTCGGGATCGCCCTCAACCTGCATCACGTGATCCCGGCGACGGGGGAGGCGGAGGACGTCGCAGCCGCCGAGCGCTTCGACGCAGCCTCGAACCGGTGGTTCCTCGACCCGACGTTCGGCCGCCCGTACCCGCTGGACGTCCCGGGTCTCGCCGCGCTCGTGCCGCCCGACCTCGACCTCGAGGAGGTCGTGGACGGTCACGCTCCCGATTTCCTGGGCATCAACTACTACATGCAGCATGCCGTTGCCGCCGAGCGTGGCGCCGGACCGCTGGACGCCACCGTGGTCCGGACCGATGCGCCGCGCACGGCGATGGACTGGGAGGTCGCGCCCGACGGCCTGCGCCAGCTGCTCGAGCGCATCCAGCGCACGTATGACCCCGCCTCGATCGTCATCACCGAGAACGGCGCCGCCTACGACGACGTGGTCGGGGAGGATGGAGCGATCGATGACGATCAGCGGCGCGCATACCTCGCCGATCACATC
>JAICQM010000060.1 GCA_025937875.1 Chloroflexota bacterium
AATGGCGGCTGGGGCGCGGTTTCGGCGGGTCCACCGGTCGCTTGGAACCGGGGCGGTTCCAACGGCCCGCGCGTCACGTGAAGCGGACGCGCGGCTCCCCGGGTTCGACGGCGACGACCCGGCCGACCACGGACGCCTCGGGGAGCGCGGCGAGGGCCGCATCGGTCTGCGACGACGGGACGACGCAGGTCATGCCGATCCCCAGGTTGAAGGTGCGTGCCATCTCCTCGTCGCCGATGTCCCCTGCCGACTGGATCAGGGTGAAGATCGGCGGCACCGCCCATGACCCCGGATGGACTTCGACCCCCAGCCCGTCGGGCAGCGTGCGCGGCAGGTTCTCGGTCCAGCCGCCGCCGGTGACGTGGGCGAACGCTCGGACCGGCACCGCTCGGCGCAGGATCCGGATCTCGTCGAGGTAGGACCGATGCGGCTCGAGCAACGCCTCGCCGATGCTGCGCTCACCGCCGGGCAGCGCCCGGCCCCAGCTCTCGGGCGGCAGGACGCGGCGGGCCAGCGAGTAGCCGTTGGTGTGCAGGCCGGACGACGGGATCCCGATGACCGCGTCCCCCTCGACGACCGTCGACCCGTCGACGAGGTCGGCACGCGCCACGACCCCCACGATGAACCCGGCGAGGTCGAAGTCGTCGCTCTCGTAGATGCCGGGCAGCTCGGCGGTCTCGCCGCCGACCAGGGCCACGCCGGCGGCGGCGCACGCATCGGCGATGCCACCCACGATCACCGCGGTGCGCTCCGCATCCAGCTTCCCCACGCCGAGGTAGTCGAGGAAGAAGAGGGGATCGGCGCCGGCGACCGCGATGTCGTTGATGCAGTGGTTGACGAGGTCGACGCCGATCGTGTCGAAGCGGTCCAGGGCCTGCGCCACGCGCAGCTTGGTGCCGACGCCGTCGGTCGAGGCCACGAGCACCGGATCGGGGTGCGTCGCCGGATCGAAGCGGAACAGGGACCCAAAGCCACCGACGCCGCCGAGGACGCTCGGGTTGCCGGTGGCCGCGGCCGCGGCCGCGATGCGCGGCAGGGCGCGGTTCCACTCGTCGATGTCGACGCCGGCCTCGCGATACGTTCTGGTCATCCGCGTTCGAGGATCAGCTTGTCCACGTCGAGCGGGACGTCGAGCGGGTATCTGCCGTTGAAGCAGGCCGTGCAGCGCGCCTCGCGGCGGCCACCGACGGCGGCGAGCAGCCCCTCCTCGGAAAGGTAGCCGAGCGAGTCGGCGCCGATGGCGCGGCGGATCGCGTCGAGGTCGTGGGTGGCGGCGATGAGCTCACCACGGTTGCCGGTGTCGACGCCCATGTAGCACGGGTGCCGCATCTGCGGGGAGTGGATCCGTACGTGGACCTCGGCAGCGCCGGCACGCCGCAGCATGGCGACGATGGGGCCGGTGGTCGTGCCGCGCACGATCGAGTCGTCGACGACCACCACCCGCTTTCCGCGCAGGACCTCGGGCAGCGGGTTGAACTTCATGCGCACCGCCGTGTCCCGCGAGCGCTGCGCGGGCTGGATGAACGTGCGACCCACGTAGCGCGACTTGATGAGGCCCTCGCGGAACGGCAAACCGGCCTCCTCGGCATAGCCGATGGCGGCCGGGATCGCCGAGTCGGGCACCGGGATGACGAGGTCGGCGGCGGTGGGATGCTCGCGTGCCAGCTGGCGGCCCATCTCCAGCCGGGCCTCGTACAGGAGGCGCCCGTCGATGACGCTGTCGGGCCGGGCGAGGTAGACGTACTCGAAGACGCACAGCTTCTCGCTGCGACCGGGAATGTCGGTCCGGTGCGAGTGCACCCCGTCGACGTCGATGGTCAGGATCTCGCCCGCTTCCACGTCGCGCACGAAGCGGGCGCCGATGGCGTCCAGCGCCGCCGACTCCGACGCCACCGCCCAGCCGTACGGATGCCCCTCCCCGTCCTCGAGCCGGCCGAGTGCGAGCGGACGAAAGCCGATCGGGTCCCGGGCCGCGATCATGGCGCCATCGGTCAGCATGGTGAAGGTGTAGGCCCCCATCGCGCGATGGAAGGCATGCTCGACCCGGGCCGCCCAGGTGCGTCCGGGAGCATGTGCGATGAGGCGGGCCAGCACCTCGGTATCGGAGGCGGTCGTGAACTCCACGCCCTGCTCGCCGAGCTCGTCGCGCAGCCAGGTGGCGTTCACCAGGTTGCCGTTGTGGCCGAGCATCAGCTCGCCGAGGTCGCTGGCGGCGTAGACCGGCTGCACGTTGGGGAGCGAGTTGCTGCCGGTGGTCGAGTACCGCGTGTGGCCGATCGCGATCCCGCCCTCGTCCAGGGTCGCCAGCGCCTCGTCGTCGAAGACCTGGCTGACGAGTCCCAGCCGCTTGTGCAGCCGGAGGCGCTGTCCATCGCTGACGGCGATGCCCGCCGATTCCTGGCCGCGATGCTGGAGGGCGTGGAGCGCCAGGTGCACGAGCCGCGCGGCGTGAACGCCCGGAGCATGGATCCCGACGACCCCGCACTCCTCGCGCGGGCCGTGGGGGTCGTAGATGGGCAGCGATTCGGGGTGCAGGTCTCCCGCGGACTCGGCGTTCGGAGCGCGCCGCGAGATCACGATCTCAGGCGGTCGCGGGGTCGTGCAGCACGGGCCGATCATAGCGCCTACGATGGCCGGACATGCGGTCGATCGAGCTCTTCGCTGCGGTCCTCGGGGCGGTCCTGGGGTGGGTCGGGATCGGCCTGCTGCTCCTCGGTCCCAGCGCGGCCGGGGCCACGCTCTCCATCGATCCCGGCGGGGTCGGCGCCGCCAGCACCACGACGCTGAGCCTGCTCCAGGCCGGCGTGGCGCCCCTGCTGGCGATCGGCCTGGCCGCGGCGGCGATCGCCTTTGGCGCCCTCGTCGTCGGCGGCTGGCTTCATGCCCGCGGCGACCGCCAGGCACGCCGGCTGGTGGCCGCGGCCGCGATCGTCGTGGCTGCCGTGGCGGTCCTGAGCGGAACCGCGCTGCCCTACCTCCTGCCCGGGGCCGCGATCGCGGTGCTGGCGGCCATCGTCGCGTTGGCGCCGGACGGCCGGCGGCGCCTCGCCTGACGGCGCCATCGGTACCGGTCGAGTACTGCACCGCACTGACATCTCGCCCATCCCGCCGCGCGAGCCGGTGCGCCTCCGCACACGGGTGACCATCGACCCATAGCCCCAACGTCCCCCGACGGCGATCCTGAGCGGGCCGACGACCGACTCCACCGCAGGAGGGCCACGTGCTCCGATTCGCTCGTTTTCTCGGGTTCCTGGCTCCCCTCGCCGTGGCGGGCACGGCGGTCGCGGTCTCGGGCCTGATGAGCGTCGGCGATCCCGAGCAGCGAACCCTCTTCCTGTCCCTCATGGCGCTCGCCGCCATCGCCGGCATGACGAGCATGGCGCTCGCCGCGTGGAGCTACATGGGCTGGCGCCTCAACCGCATCGCGCGCGCCCTGGAAGAGACACTGGAGGCGGAGCAGCCCGTGGCCATCCGCGAGGGTGGCGTCCCGGCCGAGCGGCGCCTTGCGCGCGCCTTCAACAACGCCGCCGGGGCCTTCCTGCAGACCGAGGCCCGCGCTACCCACGACCGACTCACCGGGGTACCGAACCGCGAGACGCTGCTCGCCACGCTGGTGGCCGAGATCGAGCGCGCGACCCGCCACCACAAGCCGCTCAGCGTCGCGTTCATCGACATCGATCGCTTCAAGCCCATCAACGACACGTACGGTCACAACTCTGGCGATGCGGTGCTGCGCCAGGTCGCCGACATCGTCGGCGACAACATCCGCGGCTCCGACCTCTTCGGCCGCTACGGCGGTGAGGAGTTCATGCTCATCCTGCCCGAGACCGGCATCGACGACGCGGTGACGCTGGCCGAGCACCTGCGAGCGCTGGTCATGGCGGAGAAGCTGCGCATCGCGCGCGAGCAGCATATCGGGGTCACCATCAGCATCGGCATCGCCGGCGGTGTCGGCAGCCAGCTCCAGCTCGACACCCTGGTCGACCAGGCCGATGCGGCCATGTACGCCGCCAAGTCACTCGGCAGGAACCGCACCTACGTGTACCGCGACCTCGACGAGGAGGCACCGATCCGGCGTTCTCCCATCAGTCCCGATCGGCGAGCGGCCGCGACCGCCATCGGCCAATGGGCAAGCGACACGGCGACCCAGGCTTTGGCCTCGGTGCTCGCCCCGCAGCCGCACCATCGCGGGCGGCCCTCGGACATGATCGCCTCGCTGGCGACCGGCATCGGCCTGGCAATGGGGCTCCCGCGCGAGGAGATCGAACGCATCCGAATCGCGGCCCTGCTGCATGACCTGGGCAAGCTGGCGTTGCCGGCCGAGATCCTCGACAAGCCGGACAAGCTGACCGACCACGAGTGGCAGGCGATCGGCGAGCACCCGCGCATCGGGCAGCTGATCCTTGAGCAGGCGTCGAGCCTGCGCGAGGCGATCCCGGTCGTGCTCCACCATCACGAGCGCTACAACGGCGGCGGCTATCCGCACGGCCTGCGCGGCGGGGAGATCCCGCTCGGCGCGCGCATCGTCGCGGTCGCCGATGCCTACCACGCCATGATCCACGAGCGTCCGTACAAGGGGGCGCTCGGCCACGAGGCCGCTCTGGCCGAGCTGGCGCGAAACGCCGGGACGCAATTCGATCCCGAGGTCGTTGACCTGTTCTGCACGGTGTACGCCGCGGGCGTGCCACCCGACGGGCTGGAGGAGGTCTACCGCCTGCACGAGAAGGCCCGCGACGGCCTTGAAGCCGTCGACCTGCAGGCGGCCGCCGCCGCCCTGTACGGAGAGGAGACCCCGGAGCGCGCCGTGGCGCCGAGGCCGCGCCGGTCGCGCCCGCATCACGACGCGGTCGGCGCCGAGGAGGCGGCGGTGCGAGAGGCGGCCGGATGAGGCTCCGTCGAAGCCTCTCGATCATGGCGGTCGTGGCGGCGCTGTTCGGGGCGCCGTCAGCGGCGCTCGGCGCACCGCCCAACAGGCTCCAGGTCCCCGTCGTCGAGCCGAGCGCCGGCACGACCGACACCCCGTTCATCCTCACGGTCACCTACGTGTCGCTGGCCGGCAACGCTGCCACGTCGGTCAGCGCCTCGGTGGGCGGCAGAGCCATCAGCCTGTCCCGGATCGCGGGGACGGCCGCCAACGGCACCTGGTCGGCCACGACGACCCTGCCGGCGGGAACCTGGTCGGTGACGTTCACGGCCGCCACCGTGAAGGGGCCGGAGCCCAGCCTGAATGGCGGGACCGTCCTGGTCGCCGCCGTGATCCCACCGTCCGCCGCACCGAAGTCCGCAAGCCCGACGCCGGCCGAGGGCGTCGAGCCCGGACCCGACGGAGCCGCGTCCACGCCCGTCCCCGTGCCGGTCCAGGATCCGACCGGCCCCCCGGGCTCGGGCGTCATCGTCGCGTCGACAGCACCGTCGCGGACGGCGGCGCCGGCCGATCCTGCCCCCTCGTCACCGGCGGGCGGGAGCGGCACCTCGGGCGGTGGGGTGACGGCCCCCGCCGCCGGGTCCGGAGCCGCATCGGATGCTCCCCCCGCTCCGGCCTCCTCCCCGTCGCCGTCCGAGGCGAGTCACGCCGCGCCCGATGCCAGCGCTGCGCCGGACAACGCCTCGGCGACCATCGACGTGGTGGAGGGCGACGCCGACCTCGTGTGGCGGGTCCTCGTCGGCGGGCTGGTGTCGGTTGCGGCCGTGGCCCTCGCCGGCGCGGCCTGGCTGGTCGCCGGCTGGCGCCGTGACGCTCAGCCTGAGGCAACGCCCGCGACCGGGGCTGCGGACGGACGGATGCGGCGCGCCACGACTCGGGCGCGCGCCGCGGCCAGCGAGGACCCGGTCATCGCGGCGATGGGCCTGGAACGGCCCCGCAGCGGCCGGCCCCGGGCAAGCCAGGTCCATCGCGGGCCCGGCGAACGCGACGCCTCGCCGCCTCGCCGACCGCGCCGCTAGAGCGGCCGCTCCCAGGCGAGCCGAAGGTCGGCGACGCCGACCTCGAGGCCATCCAGCATGAGCGACGGCCCACCGGCCGCACCGATCCGCCACGCCGGGACCCCCGTCCCGGCCGCGCGTGCCGTCACCTCCCCGGCCGCGTCGGCCGAAGCCGCAACGAGGACGCGGCCCGCTCGCTCCCCGAACCACGCCGCCGAGGAGCCGCCCAGCACGGCCGTGGCACCACTGTTGGCCGCGATCGCCATGCGCGCAAGCGCCACCGCCGGCCCGCCGCCGGAGACGTCGTGCGCAGCGCGCAGCAGCCCGTCCCGCGCCAGTGCCGATACCAGCTCCACGGTGCGCGCGCCGGTATCAAGATCGAGCCGCGGCGCGCCGCCGTGGACCCCACGCCGCCACGCCAGCTCACTCCCGGCCAGGGCCTGGCCATCGTCCGCCGGTTCGCCGATCAGCCAGAGCTCGTCGCCGGCGGTCCATACCATGCCGACCGCCGTCGATCGGTCGTCGAGGAGACCCACCATGCCGACCACCGGGGTCGGCGGTATCGGCCCATCGGGAGTCTCGTTGTAGAGGCTGACGTTCCCAGACACGATCGGGATGTGGAGCGCGTCGCACGCATCGGCGAGGCCGGCGACGACCTCCGACAGGCGCCAGTAGCCGGCAGGAGACTCCGGTGAGCCGAGGTTGAGGCAGTTGGTGATGCCGATCGGCCGCGCACCGGCGGCGGCCACGTTGGTCGCCGCCTCCAGAACGGCGGACGCGGCCGCCAGGCGTGGGTCGAGCGCGCCGAGGCGCGCGGGCGAGGGGCCATCCAGGGTGAGGGCGATGGCCATCGGGGTGCCCTTGATCCGCAACAGGGCGGCGTCGCCGGCACCGGGCCCGACCAGCGTGTTGGTGCCGTTCATGTGGTCGTAGCGACGCCAGATCGAGCGCCGGCTGCACAGGTTCGGGCTGCCGAGCAGCTCGAGCAGCACGTCGACCGATGGCTGCCGCGTCGCGAGCGGCTCGAGGTCCACCGACCGCAGCGCGTCGAGGTCCGCCGGCGGGACCGCGGGAAGCACGTAGCGCGGCGCCTCGTCGGCCAGTGCCGCTCCTGGCACGTCGCACACTCGCTCGCCACGGGCCGAGCAGCGCACGACCGGCTCCTCGATCACCTGGCCGATGCGCACCGCGTGCAGGTCGTAGCGCTCGAAGACCGACTGCACCTCGGACTCGCGACCGGCGCGGACGACGATCAGCATCCGCTCCTGGCTCTCGGAGAGGAGCACCTCGTAGGGCGCCATGCCGCCCTCGCGGCGCGGGACGAGGTCGAGGTCGACCTCGGCGCCGACACCGCCGCGCGCGCTGACCTCGGCCAGCGCGCAGGTCAGGCCGGCCGCGCCGAGGTCCTGCATGGCCACCACGGCGTCGCTGCCGGCGAGCTCGAGGCACGCCTCCATCAGCAGCTTCTCGAGGAACGGGTTGCCGACCTGGACGGCCGGACGCCGCTCCTCCCGTTCGGCCGCTTCCCCGAGCGTGGCCGATGCGAAGCTGGCGCCCTGGATCCCGTCCCGCCCTGTCGTGGCGCCGACCAGCAACAGCGCGTTACCGGCGCCACCGGCGCGGGCCAGGGTGATCTCGTCATGGCGCGCCACGCCCAGGCACAGGGCGTTGACGAGCGGGTTTCCGCTGTACCCGGCGTCGAAGACGACCTCGCCGGCGACATCCGGGATGCCGATGCAGTTCCCGTAGCCGGCGATCCCCGCCACCACACCATCGAACAGGTAGCGGTTTCGCGTGGCCGTCGCGCCATCGGTCTGGCCATCAGCCTCGAACGGGCCGAAGCGCAGGCTGTTGCCGAGCGCCAGCGGGCGCGCACCCATGGTGAAGATGTCGCGGATGATGCCGCCGACCCCGGTCGCGGCGCCCTGGTACGGCTCGACCGCCGAGGGATGGTTGTGCGACTCGGCCTTGAACACGACCGCGAGCCCGTGGCCGATGTCGAGCGCACCGGCGTTCTCGCCCGGACCGACCAGCACCCGCGATCCGCTCGTGGGGAGCCCGGAAAGCAGCGCACGCGAGTGCTTGTAGGCGCAGTGCTCGGACCACATCGCGCCGAACATCCCCAGCTCCACGTCGTTGGGCTCGCGGCCAAGACGCGCCACGATGGCGCGGTACTCGTCCTCGGTGAGCCCGTGGCGCTCGGCCGGAATGGCGATGGTCATCGACCGATCAGCCGCCGCCTCCCATGGGTCCGGCCATCGGTCGGTCGCGGCCCAGCTCGGCGATGACCGCGCCCGCGCAGGCCGCGCCGGCGCCGATCAGCACCAGCAGCGTCCCGATGCCGGCGCTGTTGAAGCCGAGGCGGTCGAGCGCGACGCCGAGCGCGGCGAATCCGACGCCCAGTGTCACCAGGCGCAGGTGCGGCACGGCCGGCACGCTGCTGCTGAAGAAGACGGTGGCGGCCAGGCCGAGCATCAGGAGCAGGAAGATGACGCTCATCGCGGTCCCGGCGCCACGCAGCGCGAACAGCTCGGTCAGGAAGCCAAGGGCTGCCACGACCGCCCCGCCGCCGATGAGCCAGCCCGACATCGTCATCGGCCAGGTGATGGGGACGTCGACCTGGGTCTGCTGCGGCCGGTCAGGACCGCCCGGAGCGGCGGCGGCCGGCGGGGGTGGCGGCGATGCCGGCGGGGGTGGCGGGGGCGCGGACGCACGATCATCGACCGGCGGCGGTTGCGCCGCGACCGGAGGCGGCTCGACGGGCGGCGGCTCGACGGGCGGCGGCTCGACGACCGGTCGCGGGTCGACGTCCGATGCGGCGGCCCGTTCGACGGCCGCCTCGCCGGTCGCCGCCGCGCCTTCGTCCTCGGCCGCTGGGCGCTCCTCACGCATCGGCGCCGGCCAGGCCGGCGCGGGCGGGATCTCCGCCGTCACGTCGTCCGCGCCGGCAGCCAGTGGCTGGCCGCACGACGGACAGAAGGCGGCGTCGTCGTCGACTTCGGTGCCGCAGTTGCCGCAGAAACGTGCCATCGTCGCTAGCTCCGCGCGAACCGGGTCAGCGTCCCGATGACGACGATCAGGGACGCCAGGAAGAAGATGATCCCGCCCGGTGTCAGCGCTCGGAGAAGGTCGGTCAGCGGGCCGGTGGCGTTGCCGAGCACCTCGACCACCACGAACAGCACCGCCAGGCCGATAGCCCAGATCAGCGCCAGCCCCAGCCCGACCGACTGGAGGGACCCCGGCCGGGCGCGCATGAAGCCGGCGATCGCCAGGCCCACCAGGAGCAGGACGAGGAGCGGCGACGGGGCGGTGAAGCCGAAGTAGGCCTGGTCGACGAGCTGTGCGCCGACATCCTGGTAGCCATCCCAGAACGCGGCGCCGTAGCCGCCGGTACCGAAGGCACGGTCGAACAGCGAGTCCGCGCCATAGGCGAACGGCAGCAGCCAGCCGGCCACGATGCCCGCGGCGCCGATGAGCAGGACGATGGGACCCAGGATCGCGCCGGCGCGCGCCGGCGCCGTCTCGCTGGCGCGCTCCTCGGCGACCACGGCGGCGGGCGGCACGTAGCCCGGGGCCGCGGCCGTGCGCAGGTTGGCGCCGCAGTTCTGGCAGAACGCCACCCCGGCCCGGTTGTGCGTGCCGCAGCGCGGGCATGCCATCGTCCCCTCCGGCGTGCCGGGTCGCTCGACGGTGGGCGCCACGCCAGCCGCCACCAGGCGCTGGCCGCAGTTGCGACAGAAGGCCAGCCCCGGACGGTTCTCGGTCCCGCAACGCGGGCACTGGGTGCTCTCGCCCATCTCCGATGCGGCCGGCACGCTATGGGCGGGGACGCCGGCGGCGGCCATGGCCGCGGTATCGTCGGTCGCCGGTTGGGCTGGCGGCGGCGCATAGGCCTCGACCTCCGGCGGCGGCGGGGCCGACCCGACCATCGACTCGTCGGCGTCGGCGTCGGCGCGGGCGCCGATCACCGGCTCGTCCCCGCGCTCCGGGGCGCGATTCGGCCACGTGTCCTCGTCGCCGGATCCGGCGGCCGGTGGCTCGGTGGGCCACGGCGTCGTGACGCCCGCGTCGTTCACCGCGGGCGCGTCGGTGACTGGTGGCCGCGACTCGAACTCGTCGGCCGCAGCCGCCGCGTCGGGCTCGGTCGGCCGTGGGGCGGCACCCTGGATCTCCTCGCCATCGGGAGGCGTCTCCGTGGGCTCATCGGCCCGCTGGTCGCGGCGGTCGAGCTCGTCGTTCATGGTTGAGCGTGTGCCTCCCTCAGCGGCCGCACTGGGCGGGTTCGCATCATAGCCGACGCTCGGCGACGGCCGGCTGATCGGCCAGCCAGCGCTCGAGCGAGCGGAGCATCCGCAGCCCGTCGATGCCCCCGATCTCGCGCTCCGCGGCCCGCTCCGGGTGCGGCATCAGGCCGAGCACGTTGCCGCGCTCGTTGGTGACACCGGCGATGCCGCGCGCGGAGCCGTTGGGGTTCGCCTCCGCACTCACCGTGCCATCGGCGGTCACGTAGCGCAGGGCGACGCGGTCGGCAGCCTCGAGCGCGTCCAGCGTGGCCTCGTCGGCGTGGTAGCGGCCCTCGCCGTGCGAGATCGGCAGCCGGAGCAGGTCACCGGCGGCCAGGCCACCCAGCCACGGCCCCGTCGGCGCGTCGACGCGCAGCCACTGCCAGTCGCACCGGAACTCGAGGTGGTCGTTGCGGAGCAGCACGCCGGGAAGCATCCCGGCCTCGCACAGGACCTGGAAGCCGTTGCACGAGCCGAGCACCGGGCCGCCATCGGCGGCGAACGCCTCGACCGCGCGCATGACCGGCGAGAAACGTGCGATCGCGCCCGTGCGCAGGTGGTCACCGTGCGCGAACCCGCCGGGTAGAACGACCGCGTCCGGGGCGCCGAGATCGGTCTCCGCATGCCAGACAAGGCGTGCCTCCCAGCCGAGCACGCCGGCGGCATGGGCGAAGTCGCGCTCGCTCCAGGTACCGGGAAAGACGACCACGCTGACCCGCGGCGCGATCACGCCGGAATCGCCTCGTCGTCACCCGGCGTCTCGTCGGCGCGCAGCTGCCAGGTGGCGACCTCCATCACCGGGTTTGCCAGCAGGCGGCGGCACATCTCGGCCACGGCGGTCTCGGCGGCGGCGGCATCATCGGCCTCGAAGGCGACGCGCATGCTCTTGCCGGCCCGGACCTCGGTGACCGGGTAGCCCAGCGAGCGCAGCCCACCGGCGATGGTGGTGCCTTCCGGATCCGCGATCCCCGGTCGCAGCGCCACGTGCACGTCGGCCAGCCAGCGCACTAGGCCGATGACTCCCCGTCCCGCCACGACCCCCCGGTCAGGCGTTCGTAGGCGATCACGTAGCGGTCCCGGGTGCCGGCGATCACCTCGTCCGGCAGGGTCGGGGCCGGCGGCTCCTTGTTCCAGTCGCTGGCGGCGACGAAGTCGCGGACGAACTGCTTGTCGAAGCTCGGCGGCGAGCTGCCCGGCGCGTAGAGGTCGGCGTCCCAGAAGCGCGACGAGTCGGGCGTGAACACCTCGTCGATCAGCGCCAGCTCACCGTCGATCCAGCCGAACTCGAACTTCGTGTCGGCCAGGATGAGCCCTGCCCGTTCGGCGATCTCGGCCCCGGCCAGGTAGAGCGCCAGCGACCTGGCCTCGAGCTGCGCGGCCAGCTCGGCACCGACCAGGTCGGCGAGCTGCTCGCGGCTGATGTTCTCGTCGTGGCCCTCCTCCGCCTTGGTCGACGGCGTGAAGATGGGCTCGGGCAGCTTGCCCGCCTCCTTCATCCGCGGCGGCAGGACGTGCCCGCACACCGCGCCGGAGCGCTGGTCCACGGCCCAGCCGGAGCCGGCAAGGTAGCCGCGCACCACGCACTCGGCATCGACCCGCTCGGCGCGGCGCGCCAGCGTCGTGCGCCCCACCAGCTCCGGGGCACGGGCGGCCGGTGGCAGGTCGGCCGCATCGGTCGAGAGGAAGTGGGTCGGCCCCAGGTCG
>JAICQM010000167.1 GCA_025937875.1 Chloroflexota bacterium
CCGCCGGAGGCGCGGCTGCCCATCCAGACCCGCATCGCCGAGGACGACGACGGCCTGGTGCGCGACGCGATCAACCGCGAGCTCGACCGCGGCGGGCAGGTCTTCTACGTCCACAACCGGGTCGAGAACATCGAGGCCGCCGCCGAGCGGGTCCGGCGCCTGGTCCCCCGGGCGAAGGTCGCCATCGGTCACGGACAGATGGCGGAGGGCATGCTGGAGCGGGTGATGGTCGACTTCGCGGAGGGACGGTTCGACGTCCTGGTCTGCACCACTATCATCGAGTCGGGCCTCGACATCCCGAACACGAACACGATCATCATCGTGCGCGCCGATACCTTCGGCCTGGCGCAGCTCTACCAGCTCCGCGGCCGGGTGGGCCGATCCGACCGTCGCGCCTATGCCTACCTGCTCCACCGCCGCGGCTCACCGCTCTCGCCGGTGGCTCGCAAGCGGCTGCATGCCATCTTCTCCGCCTCCGACCTGGGGGCCGGCTACCAGATCGCCCTCTCCGACCTCGAGATCCGCGGTGCCGGCAACATCCTCGGCGGCGAGCAGCACGGCTTCATGGCCGCGGTCGGGTTCGAGCTCTACACCCGGATGCTGGCCGAGGCTGTCGAGGCCCGCAAGGGCCATCGACCGATGCCCGAGCCTGCCCCCATCCGGCTCGACCTCCACGGCTCGGCGTACCTGCCCGACACCTACATCGCCGACTCGGGCGCCAAGCTGGAGGCCTACCGGCGCTTCGCCGCGGTTCGCAGCGAGGCCGATGCCGAGGCGCTGCGCGCCGACCTGCGCGATCGCTTCGGCCCGGTGCCGCCGCCCGTGGAGGGGCTGTTCACCGCGGTTCGGGTGCGCCTGGCGGCGGAGCGGGCCGGGGTCCCGGAGCTGCACGCCGACGACCGTACCGTGACGCTGAAGTGGCCCCGGGTTCCGGATCGCCACGCGCTCTCGGTCGCGCTGCAGACCGCCGGGCTGCGGCCGACGATCGGGTCGAACCAGGCCCGGATCCCGGTCGCGGCCGGGCGCGACCCGATCGACGTCGCCCTGCGCGCCCTCGAGGCGATCGTCGCGCCCTCTACCATCCCGGCATGAGGGATCAGGGCCGGGTCCGGCTTCGCGACGTCAGCGCCGACGACATCGCGCTGATCGACGCCTGGGACGCCGACCCCGTGCTGAAGGGCGAGTTCAACGATTTCGGGCAGCCGCCTCACTCCATCCGCCAGGATTTCGAGGCGGGGAAGATCGTCGGCGACGACCACGGGCTGCTCGTCGTCGAGCGGGTCGCGGACGCCGCGCCCATTGGCACCGTCAGCTGGCGGGCGGTGCACTACGGTCCGCCACCGGACTCGCGGGCGTGGCAGATCGGCATCGCTCTGGTGCCGGAGGGGCGCGGCCAGGGATTCGGGGCCGAGGCACAGCGCCTGCTCGCCGACCACCTCTTCGCGACGACCGATGCGTTCCGCGTCGAGGCGTCGACCGACGTCGACAACATCGCCGAGCAGCGAGCGCTCGAGCGGGCCGGCTACCGGCGGGAGGGCGTCAATCGCGGTGCCCAGGTCCGCCCGTCGGGACGCCACGACCTGGTCCTGTATGCCCGCCTGCGGACCGATCCGTAGCGGTTCGCTCAGCCGACGTCCGGGGCGCGGCCGGCGAGCTCCTCGGAGTAGTTGATCATGTCCAGCTCACCGGGAGACCGTCCCTCTGCGGTGAGCAGGGCCGCCGCCTCGGCGCGGTGCTGCGTGCCGTGGTTCACGACGTGGGCCAGCATCTGCCACACCGGGACGCCTTCGAAGACGAGGCTCACGAAGCCATCGCTGACGGTCGGCAGCCACGCGTCGACCGCGAGCCACTCGGCGTCCCAGCGCCGGCGCAGCTCGTCGATGGTCGGCAGTGGCTCGTCCTCGGGTGCCGGCCCCTCCTCCTGGCCCTGCGACTCGAACCCGATGCGCCAGCGCTGCGAGGCGCCCAGGTGGTGGACCAGGATGCCGCCCAGTCCCCGGTCGCCGACGACGCTGGCCGCCGTCCATATCTTGGGGTCGACGCCGTCCAGGACGGTGAGCACGCGTCGGGTCGCCCAGCGGTCGTAGGCGAAGAGCCATCTGACGTCATCGGCTTGGATCGGTCTGTCCTCCAGCTTGGGTACGTTGACTGGTCCTCACCATGGTGACGGTGTTGCCTGACACCGTGCGTCAGGTTGCGCGGGTCAGCTCGCACTCCCGACCGACTGACGGTCCGGGTCGCTGCGCCACACCAGGTACGAGTACGGCAACAGCCCGACGATCGACGCAGCCATGCCGCCGAGGAGGACCCAGATTGCGACCGACGGACCGGCCACCAGTGCCGTGACGATCACGAGCAGCCCGACGGCCATGAAGGCGATGCCGCCCAGCCGGTGCGTGCGCGTCCAGGACAGGTCACTGCTCAGCGTCCACGGCGTCCTGATCCCGAAGAACCAGTTGCTGCGCGTCTTGCCCAGGTAGTTGCCCATCACGACGAAGGCCAGGCCGATGCCGATCGAGGCCACCATCCCCAGGTTGATGTCCTCGCCGAGCGCGGCCAGCACGGCCGCCACGTGCAGCGCGGTCACGAACAGCGTGATGGCAATGCCCACCGCGACGTACGCGGTGGCCGAGCGTTCGAGATTCGCACGCCGGGGCTCGAAACGGGGGATCACCAGGAGCAGCGCCACGACCAGGGCCGTCAGGATCGGGATCCCGAGCAGGCCCACCCACTTGGGTCCGTAGCCGTCGGGAGTGCCATCGATGCCCCAGTGGATCGGTACCTGGGCGCCGTCGGGGATCTGCGGCCAGGCCCAGGCAGAGAGGATGAGCATCCCGATCACCGCGGCGGAACCCACGATGACCAGCGGTCGCAGCTTCATGACGCCTCCTTTGCGCCGATGCCGAGCGCTCCCAGCAGCGAGGCGATCGCCTCCTCGAGCACGCTCACGTTGAGGTGATAGGTGATCGACGTCCCGTTGCGGTCGGCCTGGACGAGGTCCGCGTCGCGCAGCACCTTGAGGTGCCCCGACACGGTCGGCCACGCCAGGTCGAACTGGGCAGCAAGCTCGCCGGCCGTCATGTCCCCGCGGCGCAGGATCGCCAGGATCCTCCGTCGAGTCGGGTCCGAGAGGGCGCGGTAGACGTCGTTCATGTTGGTTCGCCGACAGCCTTATTAGGAATCTACCGAAATACTACCACGGACGCGTCGACCTGCGGATGTACTGGCGCCGTCGCGTGGCCCGCGGGTGCTCCCTCGCGCCGTGTCAGCCACGGCTCGTGCTCCACGAGCCGTGTGTCGTGAAGGTTCGTGGTCCACGAACAGGTGCTGACAGCCCAGGGCCGTGCGCCGGGGTGCACGCAACTACGAGGCAGGGGCCGAATTGGGGCCGTCCTGGGTCACAGCGTGCGTCGGGGCGCACACCGTGGGACCAAAGACCCGCGAAACCGGGCTTGCTTCGTAATTAGATGCGCTGGGGCGCAAGCGGGACGACTGAAGTGTCACGGTGTGCAGCGGAGCGCACAGCACGGAGACGGCCGTAGACCCGGGGAGGGTCACGGGCTGGTCCATCGCGGGTGCGAGGCGTATACTCGAAGGCACTTCTCGACCCGGGACGGGCGCACCCGTCCGGCGCCGACTTCTCACCGATGCCGTGCAGCAACGCGCGGCCACGACAAGGAGGCGACCGTGACGACCCACGACTCACCGTCAACCGCCCGCGACACCCTGCGCGTCGGCGACCGTGACTTCACCATCTACCGGCTCGAAGCGTCCGGTGCCCGCGACCTGGAGCACCTCCCGTACACCGTCAAGGTGCTGCTCGAGAACATGCTGCGCGGCGCCGACACCCAGCCCGACCTGGTGAGCGCAGGCGACATCGGGGCCCTGGCGGCGTGGGACCCGACCCAGCCGGCCGAGTACGAGCTGCCGTTCATGCCGGCCCGCGTCATCCTCCAGGACTTCACCGGCGTTCCGTGCGTGGTCGATCTGGCGGCCATGCGCGATGCGATGGCCGAGATGGGTGGCGACCCGGCGCGGATCAATCCGCTGGTCCCGGTCGACCTCGTCATCGACCACTCGGTGCAGGTGGACCAGTTCGGCTCCGACGCCGCATTCCTCATCAACGTCGAGCGCGAGTACGAGCGCAACGGCGAGCGCTACGCGCTCCTTCGCTGGGCACAGCAGGCCTTCGCCGACTTCCGCGTCGTGCCGCCGGGGACCGGGATCGTGCACCAGGTCAACCTCGAGTTCCTCGCCGACGTGGTCACCGAACGCGA
>JAICQM010000093.1 GCA_025937875.1 Chloroflexota bacterium
CCTGCGGCGCGTCGTCATCCGTGATGGGCGGATCGACGAGGTCGGACCCGCCGATGGAGCGAACCCGGCCGCCGCGGATGGGGTGACGACGATCGATGGCGAGGGCGGCTTCCTGCTTCCCGGATTCATCGATTGCCACGTCCACCTCACCGGCCTCGAGACCCGCGATCCGTTCCGTCGCAATATCCAGCCCTTTCCATCGGTGCGCCTCATCCGCGCCGTCCGCGATGCCGGGCGCGTGCTGCGCGCCGGGTTCACCACTGTCCGGCACCTGGGCCACGGGGATCCGGACCAGACGCAGGCCGTCAAGGAGGCGATCGCCAGCGGGCTGGTGGCAGGGCCGCGGATGCTGACCTGCGGCTGGGCGATGTCCCAGACCGGCGGCCACGGGAAGCTGGATCCGTGGCCCCTGGACCTGGTGGAGCACCTGCTGCCGCGAAGTGCGTTCGTCGACGGACCGGATGCGTGCCGCAAGTTCGTGCGCCGCCAGCTGGGCGATGGCGCCGAATGGATCAAGATCTACACCACCGAGGGCCTCGTCTCCGCGCCCGAGGGCAAGATCGACATCCCGAACTACACGCTCGCCGAGATCGAGGCCATCACCGACGAGGCGCACCGGCGCGGCGCGCGCGTCGCCGCGCATGCGACCGGGCTGACCGGCGCCATGAACGCGGTCATCGGTGGAGCGGACACGCTGGAGCACGGTCCGCACGCCCCCGATGACGAGCTGTTGCGCCGCATGAAGGAGAGCGGCACGGTACTCGTGCCGACGCTGTCAGTGTTCGAATCCGCGGCCGAGGGGGACATCGAGGGCCTGCCAGCATTCGCCGCAACCCGTGCGGCCGGCTGGCTGGCCGGTCGCCGGGCCATGGTGCTGCGCGCCGTTGACGAGGGAATCCCGGTGGCGGTCGGAACCGATACGGGCGGCCCGCCCCACGGCGGCCTCAACGCCCGCGAGATCCTGGCCCTGACCCGTGCGGGCCTTGGCGCCGAGCGTGCCATCGCCAGTGCGACCGCCGACGGCGCGCGCGCCATCGGCCTCGACGGTGAGATTGGTCGGGTGGCCGAGGGCCAGTGGGCCGATCTGGTGCTGTGGACACGGGACCCGGTGGCGGATCCGGCGGTGCTCATGGACCAGGACGCCATCCGACTCGTGATCCAGGCCAGTGCCACCGGACGGGCCGCGTAGATGGGATCGCCTTACGACTACGTCATGGCGCCCGGTGAGCTGCTCGATGACAAGCTCGTCCAGCTCGACGACGACAGCGGCACCACGATCATCCGCGGCGGCACCGTGCTGGACGGCACCGGCGGGCGGCACGAGGACGCGACCGTCGTCATCCGCGGTGGCCTCATCGAGGCCCTGCACCTGGCCGGCAAGGCACCGCCCCCTCCGGATGACGCCCGGCTGATCGATGCCACCGGCGCCACGGTCATGCCGGGGATCATGGACGCCCATATCCACATGCAGGGCAATGCGTCCCCCGACCCGCTTCGCGGCCACCTCGAGCCATCGGACGACGTGAAGTTCATCCGTGCCGCCTTCGAGATGTACCAGGTGTTGGCCTCCGGCGTGACGACGGTGCGGGCCCTCGGCCATGGCCCCGCGGAGCACACCTACGCCCTTCGCGAGTCCGCCCGCCTGGGGCTCATCCACGGCCCGCGCATGCTCATCAGCGGCTGGGCCCTCTCGCAGACCCGAGGTCATGGTGACCTGCGCGTCATGCCCTATGACTGGGTCGAGCACGAGCGCCCGCGCGCCGCGTTCTGTGATGGCGAGCTGGAGTGCCGGAAGATGGTGCGCCGCAATTTCGGCGAGGGCGCGGACGTCATCAAGGTGTACTCCTCGGACAATCGCACCGGACGGCCGGACTTCACCGTCGATGAGCTGTCGGCCATCGCGGACGAGGCGCATCGCCGCGGCAAGCGCGTCGCGACCCACGCCAAGACGTACGAGGGTGTGAGGAACGCGCTCGAGGCCGGGATCGACACCATCGAGCACGGCACCCCGGAGGTGCACGAGGACCTGCTCGAGACGATGCTGGCGCAGGAGACGCACCTCATTCCCACCATGGCCACCGTGCATCGCATCGCCGCGGAAGGCGCCGATTGGGGTGCGCCCCCGGCCGCCATCGAGCGCGCCAAGCGAGAGCTCGAGGGGCGCCAGGGGATGGTCCGCCGCGCTCACGAGATGGGCGTCAAGGTCGGCACCGGCTCCGACGCCGGCGCCCGCTCCGGCTTCGGGCTCCTCGCCGCCCGCGAGGTCGCGCTCCTGGTCGACTGCGGCTTCAGCCCCATGGACGCGGTCTCGGCGGCCACCCATGTCGCGGCCGGCGCGCTGGGGATCCAGGCCGACGTCGGGTCCATCAGCGCCGGCAAGGCGGCTGACATCCTCGTCATCGATGGCGATCTGCTGGCCGATGTCGGACGGCTGCAGGACCGCACCAACATCCGGGTTATCGTCCAGCGCCATCACCACGAGTAGAAGGGGAGCCCAAGCCATGGCCGGACCACTCGACGACATCGAGCAGAAGCTTCTTCGCGAGCTCCAGACCGATGCCCGGCAGACCAACGTCGCCCTGGCGCGCAAGGTCGGACTGACCGAGGGCGCGGTTCGGCGGCGGGTCGAGAAGCTCCTCCGCACCGGGGCGTTCCGGGTTGTGGCCATCGGTGACCCCGAGCAGCTCGGACTCAACACCCATGCGGTCATCGGCCTGAAGGTCGAGCTCACCCGCGTGGAGGACATGGCGAACACGCTGGCCGAGATGCCCGAGCTCAGCTACGTCTACGAGACCACCGGCCAGTTCGACATCATCGTCGTCGGCTTCTTCCCATCCAACGAGCATCTGCGTGCCTTCCTGACCCGGAAGCTGGCCGGCCTGCCGGGGATCATCGACAGCGATACGTTCCTGGTCATGCGGACCGTCAAGCGATCGTTCCGCTGGGGAGAGATGACCGAGGCCGACGAGCCGCTCCCGGCGTCCGACGGCCAATGACCGACCGCCCATGCTGAAGGTCGTCCTGCAGCGGGTCGTCGCTGTCGTCCCGGTCCTCGTGGGGATCGCGGTCATCTCGTTCTTCCTCATCCGCCTCGTGCCCGGCGACATCGTGAACGTGATGATGGGCGAGGACTTCGGCGACCCGCAGCTCGAGGCCTCGTTGCGCCGGGTCTTCGGCCTCGACCTGCCGCTGCACGTCCAGTTCTTCGACTGGTTCGGTGCGCTCCTGCAGGGTGACCTGGGCCAGTCGCTGCGGACCCGACGGCCGGTGACGACCGAGATCTTCGAGCGCTTCCCGACGACCCTGGAGCTGGCGATGGCCGCCCTCCTGGTCTCGCTTGCGATCGCGATCCCGGTGGGCATCCTGTCGGCCACGCGCCGCAACAGCCCCATCGACATGGGGGCCCGGGTCGTCTCGCTGCTCGGGCTCTCCCTGCCGAACTTCTGGCTCGGCATCCTGTTGATCATGACCTTCTCGGTCTACCTTCGCGTCCTGCCATCCGGCGGCTACGCACCGTTCGAGCTGAGCTGGGACCACCTGAAGTTCCTCGTCCTGCCGGCGGTCACCCTGGGGACCAGCCTCGCGGCGGTGACGATGCGCATGACGCGCTCCTCGCTGCTCGAGGTGCTGGGCCAGGACTATGTCCGGACCGCGCGCGCCAAGGGCCTTGCTGAGAACACCGTCATCCGCCGCCACGCGCTGCGCAACTCGCTCATTCCGGTCGTGACCGTGATCGGCATCCAGGCCGGTGGACTGCTGGGCGGCACCGTGATCGTCGAGCAGGTCTTCTCGTGGCCGGGCCTGGGCAGCCTGATGATCCGCGCCATCGAGCAACGCGACTACCCGCTGGTGCAGGGCCTGACCATGGTGCTCGCGTTCTTCTTCGTGTTCGTGAGCCTGGTGGTGGACCTCGTCTACGTGTACCTCGATCCGCGGTTGCGCGCCCGTGGCTGAGCTCGTTCGGCCCGAGGCGCTGCCGCCCGGCACGGCCCAGCGATCACGGCGCTTCGCGGCGCTGCACGCCATCGCTCGCGACCGCGTGGGCCTGGCTGGGTCGGTGCTGGTGGCGCTGGCCCTTGGCGCCGCGCTCCTGGGGCCGGTGCTCGCACCACAGGATCCGACGCAGATCAATCCGGGCGAGCGTCTCGCGCCCCCCGGCGGCCAGTTCCTGCTGGGCGCGGACGAACTGGGCCGCGACCTGTTCAGCCGAGCACTCTACGGAGCCCGCATCTCGGTCCAGGTCGGCCTGGTGGTCGTGGTGCTGGCCGGCCTGATCGGCGTGACGATCGGGCTGCTCGCAGGCTACTTCCGCGGGCTGCTCGACGGGGTCCTGATGCGGATCATGGACACGCTGTTCGCGTTCCCCACCCTGCTGCTCGCCCTCGCCGTGGTCGCGGTCCTGGGTACCGACCTGATCAACCTCATCATGGCGCTGACCATCGTCTACGTCCCGGCGTTTGCCCGCATCGCACGCGGGTCCACGCTATCGGTCTCTGAGGAGCCGTATGTCGAGGCAGCGCGGTCGGTGGGCGCCTCGAACGCTCGGATCATCGTCCGTCACATCCTGCCCAACATCACCGCCCCCATCACCGTCCAGTTCACCGTCAGCCTCGCCTACGCGATCCTGGTCGAGGCTTCGCTGAGCTACCTGGGCCTGGGGGTCCAGCCGCCCGACGCCTCGTGGGGATCGATGCTGGCGACCGGCAAGCCCTACCTCGAGATCTCGCCGTGGGTGTCCATCGTTCCCGGCGTGTCGATCATGCTCACCGTGCTGGGCTTCAACCTGCTCGGCGATGCGCTGCGCGATGCGATGGATCCGCGTCTCCGCTCCCGCGAGCTGTAGGCGCGCCGCCAGATCGCACATCCGAAATTCGGACGTAATTCTGGCCTTTCGACGCATGTTGCGGACCAGACTTGCCGGATCGGCACCGATAATCGTATAGTCGTCGCCAGTCAGGTCGCGGACCTCGCAGTGAGGGGCCGCCCACGAAGGAGGCACGACAATGGCGCACGGTCTCATCCCGTGGTCTCGGAGATTCGTCGCGGTCGCACTGACAGGGATGTTGGTCGCGGCCTGTTCACAGACACCGTCGGCACCGGGCGAGTCATCCCCGCCCGCCGCTGGCTCGCAAGCTGCGAGCAGCGCTCCCGCGGAGGGTGAGCCCAAGCTCGGTGGCGAGCTTCGGTTCCAGCTCCTCCGCGACGCGGATGCCGGCTACGATCCGGCGCTGGCCACGCTCTCCACCGTCTATACCATCAACGGCCTGATCTTCGACACGCTCGGCGAGGTGCAGCCGGACGGCTCCATCGAGCCGAGCCTTGCGGAGTCGTGGGAGATCTCGGACGACGAGCTGACGTACACGTTCCAGATCCGCGAGGGGGTCGTCTTCCACAACGGCCGCGAGATGACGGCCGAGGACATCAAATACACGATCGACCGCGTGATGGATCCCGCGACCAACTCGCCGCGCCAGTCCGTGTTCACATCGGTCGAGAGCGTCGAGGCGCCCGATGCCACCACGCTCATCATCCAGCTCTCCGAGCCGTTCGCGCCCCTCCTGGCGTCGCTCTCCGACATCAGCATGGGCATCGTGCCGCAGGAGGAGGTGGAGGAGCGAGGTACGCTCGACGAGTTCCCGATCGGCACCGGGCCCTTCAAGTTCGTCGAGTGGGTCCGCGACGACCATCTGACCGTCGAGGCCAACGAGGATTACTGGCGTGAGGGATTGCCGTACCTCGACGGGGTCGTCTTCAGCTTCAACGACGACGCCAATGCGCGGGCAGCCAACGTCCGCTCGGGAACCATCGACTTCCTGTGGAACTCGCCGCCGGAGCTGTGGCAGGTCCTGAACGACGACGAGAACCTCCAGGTGTTCGGCGGCGAGGGCACGCAGTCGTTCCAGTACTTCCTGCTCAACATGCAGAAGCCACCGTTCGATGACGTGCGCGTGCGGCAGGCCATCTACTGGGCCCTCGACCGAGAGGCCATCCGCCAGATCAGCCGTCCCGACACGACGACGCCGCTCAATGCGGGCTTCCTGCCAGCGAGCCATTGGGCCGGCCTGCCCGAGGACGAGATCGTCTACACCCAGGACTACGACCGGGCCGCCAGTCTCCTGGAAGAGGCCGGCTACGGCGACGGCTTCGAGATGGAGATCATCGCCCTCATCGGGTCTGACTTTCACATTCGGACCGCGCAGGCCATTCAGTCGCAGCTGGAGCCGCTGGGGATCACGGTGACCGTCACAACGGTCGACTCAGGCCAGCAGAACGAGGCACGAGACTCGGGAACGTTCGACGGGATGGTGACCGGCTTCTCGGGCACCATCGATCCCGACGCGCGCTTCACGCAGACCTTCGCCACCGGCGGAGGGACCAACTACGTCGACTTCAGCGATCCCGAGGTCGACGACCTCATCGAGCAGGCTCGGCAGACGAGTGACCGCGACGAGCGGGCGGATCTGTACCGGCAGGCGCAGCTGCGCATCGCCGAGGTCGGGCCGATGGCGTTCATCTACAACTACCACTTCTTCGACACGTTGCAGTCGTACGTGAAGGGGTACGTCTACAACCCACAGTTGGTCGACTATCGGTCCGTGCGCCAGGTCTGGCTGGACCAGTAGCGAGCATCCACCGAGTGCCGTGGGCCGGATCGACGGGATCGGTCCACGGCACTCGTCTGCACCGCGCATGAACGACACCAAACGCTCACCCTCGCCGGAGATCATCGACGCCGCCTCACGGCTCGCGGAACGGGCGGGCATCGCGCCGGACGCTGCGTGGGAGGCGGCCGTGGCGCAATGGGCCGAGACACGCGAGGCGCCGCAGCGGCTGGCCGCGATCCTTGCGCTCACCGACGCGCCGGCCTTCGACCCGCTGCCGGCCGAGCCGGAGGCATGAGTGCTGCGGACATCCTCCACCTGTCGCTCGTTGAACAGGGGGAGCTCATCGCCGCGCGCCGCATCTCGGCGAGCGAGCTGACCGAGGCGTACCTCGAGCGCATCGCCGCCGTCGACGATGAGCTGCGCTCGTTCGTGACCGTCACCGCCGACCGGGCGCTGGCGGACGCGGTGCGTGCCGATCGCGAGCTGGCGGCGGGGGGTGCGCGCGGCCCGCTGCATGGCATTCCGGTGGCGGTCAAGGATCTCTTTGCCACGGCGGGCATCCTCACCACCGCCAACTCGCCGACGCTCGCCGACGAAGTCCCCACCGCCGATGCGACGGTCGTGGCTCGGCTTCGCGACGCGGGTGCCGTCCTCCTCGGCAAGCTGCAGATGAACGAGCTGGCCATGGGGCCGGTCTTCGAGGATGACGCCAGGCCTCCGGCCCGCAACCCGTGGGATGCGACCCGGGCCACGGGTGGATCGAGCTCCGGCTCGGCGGCCGCCCTGGCGGCCGCGCTGTGCAGCGGCTCCTACGGCAGCGATACCGGCGGCTCGATCCGGGC
>JAICQM010000221.1 GCA_025937875.1 Chloroflexota bacterium
CTGGGCCCCGACGAAGACGAGGACGAGGACGGCGGCGGCCGCGAGGCCGATCGTCACGAACTTGTTCATGGTGGACGTTCTCCCCGCCGGCCACCACGTGGCGCGGCGCTGTGGGGTCGCGGGGAGCTGGTCGACGACGGCGTCCAGGATGCGGTCCGGGAGCTCGGTGACGCCCTCCTCCAGCCACGACCGAACGATGCGGGTCGTCTCGCGATCGGCGCTCATTGCGCAGCCTTTCGCGCCGGTGGGCGTGCGTCGGCATCGATGGCCGCGCGCAGCCCGCGCATCGCGTGATGAAGTCGAGATCGGGCCGTCCCGGCCGGGATGCCGAGCGCGTCGGCGACCCGTTCGAGCGGCCAATCGAGGTAGTGGTGCAGCACCACCACCGCGCGGTGGTCGATGGAGAGCCGCCGGAAGCCGCGCTCGAGCTGATCGCGATCGACGATCGTGTTCGAGCCGTCCGCCTGCACCGGCTCGTGAGCCGGCAACAGGCGCATGTTCGGCGTCCAGTGGCGGGTACGGCGCCCCTCGGCGTAGCAGGCGCGGACGAGGAGCCGGTACGCCCAGGCGTCGAAGCGCGCCGGGTCGCGCAGTCGCGGAAGATCGCGCCACATGGCGAGCAGCGCCTGCTGCGTCGCGTCCTCGGCGAGATCGGTGTCACGCAGGATCCTGTGCGCCACCGCGTGGAGCCGATTGCCGACGGCCACGGCGAGGCTCGCGAAAGCCTCTTCGTCGCCGCGCTGTGCTCGAGTCACGAGTTCGGTATCCATGCTTCTCCGCTCGGGCCGGTGCTCGGGTCGGCCCCATTCACACGGTATGTGCGCAGGAGCGGCAGGCAGCACTCAATCTTCGTCGGATGCGCAAGGGCGTTGGTGGGCCACCAGGTTTGCGCCGTCTGCAAGCACTGGTTAACTTCGCGCCGCTAAGCGCCGCTGGATGGCCGATTCTTGCGCCGGGGCGCAGATTCCGGTCACCTTGCGGCGTTCACGGGGGCCAACTTGACCACTATTTGCACCGGCTGCAACGCCGGCAAGCGAGACGCCTCGTCGGGGCACGGCACATAAGAACGCCGGGCGGGCTCGGTGCCCGCCCGGCGAGGTACCACCGTGAGCCGGGATCAGTGACCGGCGTGCGTCCCGACTTGCACGTCGCAGTCGCCCGGGACCACGTTCGTGTTGGACAGCGGTCCATCGGCCGGCAGGTCGAAGAAGGTGGCCACGAAGACGGTCGGCGTGGCCGTGTCCGGGTTGAACGCGGTGTGGACGTTGCCGCGGCCCGGGTCGACGAACACGGTGCCGGCGGCGTAGTCACGCTCGATGCAGTCGATGGCCTGGACGTACACCAGGGATCCGGAGACGATGTTGACGATCACCGGCCCGGGATGGGTATGCCACGGGAACTGGGCGCCGGGCTGGACGGTGAACCGTGCGGTGAGCGTGCGCGACGGATCGGGCATGTTGAGGACGTTCGTCGCGCCGCCGTCGAGCTTGACCTTGAGCTGGGCGTCAACGGTATCGGTGAACTGCGCGCGAGAGGTGAGCAGCTCGACGCCGATGGGCGGCGGGGGTGTCTGCGCCAGCGATGGCAGCACGGTCGCGGCGACCAGGGCCAAAGCAAGCGCAAGGCCGATGGCCCCCGCTACGACGCGACGGCCGGTGAACGTGGTGCGAGTCATGGTGAGCATCCGCGTGGTGTCTCCTTGTCTCGGTTCAGGAGCAGGGGCGCCCCGACGGGACGGCCGCCTACCCGGTTTGAGCACTCGAGTGCCCACCTTCGTTCAAAAACAGCGTCCGGCTTCCCTATCCTCAGGGCGTGAGCGAGAACATCTGCTATACCGATGCCTACGCGCGCGAGACCGATGCCGTCGTCGTCGAGGCCGACCCCGAGACCCACGCCGTCCTCCTGGATCGCTCCGTCTTCTATCCCGGCGGCGGCGGCCAGCCGGCCGACATCGGTGACCTGATCGGCGATGCCGGTGGGTCGTGGCGTGTGACCGGCGCGAAGAAGCGGGGCGACGACATCTGGCACGCGCTTGATGCCGCCGATGCGCTGCCCGCTCCTGACACGCGCGTCACCGCCCGCATCGACTGGATTCGCCGCCACCGGCTCATGCGGACCCACTCGGCGCTCCATGTCCTGTGCGGGGTCGTGTTCCGCGATCACGGCGCATCGGTCACCGGCGGGAACATGGAGCCGCTGGCGGGACGCATGGACTTCGAGTTCGAGACGATGTCGGGCGAGCTCGTCGGCGAGATCGAGCACCGCGTGAACGAGGAGATCGCCGCCGACCGCGAGATCCGGGTCGCCATCCTGCCGCGCGAGGAGGCGTTCGCCATCCCGGACCTGATCCGGACCAAGATCAACCTGCTGCCCCAGGGCATCACCGAGGTCCGGACCATCGAGATCGTGGGCCTCGACCTGCAGGCCGATGGTGGGACGCACGTCGCCCACACCGCCGAGATCGGGCACGTGCGCGTGACCGGCTACGAGTCGAAGGGCAGGATCAACAAGCGGATCCGGATCGAGGTCACCGATTGACCGATGCCGATACGACCCCTGCGCTGGCAGCGTTTGCGGGGGTCGCCCATCGGGTGGTCCGCACCCGGCCGGCGAGCAGCGCCGAGGAGAGCGCCGCGCTGCAGGGCATCCCGCTCCAGGCGTTGCTGCGCACGATCGTCGTCCGCCGTGCGGCGGACGACTACGTCTTCGTCCTGGTGCCCGGCGGACGGCGCTTTGACTGGCCCAAGCTGCGCGCCCACCTGGGCGTGTCGCGCCTCTCCCTGCCCGATGCCGAGGAGGCGCGCGCCGTGACCGGTTACGAGCGCGGCGCCATCACGCCCTTCGGGTC
>JAICQM010000219.1 GCA_025937875.1 Chloroflexota bacterium
CACTACTGGGGCGCGGACATGCCGGCCGCGCATGCCCTGTACCAGGCCCAGCTCGAGGTCGCCCGGGGGCTCGGCGATGCGCGGGAGACGGCTGACGCACTCTTCAACCTGGCTCACACCGTCTTCCTCCTCGAGCGCGACCACACGACGGTGGATCACATGAACGAGGAGGCGGTGCGGCTCCTCACCGAGCTCGGCGACGAGATCGGCCTGGCGCGCCTGGCGTGGACGCACAACAACCTGCTCATGGAGCAGGGCCGGGCGACCCCAGAGGAGGCCTTCGCGCTCGTACACCGCTTCGAGGAGCTGGGCGACGCCTGGTACGTCGCCCTGGCCTACGGGACGCTGGCCTGGATGGCGTTCGCCATGGGCAACGTCGCCGAATGCCTGCGTTGGGGCCTCATCTCGATCAACGCCCACCACGTCATGGGTGACGTCGCATCACCCACGATTGCCCTGCGTCACATCGCGATCGTTTTCGACGACCTCGGGGAGCCCGAGGCAGCCGCCACGCTCGTGGCCGCCTACGAGTCGCTCTGCAGCCGATATGGGGTTCGGCCACCGGCGTTCTTCGAGGACCTGACGCCGCAGCTCAGCCGCCGTGAGCTCGATACCTCGGGCTATCCGGATGCGATGGCGCGCGGCGCCGCGATGTCGCTGGAAGAAGCGCTTGACTTCATCATGCGCGTCGGGGGCGAGCTCCTCTCCGACGCGGCATGAGGCCGGCGGTCCGCGCGCTGCGGCTGCGATCCGGCGAGGGCCGCGTGATCGCGCTCCTCGCCGGCCTCTTCGCCACCGTGGAGGCCGGCCGGGGCCTCGCCGATGTCGCGGCCAATACGCTCTACGTGCGCCGCGTCGGCGCCGAGTCGCTGCCCGTCCTGTTCATCGTGCTGGGGATCGTGAGCATGATCCTGGCCCTCGGTTACGGGGCCGCGATCGGCCGCTTCGAACGACGCCGCTTCCTCGTCGGACTGCTGGCCGCCTGCGCCACGCTCATGGTCGCGGAGCGGCTGGCGCTCATGACCGGCGTGCCGAACATCCTGCCCGCGGTGTGGATCAGCGTCTACGCCGTCGCCGCGCTGCTGCTGACGGTGATCTGGACCGTGGCCGGGGGGACCCTGAACGTCCGCCAGGCGAAGCGGCTGTTTCCGATCTGCACCAGTGCGGCGATCGTCGGCGGCTTCGTCGGTACGCTCGCTGCCGGCCCGTTGGCGCGCATGATCGGCACGGAGAACCTGCTCCTGGTCTTTGCCGCCCTGCTCCTCGCCGGCGCCGGCGTGACCGCCGCCACCGTACGTCCGGTCACCATCACGCACGCATCCGCGCCGAGGCGCTCGTTCGGAGCCGAGCTGCGCACCGGCTTCGACGACGTCCGATCGTCGCCGCTCCTGCGACTGGTCGCGACCGCGTATGTCCTGTTCGCGGTCCTCCTCTTCTCGGTCGAGTTCGTGTTCCTGGGCGCCATGGGCCGGGCGTTCGCGACCGAGGCCGAGCTCGCCACCGCGCTGGGCCTCCTGTCCGCGGCCGTGACCGGGACCTCGTTCGTCGTCGCGGTGCTCGTCGCCAACCGCCTCTACGCCCGTCTTGGCATCGCGGGCTCGGCGCTGCTCCTGCCGGTCGTGTACCTCGTCGGCTTCACGACGTGGCTGATCGGGTTCAGCCTGGCGACCGCCATCGGTGTCCGTTTCGCGCAGCAGGTGACCCAGCGGGGCGTCTCGAATGCGGCCTTCGGCGCGATGTACAACGTCGTCCCATCCGCGCGGCGCGCACAGGTGCTCGCGTTCATCGACGGCGTGCCCGGCCAGCTGGGCACGGTGCTGTCGGGCGTGATGCTGCTGGTCGTGGCCGCGTTCCTGGAGCGTGCCCAGATCTTCGTGCTCGGCATCGTGACCGCGGCGACGGTGACGGTCATCGTGCTCCGCATGCGGTCACTGTACGGCGCCGCCCTGGTCACGACGCTGCGGGGCGGGAGCGCGGAGCAGGTCCTCGACGGCGGCCCCGGCATCACGGCGCTGGCCCACGAGCCGCTGGTGCTCGACAGCCTGCGGAGGGGGCTGCAGGAACCGCACGCGGCGGCGCGGCGGCTGGCGATCGACCTGCTCGGCTCGCTGGCGACCACGGAGGCCGCCGCGGCGGTCGTGCCTGCCCTGCGGGACGGCGATGCCAACGTGCGGGCGGCGGCGGTCGAGGTGCTGACCGACATGGATCCGACCAGCCTGATCGAGCGTCCCGAACTCGTGAGCGACCCGAGCCCGGAGGTACGGGCGCGGCTTGCCGTCGGCCTCACACGGGCGGGCGACGCCAGAGGAGGTCGGGCGATCCTCTCCGCACTGGAGGCCTCGCCGGACCTCGGCGCGCGTGCCGCGTGGCTGGACGCGCTGCGCAGGCTCGGCGACCCGTCGGCCGCGCCGGCCGTGATGGAGGCTGCCGGCCACGGCTCCCCCACCATTCGCGCGGCGGCGGTCCGCGCGCTCGGCACCCTGGACGCGGGGCAGGGCGCCGGCCTCCAGACCATGCTCGAGGCACTCGACGACGAGGCGCACGCCGTCCGACGCGCCGCGTCGAGCGCCCTGGCCCAGCGTGACGATGTCAGGCCCGCGCTGCTCGACGTCCTGCAGGCGGGCTCGCCGCGGGCACAGGAAGCGGCGGTGGCGGCGTTGCGGGGCTCGGGCCACGCGGCGCGCGAGCCGCTGCGGGCCTGGGCACTCGACCAGCTGGCGCGCGCCATGCGTCTCAGGCGATCCTCCGCACCGGCCGGCGCGGCCCCCGGAACCACGGCTGAGCTGCTCGGCTTCACGCTCGAGCACCGCCAGGTGGAGGCCCAGCGTCGCGTGCTCCTTGCCATCGCGGCCCTCGGCGCTCCCGAGGCCGACGGACCGATTC
>JAICQM010000186.1 GCA_025937875.1 Chloroflexota bacterium
GATAGCCTGGTGGTCGAGCTCGGGCGGCCGGAGTTCCGTGGCGTCGACCCGCGCGCCAGCCTGGACCTCGTCGCCCTGCTCGAGAATTGGTCGCAGGGACAGGCGGCGGACGTGCTCCAGCTCATCATCGCCATCGCGGTCGTGGTCGGGGTGGCGGCCGTCGTGCCGGCCCTCCTGCTCGGCGGCCGGTCAGCCGATCAGTCGTAGACCGGGTCGGCGACGACGATGAACTCGCCCCAGTTGCGGTTGAAGCCCTGGCTGGTCTGGAGCGTGAGCCGCTCGTGGTCGGTCGGCTGCGACCACGAGGCGCCGTAGGCGCAGTCGTCGGGGGCGTAGCGCAGCACGAGCGGCTGCTGGTCGGCGGGCATGGGCGGGAAGCGGCTGTCGGGGCAGGGGATGTTGGGCCGCACCTCGGTGACGCGGTAGCGCAGGACCATGCCGTCCGACATCTGGACCAGCACCTCGGCGCCCAGCTGGACGTTCCACAGGCTCTTGAAGAGCGGGATCGGCTGCTGGCGCGCGTGGGCGATGATGTAGCTGTTCGTCCCGCGCCCCGGCTGCGAGGTGTTGCGGATGAGGTAGGCGCCGTCGAGGCCCGGGTTGTCGTCGTTGCCGGCGGTCCCCGACTGGAAGACCCGCACGTTGATCCCGACCGACGGGATCTGGAGCTGCACCGCCGTGCCGGTGGCGCCGAAGCTCGGGGTCGGGGTGACGGTGGGCTCGACGCTGGCGGTGGCGGTCTCGGTGGCGGTGGGGCTGGCGACGGCGACCGGCGAGCGGGTGGGGACGACGATCGGAGGGAGGCTGGCCGAGGGTGGTGCCGTGCCCCAGTCCAGCTGTCCTGCGATGATGAGGGCGACGCCCGCCACTGCCAGCAGGAGCGGCACCACGGTGCCGGCCGAGAAGATGCGCCTCACGCGCCGGAGTCTAGCCACATGACCGACCGATCGCCCACCGACCCGATCGAGCTGGCCCGATCAGCGGTGGCCGCCGCGCCGGCCGGCCTGCTGGCCGACCTGGACGGCACGCTGGCGCCGATCGTCGCCGACCCGGCGGCGGCCCGCCTCGCCGAGCGTGGCGATACCGCGCTCCGTGCCCTCAGCGCCCAGCTGGCGGTGACCGGCATCGTCACCGGGCGCGCCGCCCGCGACGCCCGGGCCATCGTGGGCGTCGAGGAGATGCTCGTCGTCGGCAATCACGGCCTGGAATGGCTCGAGGGCGGCAGCCACGAGCCGGTGCCGGCGCCGGGGCTGGAATGGATCGCGCCGGCGCTCGAGTCGCTGGTGGCGAACGTGCGCAGTGCCCTGGACGACCCCAACGTGACCATCGAGCAGAAGGGGCTGTCGGCCACCGTCCACTACCGGATGGCGGCGGATCCGGCCGCCGCGCGGCAACGCATCATGGCGGCGACCGACGAGCTGCCGGCCGGCATCGAGCGGCGCGAGGGGCGGATGAGCATCGAGCTGCGGCCAATGGGGGTGGGCGACAAGGGGACCGCGGTGCACCAGGTCGTGGAGCGCCACGCATTGCGCGGCCTGATCGTGCTGGGTGACGACGTCACCGACCTCGACATGTTCCGCGCCGCCTCCGACCTGCGAGCCAGCGGTCGGGCGACGACCGCCATCCTGGCGGTGGGGAGTGCCGGCGAGGTGCCGGCCTCCGTGATCGCCGGCGCGGACGCCGTGCTGGCCGATCCGGCGGCCGTGGTCACGCTGCTGGAGGCGCTGGTCAGGAACTGACCTTGGCCCGGCGCCGGGGAACCGGGCGTCGTTCTGCGATGACCGCCAGGTCCTCCAGCTGGTTGCGCAGCCACCACGAGATGTCCTCGGCCTCGACCCCCTCGCGCAGGCGGGCGAGGCGCTCCGCGCGCTCCGCCGGCTTCATCTCGAGCGCGGTGCGCAGCGCGTCGGCAGTTCCCACCACGTCGGCCGGGGCGACCGGGATCGCGCCGCCCGCCATCTGGTCGAAGGCGCCGGCGGTCTCGGCCAGGACCAGCACCGCGTTGCGCTCGCTTACCACGACCGCCTCCTTGGCCACCAGGTTCATGCCGTCGACCAGCGGGTTGACGAGCACCACGTCGGCGATTGCCAGGCCGGCCAGCGCTTGCGCGTAGTCGTTCTCGTAGAAGATCTGGATCGGCCGATGCCCGGCGCGCGAGAAACGGGCATTGATGCGGTCGATGACGCCCTGCACCTCCCGCGCGTAGTGGCCGTACTCGCGCAGTCCCGTGCGCGAGGGGACGAGGAAGGCGAGGAAGGTGACGCGGCCGCGATACCGGGGATAGCGCTGGAGCAGCGCCTCGAAGGCGGCGAAGCCACGCAGGATGTTCTTCGACGGCTCGAGGCGATCGACGCGCACGAGGACCGGGCCGCGCACGCCGGCCAGCAGGTGCTCGGCCCGCCGGCGGGCACGCTGCGAGGTGGCGACGCGCCGGGTCGCCTCCACGTCGATGCTGATCGGGTAGTGCCGCGCGTGGGCCACGTGGCCGTCGGGCAGCTTGACCGTGGCGCTCGGGTAGTCGATCCGCGCGCCGGGCAGGAACGACTCGGCGGTGCGCAGGAAGTTATGGGCGTAGCGCGCGGTCTGGAACCCCACCACGTCGTTGGCGGCCAGCCCGGCCACGATCCCGGTTCGGATCTCAGGCGCCATGACCTGCCAGATCGAGGATGGTGGCCACGGGATGTGGGTGAAGTGGCTGAGCACCGCCCCCGGCAGGCGCTCGCGGATCGTCCGCGCGGCGAGGTAGAGGTGGTAGTCGTGGAGCATGATCCGCGGGGCCCGATCGCCGCGCGCCACCTGCCCCAGGACCGCATTCGCGAACGCCTCGTTGAGCGGGACGTAGCCCCGCTCCCACGCGCGCATGGTGGCGGCGTCGATGATCGGTCGCTCCGGCAGGTTCCACATCTGGTGCTGCAGGAACCACAGCAGTGGGTTGGCGATGACGTTGTAGGCCGCGTCGTAGACGGAGCGCTCGACCGCCGCGAAGCGCAGGCGCAGCTCGTCGCTGCCGATGGCGCGGTCGATGAGCTTCGGGTCAGCCGCGGCGCGCCGGTCGCCCTCGCTCATCGCGGCCGCCACCCAGGTCACCGGCACGTGGCGACCGACCTGGCTGAGGGCCGTCACCAGCCCTCCCGATCCGCGGCGCGGGCGCAGGGTGCCGTCGCTCGCAGCGGCGAACGAGACCGGGCCGCGGTTGGCGGCGATCAGGAGGCGGCGCTTCCCGAGCAGGCGGTGGGCGCCGGCGGCGAGGCGTTCGTCACCTCCGGCAGCGGTGCCGTCAGGCCGCGGGTCGGCCGCGGAGCGTGCCATGCGCGTCAGAGCAGGCTGCCGGTCGACGCCCTCAGGATCTGGATGACCGCGCTCGGCAGGATCCCGAGCGCCAGGACGCCGCCGACGGCCAGGACCAGGCCCAGCACGCCCAGTGCCGAATCATCGATGGGCGCCGGATCCAGCTCCGGGTCGCGCATGTACATGTACACGATGACCCGCAGGTAGTAGAACGCCGCCAGGGCGGCGTTGAGGACGATCGCCACCGCCAGCCAGACGAGGCCGGCATCCACGGTCGCCACCAGGACGTAGTACTTGGCGAAGAACCCGACCGTGGGCGGGATGCCGGTCAGCGACAGCAGCAGGATCGCCATCGCCGCCGCGAGCCCGGGCGCGCGAGAGGCGAGCCCGGCGAAGGAGC
>JAICQM010000280.1 GCA_025937875.1 Chloroflexota bacterium
ATGTCGAGCCCGCGCCCGCCGGCCGCCACCAGCGACGCCAGGAGGATGAACCGCAGATCGCGTCGACCGAGCACCTCGCGCAGCTGCTCCCCCACCGACCCGCCGGAGCGCACCGCGCGCCGGTAGGCCCGGTGATCCTCGCGGACCAGCAGCGCGATGAGCACGCCGACGACGAGGGCCGGCAGGCCGAGCAGGCCGATGGTCGACTGCCAGCCGATCGTGGCCAGCAGCCCCGCCCCGAGGAGGCCGCCGCCGGCCACGAGCGGCACGGCGATCGTGCCCAGGTTGCCACCGGCGATGTGGGCGCTGATCGCGAAGCCGCGTCGCTCGGCGGGGAATGCGTCGGAGAGGAGGGCGTTGCCGACCGGGTGCTGCGGGCTCGAGCCGATGCGCGAGGCGCTGATCCCGGTGAGCAGCTGGGCCACCGAGCTCGAGCCACCGGCGAACAGCAGGCTGAGCCCGAAGACGACCTGGCCACCGGCCAGCAGCAGCGGGCGCGCCACGAAGCGGGTGACGAAGCCGTAGACGATCTGCATCAGGCCGCCGACCGCGGTCGTCACCGCGATGAACGTGCCGACGTCGGCGGGCCGCAGGGCGAACTCGACCACCACGATCGGATACACCAGCGGCAGCAGCGCCGACATGGCGTGGATCACGGCATGCCCGATCGCCAGCAGGCCAAGCGTCAGGCGCGGGTGGCTGACGGTCCCTTTGGTAGGATCAGCCGACATGTCGCCCACGCCCAAGGCCACCGCGCTGGCCGCTGGCCCTGCCTCCGACGGCCTGGAGGCGCGGCTGATCGCGACCATCGCCCCGGTGTTCCGTCATCTCCTCTCCCACGCACGGCGCCGGCCGGGCTGGAAGTCGCTCACGTACCAGCAGTACAACGTGCTGCGCATCATCGACGGCGAGGAGCCGATGCCGCAGGCCGACATCGCGCGCCGGCTCCTGGTCTCGGCCCCGGTGGTCACGCGGCTGGCGGCGACGCTGGTCGACGCCGGGTACGTGCTGCGCGGCACCGATCCCGACGATCGGCGGGCGGTGCGCCTGTCGCTGACCCCCAAGGGCCGTCGCAAGGTGCGCGCCATGCGTCGCGACCTGCTGGCGGCGGCGGAGGAGCTGCTCGCCCCGCTCCCGGCCAACCGGCGCGCGGCGGTTGGCGCGGCGCTCGACGAGCTCACGGTGCTGCTGCCCACACGGCGCGTCACGGCGCGTCACCGCTGACCTCGGGCGTCCCGAGGCGCGTCGTCCCCAGCGCTCCCAGCCGCGCGGCGGCGCGGAGCCGCCACGCCACCAGCACCACCACGGCCAGCGAGAGCAAAGCGCCGATCGCGAATCCCGCCCGTGCATCGGCCTGCTCGGCGATGAACCCGGCGAAGAGGCCGCCGAGTGGCGTGCTTCCGGCGAAGACGGTCACGTACAGCGCCATGACCCGCCCGCGCAGCTCGTCGCTGACGTTCGATTGGACCGTGGCGTTGACCGTATTGATCATCAGCATCGAGGCCAGGCCGGCGGCGAACACCAGCGGCACCGCTGCCAGCA
>JAICQM010000120.1 GCA_025937875.1 Chloroflexota bacterium
ATCTCGCCTCCATCGCTGCGGCTGCGCCCGCCACCGCGCAGCATGGGCGGCGCCGCACGCCACCGCAATCGGTGATATCCCGCAATGCCCCGGACGGTTCATCGCTGAAGCACGGCTATACTCGGCGCCGCCATGAGTCGCACCATCGAGCTGATCGCCGGCATCCTGCTGCTCGCCGTCGGCGTGGCGATCCTGGCCGGCGAGTGGATCCGCGCCTTCCTGGCCGACCTCGGCGTCTCGCCCGAGCTGTGGGCGTGGTGGCCGATGGCGCTGGTCGTCTTCTCCATCTTCTTCCTGGCGCCGGCGATCTTCGGCGAGCAGCACCGCCGCCTACGCGCCGGGATGGTGATCCCGGGCGCGATGCTCGCGGCCGTCGGCGTCGCCCTGCTGTACACCAGCCTCACGGACCGATGGGAGGCCTGGTCCTACCTGTGGAGCGTCCTTCCCTTCAGCCTGGGGCTGGGGATGTACGCCGCCGGCTGGATCGCCGATGCGCCCGCCTTCAAATGGATCGGTGCGGCGGTTGCCGCGGGCGGGGTCGTCGCCTACGTCGCCTTCGCCACCGCCTTCGGTGGTGAGGCCTTCCGGCTGGTCGCGGCGGCCGGGATCATCGCGTTGGGCATGGCCCTCACCGTCGGTGGCCTGGCCGAGCGCCTGTCACGCAAGACCGCCGTCCGACCCTGACGTTTCGCGCACCCGCTGACTAGGTCGCGGGGAGCAGGACGCCGACCACGCCGACGGCGACCGCAACGCCGGCGAGCAGGGGCGGCAGCAGGCGGAGCCAGCGCGACCGCAGCCGCGCCACCACGGCCGCGACGATCGCCGCCAGCCCAGCGCCGGCGACGCCGGCGACAGCAGCCACGAAGGCGTGGGCGAGCGTGGGGGAGGCCGAGCCGACCTGGCGCTCGCCGGCCATGACCACGCCGAGCAGGATGACGGCAAGCGCGCCGAACAGGGCGGCGCCGAGCGTCGCGGTGCCAGCCCTGACGCCCCCGATCTGCGTCGCACCCGTGGCGGCGGCTCCCGCCGCCAGGGCACCGGCCACGCCGGCCGTCAGGGGCGTGGCGGATCTGGCGTCCAGCGGTGGCGCGGCGATGTACCACGCCAGCGTGAGCAGCGGCGCGGCGAGCATGCCCAGCGCCGCCACCCAGGTCAGGGGACGGGTCCAGTCCTCCGGATCCTCGGGCGGTACGACGTTCCCCAGCCGGACGCTGGCCGGGACGAGGTCGTCGGCGTCGTCCGTCTCGCTCACGTCGCGGGGACCCCCTCCGGCGTGGTCACCGGCACGCTCGCCAGGCGGAGGCCAAGCACCCGCCCCCCGAGCTCGTGGATCATCCAGCCCGCCTGCGCCACGAGGTGTGGATCGCCGGCCTCCCCACAGATGGCGGCCAGGGCGTGCAGCTCGGCCAGCGCTGCCGGGGTATCGAGGTCGTCGGCCATGGCGGCCAGGAACCGAGCGCGATGGCCGGCGACGGCCGGCAGCAGCGCGTCGGGGTCCGCGGGCGGCGGCGCGACGGGGGCGATCTCCTCGGCGCGGAGGCACGCGCGCCGCAGGCGCGCCGCGGCCAGGCCCGACGCCTCCAGGACGGCCTCGTCGAAGTCGACCTCGTGGCGGTAGTGGTGGGACACCAGGTAATGGCGAATCGCGTCGCCCGGATACGAGCGCAGGAGATCCCGCACCAGGACCAGGTTCCCGAGCGACTTGCTCATCTTCTCGCCCGCCTGGCGCAGCATCCCGGTGTGCAGCCAGAACTCGACGAACGGGCGTTGGCCGGACGCCGCCTCCGACTGGGCGATCTCCGCCTCGTGGTGCGGGAACGCGAGGTCGCCGCCACCACCGTGGATCGCGAACTGGTTGCCGAGATAGGTGGTCGCCATGGCGGAGCACTCGATGTGCCAGCCCGGACGCCCCGCGCCCCACGGCGCGTCCCACACTGGCTCGTCGGACAGCGAGCGCTGCCACAGCACGAAGTCGAGCGGATCGCGTTTGCCGGCCATGTCGGGGACGTTGCCGCGCTCGTTGGCGATCGGCAGCATGGCGTTTCGCGGCAGCCCCGACAGCGCCCCGAATGCCGGCCACGACGCCACGCTGAAGTACACGTTTCCCTCGGCAGCGTAGGCGTGGCCACGCTCGAGGAGGGCCCCGATCATCGCCTGCATCTGCGGGATGTGCTCCGTCGCCCGCGGATACACATCGGGCGGGAGCCAGTTGAGGGCATCCATCTCTGTCCGGAACGTCGTGACCCAGCGGTTGCCCAGAGTCAGGTAGTCCTCGCCGCGCTCGCGCGCGCGGCGGAGCATGTCGTCGTCGACATCGGTCAGGTTCTGGACGTACCGCACGTCATGGCCCAGGTATTCGAGGTACCGATGCAGGACGTCGAAGCTGACGTAGGTGAAGGCGTGCCCAAGGTGACCGGTGTCGTATGGCGTCACGCCGCAGACGTACATGCCGATCGGTTGATCGGTCGGGGGCTCGAAGGGCAGGAGCTGGCCGCGGAGAGTGTCGTGCAGACGCAGGGTCACGCTTTGGATTCTAGAGCGCTGGACGGCGGGGGGTAGAATCGCCGAAATCCCTCGGGGGACCGCTGCCGCACCCTGCAGGAGTCATGAGCCCATGGAAGTCCTTCGCTGGTTCCTCTTCTTTCTCCTCGCCCTCGTCCTGATCGTCTTCGCCATCTTCTGGGTCCAGGGCAAGCCCCTTCCGATCCCGCGCTTCTGACGCGTCGCAGGGCCCGGCTACGCGCCGGGCTTGGTCATCATCAGGAACCCGATGACGCCGGTCGCCGCCCCCATGCCGTAGGCGATCCAGCGCTGCTGGCGGGCGCGCCGCTCCCAGGCACCGGCGTCCGAGCGCAGGCCGATGAGGCGGCGCAGGTTGGGTCGGCTGACGAAGCCGGCCACCAGCAGGTTGGCTGCGTAGATGACCAGCGCGATGAGGAGCCAGGGCTGGGTGAGGAGCTGCGTGCCCAGGGTCGCGATGAGGCCGGCACCGGTCAGCGCCAGTCCGGCGCCGATGACGAGGCTGCCGCTGCCCTGCAGGCGCATGAGGATGCGACCGACCGGGTGCGACAGCGGGTCAGATCCGCGGCGCAGCAGGAACGGCAGGACCACGCTGGGCAGCAGCAACGACACTGCCAGGACGATGTGGGTGACGAGAAGGACGGGGAACCAGCTCATGCCGGCCCGATCCTACCCCACCCTCAGGGGGACGACGTCGAGCGCTTGGAGGAGGTCCGGCCGCCGTTCAGGCCGATGCGGCGCAGGGCGGTGGGGATATTGATCGCCCAGCCCACGCCGAGCGGGCGGTCGGTGAAGACCTTGGGCGACCTGGGATTCCAGTAGGCCCTCCGCATGTCGTCCAGGCTGGGGATCCGGAAGTCGTAGGGAACGACGCCGAGGAGCTTGCCGTGCCAGGTGCGATCAGCCGGTGGCTTGCGCAGCTCGCTGTACACCGCCCCGGCGATCGCCGCCAGGAGCGCGGTGCGCAGGAGCCAGCCGAACGCCCCGATCTCGTCGCCGACCGCGTGCGCCTTTCCGGCGACCTCGCGTCGAATGTTGGTAGCCATCACCGCCCTCCTGAGCAAGCCGTGTGCCGATACGGTAGCGCGCCGGCCGTTCGGCGCGTCGGCGACCGGTAGACTCGGCTGTCATGCAGGTCTTCGACGCCGCTGCCACGCGCGCCGCGATCCCGATGGGCGAGCTGCTCGATGCCGTCGAGATGGCGTTTCGCGATGTGACCCGCAAGCGCGACCACTCGCCGCTGCGGACACATGTCCAGCTGCCCACGGGCGATCTGCTCCTGATGGCCGGTGTCCGCGAGGGCTCTTCGGGGACGAGCGTGAAGCTTGTTACCGTGACGCCGGGCAACGCGGACCGAGCGCTGCCGACGGTGCAGGCCGTGGTTGTCTGGCTCGACGCGCTGACCGGCGAGCCGCGCGCCGCGTTGGACGGCACGACCATCACCGCCATGCGCACCGGGGCGGCCTCCGGCGTCGCGACTCGCCTCCTGGCGCGCCGCGACGCCCGTGTCCTGGCGATGATCGGCGCCGGCGCCCAGGCGCCATGGCAGGTCCGCGCCGTACTCGCCGTCCGCACCATCGACGAGGTGCGGGTGTACGCGCCGTCCAGCGAACGGCGGCAGGACCTGGTGGAGGTGCTGGCGGAGGACCTGGGCCCATCGGTGACAATCCGGGATGTGCCCGACGCGGAGACCGCGGTCCGCAACGCGGATGTCATCTGCGCCGCGACGACCGCCTCTGAGCCGGTGTTCGATGCGGCCTGGGTCGCCACCGGCTGCCACATCAACGGGATCGGGGCCTATCGGCCCGAGATGATCGAGCTGCCGGGCGAAATCTTCCGGCGGGCCGCCATGACGGCGGTCGACTCGCGGACGGCGGCGATGGCCGAGGCCGGCGACGTGCTGGCCGCGATCAAGGGTGGCGCGGTGGCGGAGCGCGACCTCGTCGAGCTCGGCAGCATCGACCGTTCGTGGGCCGCGACCCGTGATCCCGAGGCGATCACCGTCTTCAAGAGTGTCGGCCTGGCCGTCCAGGACGTGGCAGCGGCCGAGGTGGCCGCCCGGCGGCTGCTCGCCGGTTAGCGGTCAGCGCAGGACGAGCGCCACCAGCGGCTCCACGCGCAGCTCCACCGCGATAGCCCGGACAAGGCGCGACGCCACGTCCCCCAAGAGCGCTCGGAACGTCACGAGCCGAGCGTCGCTGTGACCCGTCGCGTCGTCCTCCGGGAGGGGTGCCGGCCGGGCGAAGCCGACGCGGTGGCCGCGCTCGCTCCATTCCAGGAGGCGCTCGGCAGCCATCCCGCGGTACATCCATGCCGCACGCGGGTGGGCCGCGACGACGGCCTCGACCGCCGCGACCTTGGCGGCGACTGCAACGGCGGCGACGACGATCGGCTCCGGATCCGGTGGCGGTGGGGGTGGCGGCGCAGGTGCGTTGACGATGCCGCTCTGGCCGCCGCCGGGCTGCGCGACCGGTGGCGGGGACGGCGGGGGCGTGGCGATCGGGGTCGGCACCGGCGTCGGGATCGGCGTTGGAGAGGGGGTGGCCGTGGGCGCGCTTGATGTCGGCGCGCTGGGAACCGGTGTCGGCTGCGGCGTGGCGGATGGCGTGGGCAGTGGCGTCGGCACGGGGGTGGGCGTCGGCGCCGGGGTCGGCGGCGGCGGGACGGGCGGCGGCGGCGCGCTGATCGACACTCCGGCGTAGTAGATGGCCATGATCTGCGCCGCCGACTTGCCGATCAGCCCGCAGCCCTGCGAGCCCCACTGGTACATCCGCCAGCCATTGGCGTTGGCGCCGCAGGCCTCGCCCGGCGCCCCGGCGTTGTAGTAGGTCGGAAAGACGCGGCCGGACTTGTAGGCGACCGTGCCCCACGTGGCGTCCACGGCCGCCGCCATGCTCGCGTACGTCGGGCGGGTCGGGTCGTAGTGCTGGTCGCGGGTCGAGTCGAAGATGTCGAAGCACTGGCCCGCGGCGTTGACGTATCCGCGCCAGTGGAGGACCTGGTACCAGGCGTAGTGCTTCACCGCCAGGGCACCGGCGCGCAGCGATTCGGTCGTCCAGCTGCTGATCCATTCTCGGCTCAGCACGTTCTTGACGTAGGCGCGGAAGTCGACCGTCTCCACCGCGCCGGTGGCGGTGCGGAAGACGCGGATCGTCGGCGGCGGGACGCTCTCGGATGCGTAGCTGCCGCATTCGCCGGCGGCGGCGGCGGCGGGTGCGGGCGCAGTCAGCGGCGCCGCGCTGGCGGCCAGGAGGAGCGTGGCGAGCGCCGTCGCCACGCGTCGTCGTCGGTGCATGGGGATGCACCCTATCGGGCCCCATACCCCACCGCACCCCACCGAAAGTACCGCCCCCGGGTCAGTCGGCCCAGCGGTGGACCCGCTCGCGGACGGTGTCGAAGCCGAGCTCGTCGCACAGGCCGATGAACGGCTGGCGCGGCACGCCGCGCCATTCGAGCGCGTCGAGGTTGTGGCTCGCCTCGCCGAGGTTCGAGTCACGGTTCAGGGTGGCCAGCGTTCGGTACAGGAGCGCCTCGTCGCGCCGCTCGGCGAGGGTCGTGGCCAGCCGGCTCGCGTTGCGGATGTCGAGCTCCCAGTCGAGGACCGATGGCGGGATGGCGTCGATGTGACCGAAGCGCGCCAGCACGAGTGCCGCGCTCTTGGCGC
>JAICQM010000083.1 GCA_025937875.1 Chloroflexota bacterium
GTTGTCAGATGCACATCCTGGTGACCGTAGACGCGCTGGACGGCAGCGAGTTCGCCTCTCGCGGTCTGCTCCACGCTCGGGCCGACCTGGGGAACGCGCCTAGCGTCATCACGCTGGACCTTTGACGACGGCCCGGCAGCTCGAGGTGCCCAGCGTCATCACGCTGCGCATTTGACGACGCCCCGGTGGATCAGACGGCGAGCGGCTCGCGGTACTCGCCGTAGACGCGGCGCAGGACGCCGCACATTTCGCCGATCGTGGCATAGGCCTCCACGGCGGCCATGATCGCCGGCATCAGGTTGACATCACCCCGCCGCGCCTCGTCCTCCAGACGCCGCATGGCGGCGGCGTGCCCCTCGGCGTCGCGCTCGGCACGAACGCGCGCCAGGCGATCGAGGTGGCGCCGCTCCTGGGCCTCGCTGATCTCGAGCAGCGGGATGCGGAGCTCCTCGTCGGGGTCGACGTGTTTGGTCACGCCCACGATCTCGCGTTCGTGGGCCTCGAGCTCGCGCTGCTGCTCGTACGCGGCATCGGCGATCTCGGCCTGCGGATAGCCGGCCTCGAGCGCCTTGACCATGCCGCCCATCTGGTCGATGCGCGCGAGGTACTCCCAGGCCCGCTGTTCGGTCTGGTTGGTAAGGGTCTCGACGAAGTAGGAGCCGGCCAGCGGATCGACGGTGTTGGCCGCTCCCGACTCCTCCGCAATGATCTGCTGCTGCCGGAGGGCCAGAAGGGCCGCCTCTTCCGAGGGGACCGCCCATGCCTCGTCGTAGGCATCGGTGTGGAGGCTCTGCGTGCCACCCAGCACCCCGGCCAGCGCCTGGATGGCGACCCGGGTCAGGTTGTTCAACGGCTGCTGTGCGGTAAGCGACACGCCGGCGGTCTGGGTGTGGAAACGCATCCAGGTGGATCGCTCGTTCTCGGCGCCGAAGCGCTCGCGGCACAGCTTGTACCAGATCCGACGCGCGGCGCGGAACTTGGCGATCTCCTCGAAGAAGTCGTTGTGGCTGTTGAAGAAGAACGACAGGCGCGGCGCGAAGTCGTCGAAGCGCATCCCGCGAGCCAGCGCGTCCTCGACGTAGGCGATCCCATCGGCGATCGTGAACGCGAGCTCCTGCACGGCGGTCGAGCCGGCCTCGCGGATGTGGTAGCCGGAGATGCTGATCGTGTTCCAGCGCGGCAGCTCGCGGGTGCCCCACTCGACGGTATCGGTCACGAGCTTGAGGGAGGGAGCCGGGGGGAAGATGTACTCCTTCTGGGCGATGAACTCCTTGAGGATGTCGTTCTGCAGCGTGCCGGTCAGCTGTGCGCGCGGCACGCCGGCCTTCTCGGCGGCGGTGATGTACATCGCCCAGATCATGGCTGCCGGGGAGTTGATGGTCATTGAGGTCGAGATGTCGCCCACCGGCAGCCCGTCGAGCAGGATCTCCATGTCGGCCAGGCTCGAGACGGCCACCCCGCAGGTCCCGAACTCGCCTTCGGCCATTGGCTCGTCGTGGTCGTAGCCGTACAGGGTCGGCATGTCATACGCGATCGAGAGCCCGGTACCGCCGGCGGCGATGAGCTTCTTGAATCGCTGGTTCGTGTCCTCGGCGGTGCCGAAGCCGGCGAACATGCGCATCGTCCACAGCCGACCGCGATGGCCGGTGGGATGGATCCCGCGTGTGAACGGCGGCTCGCCCGGCAGGCCGAGATCGTCGATGTGGTCCCATCCCGGGCTGCCGCCATCAGCCGGACTGAACCGGTAGCGAGGCCGGCCGGCATCAGGATCGTTGGCAGGGTCGGCGAGGTCCGCGGGCGTGTAGACGCGATCGATCTCGACACCCGACTGGGTGATGAAGCGCGCGCGACGCTCCGGAGCGCGCTCGAGGGCCGGCTCGAGCCGCTCGGCCCGCCATGTTTCCTGGTGCTTGCCCCAGCGGGCGTCGTCGCTCATGGCGCCATGTTGGGGGCTGGACCGATGGCACCGCAAGCGGGGACGGTCAGCGGCCAGCAGCCGGCTGGCGGTCGGGGCCCATACTTGGGGCATGGTGCGCACCGGCTCCAGCCCCGTCCTCATCGGGCGTCGGAGCCAGCTCGAAGCCCTGGAGGGCGCCTACCAGCGCGCGGCGAGCGGGACGAGCGCGGGGGTCGTCATCGTCCAGGGCGAGGCGGGGGTGGGCAAGTCGCGCCTCGTCGACGAGCTCGTCTCACGGGTACGGACGAGCGGGGGGAGGACCCTGGTGGGCAGGGCCATGGAGATCGACGAGGCGAACCTGCCGTACGTGCCGATCCTCGAGGCGCTGCGCCCGGTGATCGAAGCCGCGCTCGACGGCGACCTGGCGGCCGATGCCGCCATCGGCCGCGCCCGGCCGGAGCTGGCGCGGCTGTTCCCGGAGCTCGGTCCCACGCTGCCCGCCGACGCCGCTGCGCATACCGGGCTGGCCCAGTCCCGGCTCTTCGGCCAGCTGCTCGGCGTCCTGGGCCGCCTCGGCCAGGATCGGCCGGTACTGCTGGTGCTCGAGGACGTGCAATGGGCCGACCGATCGACCCGCGAGCTCGTCGCCTTCCTGGGACGCACCCTGCACTCCGCGCGAGTCCTGATGGTGCTCACCGTTAGAACCGACGCCCTGCACTCACGTCACCCGCTCACGCCGGTCCTCGCCGAGCTCGGCAGCCTGGAGCGCGTCAGCCGCATCCAGCTCGAGCGTTTCACCCGCGCGGAGCACGACGAACAGGTGACCGCCATTCTCGGCGGCCGGCCCGCTGACGAGCTGCTGGCCCAGACCTACGCGCGCAGCGACGGTAACCCGTTCTACACCGAGGAGCTCATCGCGCCCGGCGCGGCGGCGCCGTCGCTGTCCACGGGCCTGCGTGAGCTGCTCCTGGCGCGGGCACGCGGGTTGAGCGATCCGACGCGGCGACTGCTGCGCACGGTGGCGGTGGGGCTCGCCGTCACCCATCCGCTGCTGGAGGCTGTTGCCGGGCTCGCGCCGGACGCGCTCCTGGCGTCCCTGCGTGAGGCCGTCGATCGGGCCATCCTGACGACCGACCCGGCCTCGGGGCGGTACGAGTTTCGCCATCCGCTGATCGCGGAGGCGATCTACGAGGACCTGTTGCCGGGCGAGCGCATCCGCCTCCACGCCGCCTACGCGACGGCACTCGAGGAGCGGCCTGCGCTCGGCGATCCACGGCCGGCACGCTCCGCTGCCGAGCTGGCGAACCACTGGCTGCGGGCCGGCGAGGAGCGGCGCGCGCTGCCTTCACTGGTGGCCGCGGCGCGTGCGGCGCACGCATCGTTCGCCCAGGCCGAGGCGTTCGGCCACCTCGAGCGGGCGCTGGCGATCCTGGACCAGTCGCCCGACGCGATCGCGGACTTCGAGCTCGACGTTGCCGAGGTGACCCGACTGGCGGCCGAGGCTGCGGAGGGCAGCGGCGAGTTCGCGCGCGCGGTCGAGCTGTGGGAGCGCGCGGTGACACTGGCCGAGGCCGGCAACGATCAGGTGGCGACGGGCCTCCTCCATGCCCGGGCCGGTGAGGCGTACTGGCTGATCGGCGACCGCGACGGGCTGACTCGTCATCGCCGGCGAGCGGTGGAGCTGGTGCCGTCCGAACCCCCGACGGCCGCTCGATCGTGGGTCCTGTCACGCCTCGCGTCGGCGCTCGTCATGGGGCCGGAGGTCAGCGAGGCGCGGGCATTGGCCGAAGAGGCCACAGCGGTGGCGCGCCAGGTCGCAGCGGTGGTGGAGGAGGGGCGGGCGATCGGGGCCCTGGGTGCGTCGCAGCTGCTCATGGGCGAGGTCGACGCGGCCGTGACCAGCCTGACGCAGGCGCTCGAGATCTCGACCCGTCTCGGACGCTTCGACGAGGAGGCCATCGACCGGTCGAACCTGTCCGAGGCGCTCCACGAGGCGGGGCGCCTGCCGGAGGCGCTGGAGGTAGTGGTGGGTGGCGTGGAGCGCGTCCAGGCGGCAGGACTGCACCACACGTACGGCGAGACGATCAACGCGATCGCCATCGACCGGGCCTTCCTCCTCGGTGCCTGGGATCTCGCCGAGCGGCTGGCGGAGGCGGGCCGTGCGCGCGCGCCGCGGGGCCTGCCGCAGGCCTGGCTGGCGCTCGTCGTCGCCGAGCTGGAGGCGGGACGTGGCAACGAGGCCGCGGCGGCGGAGGCGCTGGCGACCGTCGACCGGCTCGCGATCGGTCCACGCATCACCGGCTGGACCGGCCCCCACGAGCAGCGAGCCGCGGCCGCGCTGTGCGCCGCGCGGCCGGCGGAGGCCCTCGAGCACGTCCGCGCCGCGTTCGCGGTGCTCGATGAGGCCGGCCTCCACCCGCGGCGCAGCGAGTGGCGACGGCTGATCTGTCACGGGCTGCGCGCCATCGGTGAGCTGCGCGAACCGGCCGTCGAGCGGCCGGATCCGGCGCGCCTGGCCGCCCTCGACGCCGAGGCGGGCGAGATGCTCGCGCGGTTCGAGCGCCACGTCGCGGCGGTGACCGTCCACGGCGCCCACAGCCAGCACCTGGACGCCGATCAGCTGCAGGTCGCCGCCGAGTATGCGCGTGCCGTGGGGCGCGACGACCCGCGGGCCTGGGAGGCGGCCGCCGGTGCGTGGCACGCGCTGGAGCATCGGTTCGACCTGGCGGTGGCCCGCCTGCGGCAGGCGGCGGCGTCGATGGCGCAGGGTCGCGCAGGCGTCGCCGCTGCGGCCGAGCCGCTGCGCGAGGCACACCGGCTCGCGTGTGAGATGGGCGCGCGACCGGTGATGGCCGCGGCCGAAGAGCTGGCCCGACGGGGGCGCATCGCTCTCGACGGCGCGCCGGAGCCCGGCGCCGGACCAGCCGCCGATCGGCTGTCGCGGCGCGAACGCGAGGTGCTGGCGCTGGTATGCGAGGGCCGCTCGAATGGCGAGATCGCAGCCCGCCTGTTCATCACCCCCAAGACCGCCAGCGTGCACGTGACCAACATCAAGGGCAAGCTCGGCGTCGCGACGCGCATCGAGGCGGCCACGCTCGCCCTGCGCCGCGGCCTCGTCGACGGCGTCACGGTCGACCTGGACGCGGTGAACGACGCCGAAAAATAAGGCCCTGCCCAATGCGCGCCCGGCACGCAACGTGGAACATCGGTCCATGCAGGAACACTGCGTCGTTCTCACGCTCCTGCCCGGTCGGGGGGAGTCGGCGCGCGACTTCATGCGCCAGCTTGCGGATGGGCGCCGCGCCGAGCAGGAGCGTGCAGAGCGACGAGTCGGCATCGCCGGCGAGCGGTGGTTCCTGGGTCCCGCAGAGAGCGGTGAGCTGCTGATCGGCCTTATCGAGAGCGAAGATCTCGCCCGATCGCTGGGGCTCCTGTCGGTCTCGATGGAGCCGCACGACCTGTGGTTCAAGCGCCGCCTCGCCGACATCACCGGCGTCGACCTCAACGAGACACCTGACCTGCCGATCGCCGATGCGCAGGTGCCAACCGCTCCCACGGAGGGTGGTACGCCGCGACGGGCGCCCGGGCCGCTGGCCGCGGCGATGGCGCCGGGTAAGACCTAGGCGCCCCTAGGGATACAGGCCGCGCAGCGACGTCGCCTCGGCGACGCGCGCCACGGCCACCATCTCGGCCGCCTGGCGCAGCGTGACCCGCTCCCGTTCCGAGGTCTCGCACACGGCGGCCACGGCACGGTCCATGACGCCCTCGAGCTCGGTCGCCACCTGGGCCTCGTTCCAGAAGAAGGCCTGCATGTCCTGCACCCACTCGAAGTAGCCGACCACCAGGCCGCCGGCCGAGCTGAGGATGTCGGGGATGACCTGGATACCGCGCTCGCGGAGGGCGACGTCGGCCTCGGGCGTGACCGCGCCGCCGGCGACCTCGGCCACGAGGCGAGCCTGCACGCGGTCGGCGTTGCCGCCGTCGAGCTGCGCCTGCAGGCCGGCGTGCACGAGTACGTCGCAGGGCATCGCCAGCAGCTCGGCCTTGGCGATCGGGTCGCCCTCCGGCAGGCCGGCGATGCGGTCGTGCTCCCGCATCCAGCGCACCGCCGCCGGCACGTCGAGGCCGTTCGGGTGGGTGACGCCCGTCTCGTCATCGGCGATGGCCACGATCGCCGCCCCGGCCGACGCCAGGCGACGGGCGAGGATCGTGCCCACCCGACCGAAGCCCTGGATCACCACTCGCGCGCCGTCGAGCTCGATTCCCGCGCTGCGGGCCACGATCCCGATCGCCCGCATGGCGCCGTGGCTGGTCGCCTCCCGGCGGCCGCGCGAGCCGCCGATGGCGATGGGCTTGCCGATCACCGAGCCGGCGATCGTGTGGCCGCGATGCATCGAGTAGGTGTCCATCATCCAGGCCATCGTCTGCGACCCGGTGTTGACGTCCGGGGAGGGGATGTCGCGATCGGGGCCCATGATCGGGCCGATCTCCGTCGCGTAGCGCCGCGTCATGCCCTCCCGTTCCGTCACCGACATGCGCTTGGGGTCGACCCGCACCCCGCCCATCGCCCCGCCGAACGGGATCTGCACCAGCGCTGCCTTCCAGGTGTTCGCCATCGCCAGGGCCCGGATCTCGTCGAGCGTCAGGTCGGGGACGTAGCGGATGCCGCCGGTCACCGGACCGCGATTGACGTTGTGGTGGACGCGGTAGCCGGTGAACACCCGCACCGATCCATCGTCGAGGGTCACCGGGAAGGAGACCGTCAGCTCGCGCTTGGGGACGCGCAGCACGCGGCGCATGCCGTCGTCGAGGCGCAGCCGTTCGGCCGCCTCGTCGAGGCGCTGCTGCGCGATGGCCCACAGGTTCGAGGGCCCGGTGGCGGGTGTCGGCACGTTCGAGATCTGCCTCCGGCTCGGGATTCCGTTCGAGTCCTCCTCAGCCTACGCGCTGGCATGCCGGCCCGTCGCGCCGGATGCGGCACACTGACGGGCATCCAGTTTCGACCGATGCATCGGCGCGCCCCCTGAGCCGACCGATGCACGCACCGCCGAGGAGACCACATGGCCCCCCACGTCATGACCGTCGCCGGACCGATTCCTCCCGATCGCCTGGGCTTCACGCTGCCCCACGAGCACACCTCGTGCAGCGTCGAGCAGCTCCCCGCGCGTGAGCAGGCGTACGACTTCACGCCGGACCTCGATCTCGTCGTCGACGAGCTGCGTGACGCCCGACGTCGCGGGGCCGCCACGATCGTCGACGTCACCAGCGACGGCCTTGGCCGCGACCCGCTCTGGCTGCGCGCGATTGCCTCGCGCACCGGGCTCAACGTCGTGATGGGCGGTGGCTGGTACCGCGGCAGCTTCTTCCCACCGGCGGCGCGCATCGATCGCCGCACCGTCGACCAGCTGGCCGATGCGATCGTGGCGGAGTTCGAGGGCGGCGTGGGCGATACCGGCGTCCGGCCCGGCATCATCGGCGAGGTCGGCACCGACGCGGCCTGGATCAGCCCGGCCGAGGAGCGGGTCCATCGCGCCGCCGCGCGCGCCGCGGGGCGCACCGGGATGGCTGTCACCACTCATTCGCTCCATGGCCGCGTGGCGCTGGAGCAGCTGCGGCTGTTCAGCGACGAGGGCCTCGATCCGGGCCGAGTCGTCATCGGTCACGCCGACGCGAACCCGGATCTCGATTACTACCTCGCAATCCTGGACCGCGGCGCGTCGCTCCAGTTCGACCAGCTGGGCGCCAGCCCTGAGTCGGTCGGGGGCGCGCGCGAGCCACGCCTGGTCGAGCTCATCGTCGAGCTCCTCGAGCGCGGCTTCGCCTCGCAGCTGTTCCTCAGCCAGGACGTGTGCCACGACCGGCAGCTCAAGGCCAGTGGCGGCTTCGGCTACACCTACCTGCAGCAGCACTTCCTCCCCAAGCTGCGGACCGCGGCGGTGGGGGAGGGCGAGATCGCCGAGATGACGATCGACAACCCGCGGCGACTGCTCACCCTGCCCTGACCGGTGGCAGAGCCCAGGGACCCGGTCGCCGACCTTCGACGCATCGCCTTCCTCCTCGAGGCCGCCAGCGAGCCTGGCTATCGGGTGCGGGCGTTCCGCTCGGCCGCGACCACGGTGGCCGGCCTGGACGCCGGGGAGCTGGAGCGTCGCGCCGGGGCGGGCACATTGCGCGAGCTCAGCGGGATCGGCGAGGTCACCGAACGCACCGTCCTCGA
>JAICQM010000181.1 GCA_025937875.1 Chloroflexota bacterium
ACGAGCAGGTGCTGACAGCTCCGACGAGCGCGGGTACGACGATGGTCCTGCCGCCCCGCAGGACCCAGCGCGCGTGAGGTAACCCCCCGGACCCTTACTACCCGGCTACAGACCGGGGCAAGCTGCAGCGCGACGATGGGCAGCGGCCGTCCGAGCCGGCCACCGACCTCGCCCTGGAGCCTGCTGTATGTCCCGTCCCTCGCCGCGACGCGCACGTCACGCCGTCGCCCGCGCAGCCGCCTTTGGCGGCACGGCCCTCCTCGCTGCCGCGCTGCTCGCGACCTGGCAGGCACCGGCGACGACCGGATGGAACCAGGGGAGCGCTGAGGCCACCGTCTGGCAGCTGACGAACGGCGCCCGGGCCAACAACGGGCGGCGCGTGCTCCAGCAGCACGGCACGCTGGTCGGTCTGGCGCGCTGGCGGTCCAAGGACATGGTGCAGCGCAACTACTTCGACCACACCATCGCCGGCACCGGGCAGCAGGTGTTCCACTGGTACGACACCAACGGCCTCTCGTACGTCTGGGGCGGTGAGAACATCGGCTGGAACAACGGGATGTCGGACGCAGACTCGCCGATCCGGATCCACGAGGGGTTCATGGCCTCGCCCGGGCACCGGGTCAACATCCTCGAGCCCAGCTGGACACACGGCGGCATCGGTGCCTTCGCTGCCGACAACATCAGCTTCCTCGGCCAGCTGCGCAGCCCGCGCTTCTATACCGAGCTGTTCATGCAGGCCCGCGGCTCAACACCGCCCCCGCCCCCGCCGGGCGGCGGCGGCGGCGGTGGTGGCGGCGGCGGGGGTTCGACCGGTACGGTCAGCCGGCCTGCGGCCCCGGCGCCCGCGGCGGCCCCGGATCCGACGCCCAAGCACATGACCGTTGCACGCCCTGTTCGCCCGACGGCCAGCACGCCCCTCGACGGCGCCGCGCCGGTCGAGCAGCGGCAGCACCCGTGGTCGAGCCACCGGGTCCGTGCCCTCCCGTTCGCGGAGGCCTGGCCGCGAGGCAACGGCGCCGCGATCGCCCGCACCGCATCGACGATGCGGATCCAGGCAGCCGGCGCCGCCGACACCGGCTTCGTCGTGGGCACCCTCAACGCGATCCTGGGCGTGAGCCTGGACTGACTTCGTCGCCCTGCCGCGGGGCACCGTTCGGGGCGCATCGGTACGGCTAGACTCGGGCGCGTGAGCTCCGTCATCCTCGAGGCGCGCGACCTCGTCAAGATTTACCCGCTGGGGGCGGAGTCCGTCGAGGCCCTCCGAGGCACGTCACTGTCGGTCGCGCGCGGCGAGTTCGTGGCCCTGATGGGGGCGTCCGGATCGGGCAAGAGCACGATGCTGCACCTGCTCGGCGGACTCGACATTCCGTCGAGTGGGTCTGTCGTCATCGACGGCGTTGACGTCGGCGCGCTCGACGACGAGCAGCGCACCCTCACCCGGCGCGCCAAGACGGGGTTCGTGTTCCAGTTCTTCAACCTCATCCCGCTGCTCAGCGTGGCGGAGAACGTGGCGCTGCCGTTCCTCATCGCCGGCGGCACGGTGGGGGAGCACCGGCCGCGGGTCGACGAGCTGCTGGCGATGGTGGGGCTCACGGCCAAGGCCGACCACCGGCCCGACCAGCTGTCGGCCGGCGAGCAGCAGCGCGTCGCGCTGGCCCGGGCGCTGGCGCCGTCACCGGCGATCCTGCTCGCCGACGAGCCGACCGGGAACCTCGACTTCACGACCGGCACCGAGATCCTCGACCTGCTGTGGGACTCGTGCGACCGCCTGGGTCAGACGATCGTGCTCGTCACGCACGATGCGCGGGCGGCCGCCTATGCCGATCGCGTCCTCGTCATCCACGACGGACAGGTCCGCGACGAGATCATGCTCGGCCGGCGCGCCAGCCACGCGCCGGCACCGCTCATCGAGCGCCTCGCGGCGCTCGGCCTCTAGGGTTCGGCCACACCGATGCGGCTCGCGTCGCTCGCCTGGCGCGGCGTGGTGGCCCGACCGCTGCGCAGCGCGCTCACCGTGGCCGGAATTGCCGTCGGGGTCGCGGTCGTCACCGCCACCCTCATCGCCAACCAGGCCGCGACCGATGCGGTGCGCCGCGCATCGCAGGAGCTGCTGGGCAACGCGTCTCTGCGCGTGCGAGCCTTCGATCCAGCCGGCTTCACGCCGCGTGGCGTGACGACCCTGCGCCGCATCCCCGGCGTGACCGCGGCCGCTCCGGTCGGGGAGCGACGCCTCACGATCACGACCCCGCCCGGTCCCGACGAGCAGGTGTTCAGCCTCCTCGCCCTGGGCGTCGATCCGGAGCTCGAGCCCGCGGTCCGCGACCCACGCCTCGTGGCCGGTTCGCCGCTCAGCGCGGAGGATCCGACCGGCGTGCTGCTCAACGCCCGCTGGGCAGCGGAGCATGGCCAGGACGTTGGTGACGAGCTGCGCATCGTCGGCCGTCTGCCGGATGCCCCGGTGCTGCGGGTCATCGGCCTCGTCGACGACCTTGGATTCGGCGCATTGGAGCAGGGCGAGGTCATGCTGATCTCGCGTGGCCTGCTCGACGCCTCGCTCGCCAACCCGACGCCGGTCCTCGCCGTGGACCTCGTCATCGGTCCCGGGCGCGAGGCGGAGGTCCAGGCGGCGCTGGATGCGCAGCTGCGCGAGCCGTTCGTGGTCGAGACCGCGGCCGACGCCCAGGCGCGATTCGCGGCGGCGCAGACCGCGTTTGCGCCGATCGCCTTCCTGTTCGGCCTCGTCGCGCTGGTGGTGGGTGCCTTCCTGGTCGCCAACACACTGGCCATGACGCTGGCCGAGCGCACGCGCGAGATCGGCCTGCTGCGCGCCGCCGGGACGACCGGGCGCCAGGTGCTGGGGCTCTTCGCGCGCCAGGGCCTGCTGTTCGGACTGGCCGGCGCCGCGCTGGGGATCCTGCTCGGCATCGGGCTGGCGGCGGCCATGATCGGGTTCCTGCGATCGACCCGCGCGGTGCTCGTCGACGGGTTGCCGGTGAGCCTCCCGGTCGTGCTGGTGGCGGCCGGGCTGGGGATCGGGGTGACGGTGGTGGCCTCTGCCGTCCCGGCCCTTGCCGCGGCGCGCACCGGCCCGCTCGATGCCCTGCGCCCGTCGCGCCGGCCCGGCGCCACGCTGTCGGCGCCGCTGCGATGGCTCGTGCTGCTGGAGCTGGGGGTGGTGCTACTCGGGATCGTCGTCTACCCGTTCGACCGCGGATCGTCGGCGCTCCCGGCCATCGTCCTGGCGCTGGCGCTCCTCGTCGGCGGTGCGCTGGCGGCGGCATGGCTGCTGCTGCCGCTGGGGCGCATCGTGGGGCGGCCGTTCGAGTGGGCGTTCGGGGCGGAGGGCATGTTGGGACGGGCGAACCTGGGGCGCGACCGGGTGCGCACCGGGCTGACGGTGGGCGCCCTGATGATCGCCCTCGCCGCGGTGGTGGCCTTGGGCAGCGTGGCCGACAGCGCGCGCCAGACGGCAGCACGGTGGGTCGGTTCGGTCCTGCCGGGCGGGACGGCGATCCGCATGGCGCTTCCCGAGGACATCGAGCTGTTCCGGCCTACATTCACCCAGACCCCCGGCGTGGCCCAGGTCAGCCCGATCGCCGAGTTTCCGGGCGTCGTCTCCACGCCCCAGGGTGGACGTGAGGTGAGCCTGGCCGGGATCGACCCGACCGTATTCCAGGATGCCGGATCGCTCATCTTCGTCGCCGGCGACCGTGCCGTGGCGTTCAACGCCCTGCGCGCCGGTGGCGCGGTGCTGGTTCCCGAGCCCATCGCGCGACGCGACGGGGTCGCGGTCGGTGACCTGCTGGAGATCGGTGAGCCGGGCGCGGCCCCGGCCACGTTCAGCGTGGCCGGGGTCATTGCCTATACCTTGCCGGCGCGGTCGCCGGACGGGGCGCTCGTCATCTCGTTGGCCGACGCAGCGACCCACTTC
>JAICQM010000080.1 GCA_025937875.1 Chloroflexota bacterium
GCCCCGCAGGTCGTCGAGGATGCGCGCGCCGGTGCCCAGCAGCTCGTTGACGACGATGCCGCGGTGCTTGGGCGCATAGGGCTGCAGCTTGGCGAGGCCCTCGGCGAGCTTGTTGCGCGCCCCGCGGGCGTTGCGGCGCTGGAGGTGGATCAGGCCGGCCGCCACCTGGATCAGGCCCTGGTAGAAGTCGCGCTGCTCGTCCGGCGCCGCCCGCCACAGCGTCTCCCATGCCTCGTGGGCGTGCCAGTAGCGCGCGCCGTTGAAGAGCGCCACGCCCTGCCAGAACAGGCGATCCGCGTCCCGCGGGTCGAGGGGCGGGGTGCGTCCGGCGGGGAGCGGCGGCGTCTCGGCCGGGGTCGTCGCGATCGGTTGATCGGTCATGGGTGTGGCCGATCGTAGCAGGCGCGCGAGGCGGGACGTATCGGTCTAGCCTTCTCGGTGTGAAGGTAACGCAGCACCGGTGGTGGCAGAGCGCCGTCGTCTACGAGATCTATCCGCGCTCCTTCGCCGATGCCAACGGCGACGGGATCGGCGACCTGGCCGGGATCCGATCGCGACTCGACTACCTGGCGTGGCTGGGCGTGGACGCCATCTGGATCGCGCCGTTCTATCCGTCACCGATGGCCGACTTCGGGTACGACGTCGCCGATTACACCGATGTCCACCCGATGTTCGGGACTCTGGCCGACTTCGACGCCCTGCTGGCCGCCGCGCACGGGCGCGAGATCCGGGTGCTGGTCGACTACGTGCCCAACCACACCTCGGTCGAGCATCCGTGGTTCGTGGAGTCTCGTGCCTCGCGCGACAGCGCGAAGCGGGACTGGTACACGTGGCGCGACCCGGCGCCCGACGGCGGCCCGCCGAACAACTGGGTCAGCATGTTCGCCGGACCCGCCTGGCAGTGGGATGAGGCGACGCGGCAGTACTACCTCCACATGTTCCTGCCCGAGCAGCCGGACCTCAACTGGCGCAATCCCGAGGTTCGCGCGGCCATGTTCGACGTGGCGCGCTTCTGGCTGGATCGCGGGGTCGATGGCTTCCGGATCGACGTCGCACCGATGGTCATGAAGGACCCCGAGCTGCGCGACAACCCGCCCAACCCGTCCGCGGCGGAAGTGGGACGCCTCGGCGCGTGGGGCCGCCAACTGCACCTTCACGACCATGCCCACCCCGACATGCACGAGCTGTATCGGTCGTTCCGTCAGCTGCTCGACTCGTATCCCGGTGAGCGGGTGAGCATCGGCGAGCTGCACCATCCCGACTTCGACGTGTGGGCCGCCTACTACGGGGAGCGGCAGGACGAGATCCACGTGCCGTTCAACTTCCACCTCACCTACTCCCCGTGGACCGCAGCGGCGGTACGGCGAGCGGTTGAGGGTGTCGAGGGCGCGCTGCCCGAGGGCGCCTGGGCGTCGTGGGTGCTCGGCAACCACGATCAGCCGCGCTTTGCGTCCCGGGCCGGGCGGGCGCAGGCAGCGGTCGGCATGCTGCTGCTGATGACGTTGCGCGGGACCCCGACCGTCTACTACGGCGACGAGATCGGGATGGTGGACGTCCCGGTGGATGCCGAGCATGCGCGCGACCCGTGGGAGCGGCGCGAGCCCGGCAACGGGCGCGACCCGGAGCGCTCGCCGATGCAGTGGGACGCCTCGCCGCAGGCCGGCTTCACGACCGCGGACGCGGTTCCGTGGCTGCCGCTCGCCCCGGATGCGGCCAGCGTCAACGTTGCCGCCCAGGCCGAGGATCCCGACTCGCTCCTGTCACTCACGCGCCGGCTGGTCGAGCTGCGGCGCTCGCATCCCGCGCTGGCGGTCGGTGACTTCGTGACGTTCGGCGAGACACCCGACGGGAGCTACGCGTTCCGGCGCGTCGCGGCGGCGTCGGCGGTGACGGTGGCCCTCAACCTGACCGGTGCGCCGGTCACGATCCCGGGCGTCGAATCCGGCCGGGTGCTGATCGGGACGCATCGGTCTCGGGAGGGCGAGGCCGTCGGTGGGGCGCTGGCGCTCGGTCCGAACGAGGCGGTGGTGGTGGAGGATGAGTCAGCGGGCTGAGCTTTCGTTCGTCGCGTTTTGCGTGCAGGGCAAACACTGGTCAAGTTGAGGCGACGCGGCGCCCGTGGATGGCCGCTTCTTGCACCGGGGCGACGGTTTCGGTCAGGTTGGAGCCGCTAACGGCATGAACGTGACCGTTCGTTGCGGCAGCGGCAAACGCGGCGGGGAATCAGGCACGAGGTGGTCCGGCGTCGATCCGGGCGCGCTGCGGGGCCACGTCCCAGGTCGACCAGTTGGACTCGATCCACCACGTGGCGCCGGCCTCGCGATACGGCTCCACCGCCGCTGCGGCCGCCGCCGCATCGCCGGCCGGCGTGACGCCCTCGACCACGATGTCGTAGCCATCCAGGCTGCGCCGCTCGCCGAGCCAGGCACGAACGGCGGCGACGGCTTCCGGCGACAGCGGTCCGGGCCCGGTCTGCGGCAGGATCCCGTCCCAGCGGAGGGCACGCGCCATCGAGCGAGGCCGGTTCCAGATCCCCACCACCCAGATCGGGATGCGGGGGCGTTGCACCGGTGTCGGCGTGAACGCCATCGGCGGAAACGCGTAGTGCGCGCCCCGGTGCTCGTACGGCTCACCGCTCCACAGGCCATCGAGGATCGCCAGGGACTCGTCGAGCTTCGCGGCGCGCTCCCGCCGGTCGACCGATTCCCCCACAGCCCCGAAGCCGCGGTCGTCGACGGCGCCGAGCCCGACCGGCAGCACCAGCCGTCCGCCGGAGAGGCGATCGACGGTCGTCGTCTGGCGCGCGACCTCCCACGGCTTGCGCCGGGCCAGCGGCTGGACGATGGCCCCCAGCGTCACTCGCTCGGTGACCATCGCGAAGGCCGCCATGAGGGCGAACGGGTCCGTGACCGCGATGTCGTCGCCGACATGGATGCCGTCCCACGTGAACACGCCGTCCCAGCCCGCGGACTCGGCGGCTCGCGCCAGCTCCACCTGCTCCCGCGAGTCGCCGCCGGTGATGATCACGCCGTATCGCATGGACCGATCCTAGCGGGGCGGTGCCTTCCAAGGCGGTTTGCGCAGGGTGCAAACAGTGGTCAAGTTGGGGCCGCGATCCGGAGCTACGTGGCGGTTCCTTGCACCCGGGCGACGGTTTCGGTCACGTTGGGGCCGCCAGCGGCATGAAGTTGACCGTTGTTTGCGTCAGCCGCAAAACGTGGCCCACGAGGGCCGCGCGTCAGAGCTCGGTCAGTCGGCGATCTTGGCCATCACGTGCTTGACGATCGTGTAGTCCTCGATCGAATAGCTGCTCATGTCCTTGCCGTAGCCGGACTGCCCGAATCCGCCGTGCGGCATCTCCGACGCGATCGTCAGGTGGTCGTTGATCCAGACCGTGCCGTAGCGCAGCGCCTTCGCTGCCCGCAGCGCGCGCTTGACGTCCTTCGTCCAGACCGATGCCGCCAGCCCGTACGGCACGCCGTTGGCCCAGCGGATGCCCTCCTCGGGATCGTCGAAGCGCTGGACGGTGACCACCGGCCCGAAGACCTCGGACTGGACGATCTCCGCGTCCTGCGCCACCCCGGTCACCACCGAGGGCTGGAAGAAGTAGCCGCGGTCGCCGGTGGTGGTGCCGCCGGTCGCAATCTCGGCACCGTAGCCGCGGGCGCGCTCGATGAAGCCGGCCACCCGCTGCTGCTGGCCCTTGCTGACCAGCGGGCCCATGTCGAGCTCGGGGTCGGAGGCGGGATCGCCGACCTTGATCGACTCGACGGCCGGGATGAGCGCCTCGAGCGCGCGGTCGTACCCGTCGCCCATGGCGATGATGCGGGTCGCGGCGGTGCAGTCCTGGCCGGAGTTGAAGTAGCCGGCCAGCTTGATCGTCTCGGCCAGGGCGTCCATGTCGGCGTCGTCGAAGACGAGGACCGGCGCCTTGCCGCCGAGCTCGAGGTGCACGCGCTTGACCGTCTGGGCCGCGGCCGCCGCGATCTCCCTGCCGGTGGCGGTGTCGCCGGTGAGGCTCACCATGTCGACGTCGGGGTGCGTGATGAGCCGCTGCCCGACCACGCCGCCCGGGCCGGTAATGACGTTGAAGACGCCCTTGGGGAAGATGTCGGCGGCCAGCTCCGCCAGCCGAATCGCCGACAGCGGCGTCAGCGACGCGGGCTTGAGGACGACCGTGCACCCGGCCGCCAGGGCCGGGCACAGCTTCCAGATCGCCATCATGAGCGGGTAGTTCCACGGCGCGACCTGGCCCACCACCCCGGCCGCCTCGCGGCGGATCATGCTGGTGTGGGTGGCCACGTACTCGCCGGCCGCCTTGCCCTCCACGACGCGCGCCGCGCCGGCGAAGAAGCGGACGTTGTCCACCGTGAACTCGACGTCGAAGTCGGCGGTGCCCTTGGGCTTGCCGACGTTGGCCTGCTCGAGGGCGGAGAGCGTCTCGGCGTCGTTCTCGATCGCGTCGGCGAACGCGTAGAGGGCCTTCGACCGATCCTGCGGCGTCGACTGCGACCACGTGTCGAACGCGGCCCGCGCGGCGGCCACGGCGCGATCGACGTCGGACGCATCCCCCTTCGGGACCTGCGCGATCTCCTCCTCGGTAGCGGGGTTGACGACCGGGGCCGATTCGCCGGAGGCGGCATCGGTCCATGCGCCGTCGATGAACATCTGGTGGCGGCTGGCGGTGAGCGTCATTGCGGTGCGTTCGACCTCGACGAATGGGGACGTGTACGGGCTCGCGATCTACCGATCCGGACCGATTCTACCCGGATCGGCAACGGATTCGGTGTACGCGGTCCGGCAGATCCCCCGGAATCCGCGCCCTCGCCGCCGGGCGGTTATCCACAACTGTGCAAGTGACTTGCACACTGGCATGGGCGAGGCTCAGCCGGGCGGCCGCTCGCGCATCGGGAGGAAGCCGCCATCCGCGACGCGCGCCGCGACGAACAGCAGGTCGGCGGCGCGGTTGAGCCACGGCACGACGAAGGAATCGGCGGGAAGCTCCCCGGCAGCAGCGAGCGCCACCGCGCGCCGCTCGGCACGGCGGACGGTGGTGCGGGCCAGGTCGAGCGCGGCACCGATGGCCGACTCACCCGGGATCACGAACTCCTTGGGCTGTGCGACAAGCTCCTCCAGCGCATCGATCTCGTCCTCGAGCTCGGTGACCATCTCACCGGTCACCATCGTCGTCCCGGCGACCAGCTTCGTGCGCCGATCGAGGTGTGTGGCCAGCTCGGCGCCGACCACGAACAGCTCGCGCTGGAGGCGCAGGACGAGGGCGGCGAGGCGAGCCTCGTGCCGATCGGTGAGCGGGCCGAACCCGGCACGCGCCAGGCCGAGGGCGGAAACGGCCTCGTCGGTCGTGCCGTAGGCATCGGTCCGGAGGTCGGCCTTGCTGATGCGGTCACCGCCGAACAACAGACCGGTGGTGCCGTCGTCGCCCTTGCGGGTGTAGATGCGCATTGGTCGATCCTAGCGCTCGCTCGGGGGGCGGGTTGGCACCGGCGTTGCATAAGATGCCGGCGTGAAGACCAAGCAGGCGGCGGCACCGCGCGGAAAGCGCGTGCTCGTCGTCAACGACACCCAGGAGATCCTGGAGCTCTTCGAGGACATCCTGCGGCCGATGGGGCTCGACGTGACGCTGATGAGCTTTGCGCCCCGCGAGCTCGAGCGAGTCCGCGACGCCCGGCCGGACCTCATCATCCTGGACCTCGTCTTCGGCGAGAAGGAGCAGCTCGGCTGGCAGCTCCTCCAGAAGCTCAAGATGGACCGCTCACTTGCCGACGTCCCGGTGGTGATGTGTACCGCCGCGCTGCGCGCGGTGAGCGAGCTGCAGGGCTACCTGACCGAGCAGGGGGTCGTCGTCATCGTCAAGCCGTTCAACGTGGACCAGCTCGAGGAGGCGGTGCGCAGTGCGCTGGCCATCCCCGGCCGCGCCGTTGACCTGCCGCACACGGCGGGAGCCGGGGCCTAGAACAGGCCGGGAGGGGGCTCCCAGCGGTCGGCGAGAAGGGTGACCTTGACGTTGCCGCCCACGACCTCCTCGGTCTTGGACTTGACCTCGGCGATGAGGTCACCGGCCCACGGGCAGAACGGCGTGGTGAGCACCATCTTGATCTCGGTCGGCCGCTCGCCATCGCCGATCTCCACGCCCTTGATCAGGTCGAGATCGACGATGCTCATCCCGATCTCGGGATCGAAGATGTCGTAGAGGGCCGTCATCACCTCGTCGGTCTTGCCGATGTTGGCATCGATCGTCATGTCCGAAGTGTACGCCACGGCGCCTTCGCCGGCCCGGTGCGCCCCAGGCGCTGACCTACAGGAGCGCGGCGTCGAACACCGGGTGCGGGGCCGGCACGATCGGACGCACGCGGGTGTAGCCCTCGTAGATCGCGCCGTCCGCCTCGAGCTGCGCCCGGAGGTCGGCCAGCTCCTGCTTGGCATCGGCCTGCGAGGCGTGGCATTCGAGGGCGGCGAGCTTGCGGCCGGCGACGGCGGTGACGTCGACGCGATGGGTCGCGCCCTGCTCCTCACCGGAGAGGTCGAAACGCTTGGCGCCCGGCCCGAAGATCGGCGACACGACGTAGACCGCGGCGGGCGCCATCCCGCTCTCGGCGAGCTGTTCGATCGCCCAGCGCGTGGCACTGCCGACGACGATGTGGTCGGGATGCCCGGTGACGCCATGCGGGCCGAACGTGATGACGGCGTTCGGCCGTCGCTCCTCGAGCCACTGGGCGATCTCGTCCACGAGCCGGTCGAACGGCTCGTCGGCCACGCCGCCGTCGCGGTAGCCGTCGAGGACGCTCACCTCGTTGAGGCCGATCTTGGCGGCCGCGCAGCGCAGCTCGTCCTCGCGGATGTCGCCCATCGCCGGGTCGGGGCTGCCGTCGGGCGTGCCGGCCTCGCCGCGGGTCGCGATGAGCAGGCGCGTGACGCGCCCAGCATCCGCCGCCAGGGCCAGGACCCCGCCGCAGCCGAACGTCTCGTCATCGGGGTGCGCGAAGACGGCGGCCAGTCCGCCGGTCTCGAAGGGAGCACCCCAGGCGCGATCGGTCACCGTTCGTCCCCTGTCTGCTGATCATCGTCGTCGGAGAGCAGGGTCCAGCCCTGCTTCTCGACGCTGGTCCTCATCGTACGCAGGACGGCCAGCTTGGCGCTCGCCACCTCGACGATGAACCGATGCGTCCCGGCGGTATCGAGGTCGGAGCCCGACGGTGCCGAGTCCCGCCCCACGTTCAGCCAGGCGAGGTGGTATCGGTCCATCCGGCCCCACACGCGCTCCAGCAGCTCGTCGCTGTTGAGAAGCCACATCCGGAACGCGTTCCAGTCGGGCTCGGTGAGCAGGCGGTCGCCGGCCGCGATCAATTCATCGGTCGCGTCGAGGAATGCGCGGCGCGACATGACGCTGCGCGAGCGGGGAATCGGCACGGTCGCCCGAGTATGCCACGCGTACTATTGCCGCCGGCGCGCGGGGTCAGGGAGACTCAGACGCTCTCCTCACCGAGCTCGCCCATGCCCGATTCGCACCACTCGCCCCTCGCGCCGCGCCTCGTCGCGTGGAGCCTGGCGGTGGCCGCCGGCCCGCTCGTGGTGGGGCTGCTGCGCCTCCTCCCCCCGGCGCCGCTGACCGGCGTCGCGTGGCTGCCGGTCGCCGCATACGCGCTCCTGGCACTTGCCGCCGCCACCGCGGTGGCCGTGGCACTCGCCGCCGCCATCCGGTCCGGCGCGCTCTCAGACGGCCTCGGCGCCGTCGCCCCGGCGACGCTCGCCGCCGGTGCGGCGGCCGCGACGCTCTCCGCGACGCCGCCGCCGGGGGTCGCCGTCGCCATCGGGCTGCTGGCGGCTGGCGTCACGTGGCTCGTCGCCGCAGGTGTGCGTGCCGAGGTCCGTGGCGCTCCTGCGGTGCTGTCATCGATCGTGGTCGCGGGCGCGGTGGCGGTCCTGGCCACGATCCTGTTCGTCGGCTGGCCCGCGCCGGCGGCCACGATCATCGGCCTCGTGGCAGCCGTCGTCCTGGCAGGCGGAACCGCCCTGGCGTTGCACGCGGGGCACGGCGGCAGGCTGGCGCTGCTGGCCGGTGGCGCCATCGCCATCGCGACGGCCCGGCCCGACACGGCCGAGAGCATCGTGGCCATCGTGCCCCTGGTCGCCGCGTGCGTTCTGCTGGCCGTCGGCGGTCGGGATCGGGCGGACCGCAGCGCCGCGGCGCTGATCGACGGCCCGTCGATCCCTGCTCTGCCGCCGCTGGCTCACGACCTGGCCGAGGGTGTCCTCCTGCTCGA
>JAICQM010000028.1 GCA_025937875.1 Chloroflexota bacterium
CCGCGAGCTCCGGGGCCACGCGATCCTGTGCGGCTACGGCCGCATCGGTCGCACGGTGGCCCGCGCGCTGGAGTCGCGCGGGTTCGCGTACCTGGTGGTGGAGCAGGATCGTGGCGTCATCGAACGCCTCCGCGCCGCGGGCACCCACGCCCTGTATGGCGACGTGTCGGACGAGGCCATGCTGGACCTCGCCGGCGTCAGGACGGCGCGCGTCCTCGTCTTCGCCGCCTACGACCCCGCGGCGGCCGAGTTCGCGACCGACTACGCCCGCCAGGTCAACCCGCGCATCGACATCGTGGCCCGCGTCGAGACCCCGGAGGAGGGGCGGCGGCTCATGGCGCACGGCGCCACCCAGGTCGTGGAGGGTGAGCGGGAGGTGGCGGTGCAGGTAGCGCGCTATACGCTCCGGCGGCTGGGGGTGAGCGGACCGGAGGTCGAGGCCATCGCCCAGGGCCTGCGGCGCCGCCCCGACCCGGCCGTGGCGTGACCGCGCTGCGGAACCGGGTGGCTCATCGTGACGTCGAGGCGGCATGAACCGTTCGCTCCTGTCCGTGCTCGCCGTGGTGCTCCTGGCCGCCTGTTCGGTCTTGCCCTCGAGCGGCGCCCCTGATGGTGCGTGGCAGCTGACATCCGGGTCCCTGCGCGGCGAGCCGATCACGCCGGCCGAGGGTGCCCCGGTGACCCTGACCCTTGCCGGCACCGAGGCGAGCGGGAGCTCCGGATGCAACGCGTACAGCGGTCCCGTCTCCGTGAGCGGTGATCAGCTCACATTCGGCGACCTGATGGGGACGCTGATCGGGTGCGAGCGGGAGCAGGCCCAGGCGGAATCGATGTACCTGGAGGCACTGCGTGTCGTCGAGCGCGTGCGGCGCAACGGCGATCGACTGACCCTCAGCGGGCCGGAGGCGGAGCTGGTGTTCGCGCTGATTCCACCGGTCGCCGACGCCCCGCTGGCGAACACCACCTGGCAGCTCGAGACGCTCGTCGACGGTGACACCGCCATGTCGATCGCCGGGTCCGACGCCATCCAGGCCACCTTCGCCGACGGCAGCGTGACGATCACCGTTGGCTGCCGCGCACTGGTGGGGTCGTATGCGCTGGCCGACGACCGGGCGACGGCGACCGACCTCGACGTGGCCGAGGTCGCGATGTGCGATCCGACGGCTTCGACGACGGAGGACCGTATCGTCGCGGACCTGCGCGGCGGCTTCACGGCATCGGTCGCCGGCGACCTGCTGCAGGTCACCACACCTGCCGGCATCGGACTCGAATTCCGCGCTGCCGAGTAGGAATTCAGCCGGTCGCCCCGATCCCCCGAGCGGCCGGCGACGATCCGGAGTACTCTTGGAGGCCCCCGCGCCCCCGCACGCGCGCCCTGCCGGGCTCGCCGTGCAGCTCAGGAGATCCCGGTTGACGCTACGATCCTCGCGCATCGGTCGCCGATTGACCGACCTTCGGACCCTCGAACGCGCCACCGCGCACATTGACGAGCTCAACCTCGCCCTCGACCGGCAGCTGGCTGCGGAGTCGATCCCCGGCGAGCGGATGCGCCTCCTGCGCGAGGCCACCAACCGGATCACCCGCGCCGCAAATGACGGCATCCAGGCCTATCGCCGAGCGGTGCGGGCGCTACGGACCGAGGATGACCGCGCCGGCGGCGTCACCTCGGAGGAGTCGCGCCTCATGAACGAGAAGCTGAGCGCGGCCCGCCAGGACCTGCTGCGGGCGCTGGAGGAGACGAGCCAGCGCTACCCGTGGGCCACGCCGTGGGGCGCTGCCGCGTCCGACGAGGCCACGACCCCGAAGCTCGGCTGAATCAGAACCCGGACAGCAACGAAGCCCGGCGGTAACCCGCCGGGCTTCGTCGTGTGTGGTGCGAGGGGACTAGCGCCGGGTGGCGAAGCAGTCCGCGCAGTAGACCGGCTTGGAGCCGCTCGGCCGGAACGGCACCTGGGCCTCGCGGCCGCAGTTGTCGCACGTGGCGCTGAACATCTCGCGCTGGCCGCCGTAACCGGCGCCACCACCGCTGCGATATCCGCCACCGTTGCCGTAGCTGCCACCGGTCTCGCCGCGCGCAGCCTTCTTGGCGGCGCGACAGGCGGGACAGCGTCGTGGCTCGCTGAACTGACGGTCAGCGTAGAACTGCTGATCCGTCGCGGTGAACATGAACTCCTGGCCGCAGTCGACGCAGGTCAGGGTCTTGTCCGTATAGGTGTACAAGTGAAAAACACTCCTTCTCGTGCGGCCCCAGCGAACCTACTCGCCGAAAAGACCGAGAGAGGAGTGTCGTTGTGCCGCGTGCTGTAGCCCGCTCCGCGGGCGTTGTTCTCGCCGAGCGTACCACAGCCGGCACGGCAGGTCTATGGACCGCGGTCAGCACCGGCGCACTTCGGACGTGACAGCTTGCGGCGCACACCGCAGGATGGACCAATGGCAGCGCGTGCCGGCATTCTCTCGGCGCTTCTGATCGCGGCCGGCGGTGCCGTGCAGCCACCATCCGTGACGGCCGCGGGAAGCACGGTCCAGGTCGACCAGCGCTACGAGCTGGTCGCCACCCTCGACGTCGAGGCCGGCCACCTCGACGCGGTCGAAACGTTGACCCTCACCAACCGGTCCGGGCGCGAGATCGATCACCTCAACCTCTCGGTCCTGTCACGCGCCTTCGGCTACGTCACGCTCGGCGAGGTCACGGTCGACGGAGAGGCGGTCTCGCCGTCATGGACGACGGGCACCAACCTGGAGGTGCCGATTCCCGGTGCGCTGGCGCCCGATGGGACGGTCACGGTCGGCGTGCGGTTCGCGCTCGACGTCGGCAACAGCGGCGGGGCGTTCACTGCCCGGCTGTCGCGCGAGAACGGGGTCGTGAGCTTCGCGCAGTGGTTCCCGATCCTGTCGCGTGTGCACGACTCGTACGGCATCGGCGACCCGCAGGTCACCTGGAACGCGGAGCGGATCTCGCTCGACCTCACCACCACCGCCCCGCAGCCACGCGATGCGGTGGCCTGCCCGGGCCTGGTCGAGGCGCCGGCCTCCGGCGGGACGCGGTGGCGGTGCATCGTCGAGAACGTGCGCGACTTCACGTTCGTGGTCAACCCGCGGTTCCGCCTCACCACGCGCAGCGTGGGCGACACGACCCTGCGCGTGTACACCGAGACGGTGCCGGGCGTCATCGTGGCCGACAAGGCCGAGACGGCCCTCGTCGGTCTCAACGAGGCGTACGGCACCTACCCCTGGCCGGATCTCGTGCTGGCCGAGGTCGGATCGGGTGGCGGGTTCAGCATGGAGTACCCGCGCGCCATCCACCTGACGCGTACGAAGGTGACCGACACCTACGTCATCTACCACGAGGTCGCGCATCAGTGGTGGTACGCCCAGGTCGGGAACGACCAGATGCGCGAGCCGTGGGTCGACGAGGGCCTGGCCGACTTCAGCGCGCGCTACCTGATGGGCACCGGCGAGGAGCAGTGCTCGACGCGCGCCATCGACGCACCGATCTTCGCGTGGGAGGCCGGCGCGACCGCTCCGGGCGACTGGCTGAGCTGCGACGGCTATTTCCACACCGTCTTCTACAAAACGACGGAGCTGCTCACCGCCGTGCGCGGCGCGATGGGGAATGACGCATTCTTCGCCGCGCTGCGGTCGTTCATCGACGCGCACCGGTTCGGCGTGACGACGGGCCACGCGCTGCTCTCGCATCTCGACGGGGCAACGTCCGCCGACCTGCGCCCGATCTACGCGGCCTACGTCGCCGAGGTGGCACGACCGATGGGCGCCGGGACGAAGGCCATCCGCTGACGGTCAGCCGGCCTCGATGACGGAGAGGATGTTGCCGGCCGGATCCTTGAACCAGGCGATCGGCGGACCCCACTGGCGCTGGATGCCGCGCTCGTCTTGCCCGAAGTCCGCCCCGTAATGCTCGAGCGTCACACCGGCCGCGGTCAGCGCGTCGACCGCACGGTCGATGTCGGGCACCTCGAAGTTGAGGACGGTGAACGTCGCTGCCTGGTGGTCGTCCTTGGGGTAGATGAAGACCCGCTGACCGTTGGGGAAGGCGAGCGAGAGCATGCCGTCGGCCTCGGTCGCGTCGACCCCGAGCAGGTCGCCGTAGAAGGCCTTCGCCGCCGGGATGTCGTTGGTGGAATAGCCCGAGAAGGCGGTGCTGTCCTTGAGCATGGTGCGTGGCCTCGTCATGGTGGTGTATGGATGCGGCGTGCAGCGGGCGTGCCCGAGGGAGCGCCGGCATGCGTCCGTTGATGGTGACCGGCGCCGCGGCCGAGACTCATCGGTCGAGTGACCGTCCTCAGGCCAGGCGCCGGTACGCGTCGAGGGTCAGGAACTCGGCGAAGTCCTCGGCCAGGACGAGTTCGTCGAGGAGCGCGGCGGCATCCGCCCAGGGAGCGTCCGGCGCGGCTGCCCGCATGCCGTCCAGTTCGCGGTCGCGGATCGTGCGGTAGCGGTCCGGCGTGAGAGGCCGACCATCGTCGAGCGGCACGCCCTGCGTGCGCCACTGCCACAGCTGCGACCGGCTGATCTCGGCCGTGGCCGCGTCCTCCATCAGGTTGTTGATGGCGGCCGCACCGGTGCCGGCCAGCCAGCTGGCGAGATAGGCGAGCCCCACGGACACGTTGGCGCGGGCGCCGGCCTCCGTCACCCGGCCGCCTGGCACGCGCAGGTCGAGGAGTTCCGCGGCGGTGACCGATACCTCCGGGCGCAGTCGATCCTTCTGGTGGGGCCGCGTACCCAGCACCCTGTCGAAGGCCTCGCGCGCCACCGGGACGAGGTCAGGGTGCGCGACCCAGGTGCCGTCGAAGCCGTCGGCCGACTCGCGTTCCTTGTCGGCGCGGACCGCGGCCAGTGCCCGCTCGTTAACCTCGGGATCGCGGCGCGACGGGATGAAGGCCGCCATTCCCCCGATCGCGTGCGCGCCGCGGCGATGGCAGGTCTGTACGAGCAGCTCGGTGTAGGCGCGCATGAACGGCACCGTCATCGTCACCTGGGCGCGGTCGGGGAGGGCCATCCCGGGCCGGGCGCGGAACTTCTTGATGGCGCTGAAGATGTAGTCCCAGCGGCCGGCGTTGAGCCCTGCGGCGTGCTCGCGCAGCTCGTAGAGGATCTCGTCCATCTCGAAGGCGGCCAACATCGTCTCGATCAGGACCGTGGCCCGCACCGAGCCCTGCGGGACGTCGAGTGCGCGCTGCGCAGCCACGAAGACCTCGTTCCACAGCGCCGCCTCGAGGTGACTCTCGAGCTTGGGCAGGTAGAGGTACGGGCCGGAGCCGCGCGCCAGCGTCTCGCGGGCGTTGTGGAAGAACCAGATCCCGAAGTCGAAGATGCTGGCACTGATCGGCGCCCCGTCGACCAGGACGTGCCGCTCGTCGAGATGCCAGCCGCGCGGCCGGATGCAGAGCGTGGCGACCGTCTCGTTGAGCCGGTAGGCCTTCTCGGCGGTCTCGTGCGTGAGCGTGCGCCGCACGGCCTGCGCCACCGCCGCGTGGCCGGCAATGACATTGTCCCAGGTGGGGGAGAGGGCATCCTCGAAGTCGCACATGAAGACCGATGCGCCGGAGTTCAGCGCGTTGATCATCATCTTCGGCTCGGCGGGCCCCGTGATCTCGACGCGACGGTCGTCGAGGTCGGGCGGTGCGGGCGCCACCCGCCAGCCGGGGTCGCGGCTCTCGATCGGGTTGGGCAGGAAGTCCGGCGTCTCGCCCGCATCCAGCCGCTCCTGACGACGCGCCCGATCGGCGAGGAGCTTGACGCGGTCGACATTGAAGGATCGTTGCAGCTGCGCGACGAAGCTCAGCGCCTCGGGGGTCAGGACCTCGTGGGCATTGGCGGCCGCCTGCGTGAGCTGCACGCCGGGAACGTCGGTCATCGGGCCATTCTGGCAGCCGCCGCGTCCGGCGTTGGCCGGACGCGTCGCACCGTGCTGGCTCCTTTTCGCCGAACCCCTAGTCGCTGAGGGCCAGCAGCTCCGGTGGCGTGCCACGGACGCGCTCCGCGACGTGGCGTATCTCGTCGATCAGCGTACGCTGCGCATCGGTCAGGGGAGCCGGGAGCATCAGGTGGCCGCTGACGTCATCGTCGCCGTCGGGGGTCAGGGACGGATCGGTCCATCCGCGGCCGCCGTAGCCCAGGAAGCGCGTCGGCCTGATGCGGACCGGCTGCGAGTAGGTGCTGACGAACGTGTCGCGGTCAAGCGCGGCGCGCGCCATGAGGGCGGCGTACTTCTCGAACATCGTCGGGGCGACGACGTCGGAGGTGGGAGCGTCGAGCACGGTGGCGGTGCCTTCCACCAGCTCGACGTCCCACTCGTGGTCGGGCTTGCCCACCGCCAGCATCACATCCGGATGCTCGCGCAGGTTGCGCACCTTCTGCGCGTGCGGCTTGCTGAACAGATCGAAGACCGATCCGTCCCAGTTGAACCACACGGGCACGACATGCGGTCGACCGTCGGGTCGCGTGGAGCTCAGCCAGACGGTCGGCTCGGTCCGCAGGCGCTCGTCGATCGAGACGCGGGACTGGGGTGTGCTGCTCGACATTGGGGGACCGTACGCCTTCGACGTTGCCGCGGCTAGACCCGATCCGACAGCAGCGCTGTCATCCAGGTGACTCCGAACGCCTCGCCCGCCCGCGCCCGTAGGCCGTGGGCTTGATCCAGCGTCCCGCGGCGCAGTCCTCGATCAGCGTCGCCAGGCGCCGGTCCCGGGTCGCTTGCTGCTTGGCCGACAGGACCCACCACGTTGCGGCCCGACGGTACGAGGGCGATTGGCGCTGCCAAAAGGCCCACGCGGCCTCGTTCTCGCGCAGCCGTCCCTCGTACGGCGGCGGCAGGTCACGTGGCGCATTCTCGTGCGAATAGACGCCCGTGCGTTCCGGCGTGCGCGCCTCGAAGGCGGCCATGCCCGCCGGGTGTGCCTCGCCGGCATCGATGATGCGCTGCATGCGCGCGACATTGACCGCGCTCCAGATGCTGCCGCGGCGACGCGGCGTGAACCGTTGCGCCCGCAGCTCGTCGTCGATGCCGTAGCTGATGCCGTCGATCCAGCCGAATGCGAGGCCGACCTCCACCGCGTCCGCGTAGCTGATCGACGGCTTGGGGACGCCCTTGCGATAGAGCCCGACCCACGCCTCGCCCGCGGTGCCGTGGTGCGCCTCGAGCCAGGCGCGCATCGCGGCGCGATCCGGAAAGACGATCACCTGCTCGCGTTCCGGCCGCTTCACCACCCGCCCTCGTCGCGAACGAGGCGGTGCAGGACGCGCCCGGCCACCGTCCTCCGGTAGTCGGCGGTGGAGCGGACGTCGTCGATGGGGTGGATCTCGGCCATCAGCGCGGCCATTGCACGGTCGGCGGTCGCCGCGTCGGGAACGGCGCCGTCGAGCGCGGCCTCGGTGGCACTCGCGCGGATGGGGGTCGCCGCCACCGAGCCCAGCGCGACACGCACGTCGGTCCACGTCGCGCCGCGGCCGTCATCGGGGGCGCGCCAGGCGATGGCGATGACCACCTTGCTGATCGCCTGCGCGCGCCGCGTGCCGACCTTGCGGAAGCGCACTTGGCGGTCCGCCGCGAGCGGCACGCGGACGCCGAGCACCAGCTCGTCGTCGGCGCGCGCGGTGCGCCGGTAGGCCGGCCAGAACTCGGCGGCGGGAACCGCTCGCTCCCCGCGCGCCGAGCCGAGGATGATCGCCGCGTCGGTGGCCAGCCAGATGGGGAGCGTGTCGCCGGCCGGCGATGCGTTGGCCACGTTGCCGCCGACGGTGCCGCGGTTCTGTATCTGCGCGGCCCCGATGGTGGCCGCCGCCTCGGTCAGGGCCGGCAGGAACTCCGCCACCACCGGGGAGCGACGCAGCTCGGTGTACGTGGTCAGGGCGCCGATGACGATCGCCTCGCCGTCGTGGACGATGCCGCGCAGCTCGTCGATGCGCCAGAGGTCCAGCAGCCGTTGCGGCGGCTCGCCCAGCTCCCCGGTGAGCTGGACCATGAGGTCGGTGCCGCCGGCGATGGGACGCCACAGCTCGGCGGCGAGGAGCCGATAGGCCTCGACCAGGCTGCGCGGCGCGGTGAGAGGCGGCTCGAGCGCTGTCATCGGGTGCGCTCGGCGGCCAGGGCGATCGCCTCCACGATCTTGGTGTAGCCGGTGCAGCGGCACAGGTTACCGGCGATCGCCTCGCGGATGCCGTCCTCGGTCGGCTCGGTCCCACTGGCCAGAAATGCCATGCCCGCCATCAGCATGCCGGGGGTGCAGATGCCACATTGCGCGCCGCCGGTCTCGAGGAACGCGGACTGCAGCGCATTCATCCGTCCTTCCTCGGCCAGCCCCTCCACGGTCTGGACCGCTGCGCCCTCGGCCTGGCTGACCGGCACCAGGCAGGCGTCGACCACCGCGCCGTCGAGCAGGACCGAGCAGGCGCCGCACTCGCCTTCGCCGCACCCCTCTTTGGTGCCGGTCAGGGCCAGGTCTTCGCGCAGGACGTCGAGCAGGCGACGCGACCCGGCGGCCTCGACCTCGACCGGCGTTCCGTTGACGGTGAACGCGAAGCTCATGGTGCGTCGGCGTCCGGCTGCGGGCCGCGCAGTGGCATCTCGTCACCACCGCGGGGGAGGTCCTCGATCGCCGGGTTGGCGGGGGCCGGCTCCTCGAGCGAGATCCCCGGCGGCTGGGGCATCTCCCCGCCGGTGAGCGCGGCGATGATGCGCTCCGGGGTGGCCGGCAGGTCGTGGATCCAGACCCCGGTGGCGTCATGGATCGCCGCCACCACCGCCGGCGCGCCGACGTCCATCGGCAGCTCGCCGAGGCCCTTGGCGCCGTGCGGGACGCCGGAGTACGGCTGCTCGACGAGGATGGTGTGGATGCGCGGTGCGTCGAGAGCGGTCGGAATGAGGTACGTCGCCAGGCGGTCGTTGAGGTAGCGCCCGTCGACCAGCTTCATCTCCTCGATGGTGGCGTAGCCGATCGCCTGCAGCGTCCCGCCCTCGACCTGCCCCTCGGCCATCACCGGATGGATGACGTGGCCGGCGTCGTCGGCGGCCACGCAATCGCGAACCGCAACCTCCCCCGTGTCGAGGTCGACGTCCACCTTCACCACGCACGCCGCCCAGCCGAAGGCCGGGTATGCATCGCCGGTATAGCGCTTGTCGTCGAACGCCTCGCCCGGGTACGGGGTGAACGCCTCGTCGACCCGCAGCGCACCTGCCTCGCGGTAGGACTGTGCGAACGGGCGCCCGGTGCGCTCCTCGACCTGTGCCTTGAGCTTGCGGGCGGCGGTGATGATGAGACCGCCGACCACCATCGCGGTGCGGCTGGCGACGGTCGGCCCGCTGTTGGGCACGATCGAGGTGTCCTGCGGCGCCAGGTCGACCTCGTCGATGTCCACCCCGAGCGTCTCGGCGATGAGCTGCGGGAAGATCGTCTTGGTCCCCTGGCCCATCTCGGTCTGGGCGGTGAGGATCCGGATCCGCCCAGCATCGGTCAGCTCGACCGACGCGACCGATCCCATCTGGACCTCGCCCGAGCCGGTGAACCCGGCACCGTGCCACGCCAGTGCCAGGCCGATGCCGGAGGCGAGGCGGGCGCCATCGGTCCGGCCCTCGCGCATGGAGCGCGTCTGTGCCTGCGCCAGATCGAAGGCCGATGCCTGGGCGGCCGCCTCCAGGACCTCGATCCCCGCCACGCTCTCGCGCAGCACCTGGCCGGTGGGGGTGGTGTCGCCCGTGCGGTACACCCAGCGCCGCCGCAGATCGAGCGGGCTGACGTCGAGTGCCTCGGCGATGCGGTTGACCTGCATCTCGGCCGCGAACTCGGTCTGCGGCGCGCCGAAGCCGCGGAAGGCGCCGTTGGGCGGCGTGTTGGTGGCCATGGCGCGGCCGGTGATGCGCACGTTGTCGCAGCGATACGGTCCGCCGGCGTGCAGGATTCCGCGGCTGAGAACGACGGGCGTGAGGGTGCAGTAGGCACCGCCGTCCATGATCACCTCGATCTCCTGGGCGACGAGCTCGCCGACGGCGTTGACGCCGCTGCGGTAGCGGATCACGGCGGGGTGGCGCTTGGTGGTGGCGCTGATGTCCTCGTGGCGCTCGTAGATCATGCGCACCGGGCGGTGGCACTTCAGCGCCAGCAGGGCGGCGTGGAGGGCGATGATGCTCGGGTACTCCTCCTTGCCGCCGAAGCCGCCCCCGGTCTCGGCCTGGACGACGATCGCCAGCTCGCCGTCCATCTTCAGCGCGCGCTGCATCGCCTTGTGGATGTAGTACGGGCACTGGCAGGAGCCATGGATCGTGATCCCGCCATCGGGCTGCGGCACCGCGATCATCGCCTGGTTCTCGATGTACAGCTGCTCCTGGTGTCCCACCCGATACGTGCCCTCGATGACGAGGTCGGCTCGCGCCATGGCTGCGGCCGCGTCGCCGCGGACGACGGTGTACTCGGCGAACTGGCGATCGCTGGCGAGCGGGTCGAAGACGGCGGGCAGGCGCTCGGTGACGAGGCGCGCATGGCGCGTCGCCGCCCGCAGCGTGGCGCGGTCGGGGGCTGCGATCAGCGCGCAGGCCTCCGCCTGATGACGGATCTCGCCGCCGACCGGGACGAGGACCGGCTGGTCGTCGTCGATGAGGCTGACTACGTTGTCGCCGGGGATGTCGGCCGCCGTCACGACGACCACCTGCCGCCAGTCGAAGGCGTCGTCCAGGTCCAGGCCTACGAAGCGGGCGTGCGGCTCGGTCGAGCGCAACGTCGCCCCGTACCAGGCGCCGGGAAACACGAGGTCGTCGGCGTACTTGGCCAGGCCGGTCAGCTTGGCAGGACCCTCGCGGCGCGGCGGCGAGGCGCCGCGGGCGCGTCCGGGGAGCTGGGTGTGGGGTGGAATGACGAGCGGGGTCGTCTCGGCCGGCGCCTGCGCCGGCGTCGCCGTGCCGGGCGGCAGGGTACGCGTCGTCAGGCTCGGGCGCTCCATCGGTGCATCGTAGCGCGCGCGCTCAGCGCAGGTCGACGCACGCAGTCGAGGTCGTCATGTCCTCATTCGAGGCGTGGATGTTCAGGGCGACCGGGCCGCGCAGCAGCTCGTCGAGCGGGACGACGAGGTCAGTCGTCGACTCGCCGTCGACGATGTTCAGCAGCGGGAACTCGGGCTGAGGGATGAGGTCGTCACAGGTGCCCGAATGGATGTGGGCCGGCATGTTCGGGTGGCCGGCCGGATCGACGTCGACCGTCACACGGGTCGTCCCATCGCCGCGAGCGGTGAGGATGACGGAGCCGTGCACGCCCGAGCCGTTCGCGGTACTGACGGCAAGGCGGTGCGACTCGGCCGGCACACCCGCGCAACCGGCGAGGAGGCCGATCGATGCGAGCATGATCGGCAGGCGGCGCCAGGCGTCCGAAGGTCGGCGCGTCATGAGACCGATGCTGCCGGTCGGTACCGAATCTCGGCCATGGGACTATCGGCGGTCGACCCTGCGGTAGTACCAAGGGTGAATGGTGCTTCGCGCGCACGTGCGCGACCCTGCGTCGGTGCCGCTGCACCGTCTCCTGTCCCTGCTGCCGCCGCCGCGCCTCCCCGGCACGGCCGGAAGCTGGCGCCCGGGCCTGCGCTCGTGGGTGCTGGCGGGCAGCGGCATCGTGATCGTGGTGCTGGCCCTCGCCATCTCGGCCAACGTCGCCGACCACCTCCGGGACACCGCCACGCGGTCGGCGCGTGAGAATGCCGAGTCGATCGTGCGCGGCTACGTGGACCCGATGCTGGGCGATGGGCGGCTCGGGATCGAATCGGTCGCCGACCCCGAGATCCAGGCCGAGCTGATGCGACTGGTGGCGGGCGGCGACATGCGGCGGATCAACGTCTATACCCGCGACGGTCGCATCCTGTACTCGACGGAGCCGGACCTGCGCGGCGTTCGCGTGAACATCGACGCGGCCCTCATTCGTGGGTTTGGCGGTGCATCGTTTCCTCGCGTGACGACGGCCGCGGCGGAGCTGATTCCGGAGCGCCTGCCCCCCGAGCTTCTGGCGATCTACGTGCCGATCCGGGGCACGTCCGACGGCAACCCGATCGGCGTCTTCGTGACGCTCCTCGACGCCCGCCCGATCGAGCTGAAGGTGGACCAGACGCGCGGGGACGTGTTCCTGATCGCGGTCGCGGCAGGCGGCGCCCTGCTGGCCCTCCTGTGGCTCGCGTTCAGCGGCGCTTCACGGCGGCTCGCGTCCCAGAACCGGCGGCTGAGCGGGCTGAACGAGCAGCTCAACACGATGGCCATCGACCTCCGGCGGCGCGAGGCGCGCTTCCGGTCACTGATCCAGAACTCCTCCGACGTCGTCGTGGTCGTCGACGGCCGGGGCAGGGTGACCTACGAGTCGGATGCCGTGCGCGGCGTGCTGGGTCTCGAGCCGGAGGAGCTGATCGGCAGAGCCTTCGAGGAACGCCTGCACCCGGAGGACGTGGGCTGGCTGCGCGCCGTGCTCGGCACGCTTCCCGCCGCCGAGGGCCGTCAGCCGACCGCGCAGCTTCGCATGCGGCACGCCGACGGCGCCTGGCGCTGGGTCGAGGTCGTGGCGCAGGACCGATCGCGCGACCCGGCAGTCGGTGGCGTGGTCCTCAACTTCCGTGACGTCACCGAACGGCGGCGGCTGGAGGACCAGCTGAAGCACGAAGCCTTCCACGACCCGCTGACCGGCCTCGCCAACCGCGCTCTCTTCGCCGATCGCGTCACGCATGCGTTGACCCGTGCCGGACGCGGCCAGGTCGGTGAGCTGGCGGTCCTGTTCGCCGACCTCGACGATTTCAAGCTGGTGAACGACTCGCTGGGCCACGCCGCCGGCGACGAGCTGCTGATTCGCGTGGCGGACCGGATCGGGACGTGCGTTCGGCGCCAGGACACGGCGGCCCGCCTGGGAGGCGACGAGTTCGGGATCCTGCTGGAAGATGCCTCGCCGGCGGTTGCGGACGAGATCGCGGGACGGGTGCTCGAGGCGCTGCGCCGGCCGTTCAGCGTCGGATCGCGCCAGATCTTCGTGCAGGCCAGCATCGGTACGGCGCTCGGCGGCGACGGCCACGGTACAGCCGAGGAGCTGCTGCGCAACGCGGACGCCGCGATGTACACCGCCAAGTCCCTTGGCAAGGGCCGTCATGAGTTCTACGAGCCGCGCATGCACGAATCGGCGTTGCATCGACTCGAGCTGCGCGAGCGGCTCGAGGCAGCTCTGGAGCGTCAGGAGTTCACGCTGCACTACCAGCCGATCATCGAGCTGATGAGCGGCGAGGTGGCGGGCGTCGAGGCGCTCGTGCGCTGGCGGCAGGCCGATGGCCGCCTCGCGCTCCCCGCTGAGTTCCTCGGGTTGGCGGAGGACACCGGGCTCATCGTGCCGTTGGGGCAATGGGTGCTGGACACCGCCTGCCGGCAGAGCCGCGAGTGGCAGACCGGCCGGCCGGGGGCGTTCACGATGGCCGTCAACGTCGCGTCACGCCAGCTTCGCGAACCCGCGTTCACCGCGAGCCTGGCGTCGAGCATCGCACGATCGGGCGTCCGGCCGGAGGACCTCGTGCTGGAGATGACCGAGAGCGCGCTGCTCGAGGACGGGGACACCACCGCGGCAGCGGTGGCCGGGATGAAGGGGCTCGGGGTGCGGATCGCGCTCGACGATTTCGGCACGGGCTACTCGTCGTTGAGCCACCTGCGGCGCTTCCCGATCGATGTGCTCAAGATCGATCGGTCGTTCGTGGACGGCATCGACGGGGACGACGAGGGCGAGCGTGCGCTGGTGCGCTCCATCATCCGCCTGGCGCACTCCCTCGACCTCGAGACGGTCGCCGAGGGTATCGAGCGGCAGGAGCAGGGAATGCGGCTTCGCGCGCTCGGCGTCAGGTACGGCCAGGGCTTCCACTACGCCCGGCCGATGGAGGCGCTGGGAATCACCGAGCTGCTGCGCAAGCGCGCCGCCCGGCTCGCCGGCTGAGGCTCAGCCGGCTCCTCGGCGCAGGCTGCGTCCCGGCAGGGCGCCGGTGTGCTCTCCATGCGCCACGACGGGTCTCCCGTTGACGATCACGTGCTCGATCCCCGAGGGAAACGCCCGGGGCGCGTCGTAGGTCGCATGGCTCCGAATGCGCCCCGGGTCGAAGACGACGAGATCGGCCGCGAAGCCGTCGCGCAGCAGCCCGCGATCGGTGAGGCCCAGGCGCGCGGCCGCGGCGCCGGTCATCTTGCGCACTGCCTCCTCCAGGCTCAGGACGCGGCGATCGCGGACGAACTCGCCCAGGATGCGCGGGAACGAGCCGTACGTCCGCGGTGACGGCTTGGCCCCGATGAATGTCGAGTCGGTGCCCACCATGCCGGCCGGATGTGCCACGAAATGGTGAAGCGTTTCCGACCACGGCCCGCTGGTCACCTGGTTGACCCCGAGGTCCTCGGCCAGCAGCAGGTCGCAGATGGCGTCGACGGCGTCGACCCCGCGATCGGTCATCAGCGCTGCCAGCGACCGCCCCTCGTAGGCGGCGTTGGCATCGGCGGTGAGCGCGCCGAGGCGTACATCGGCCCAGCCGGCCGGGGACGTGTAGGCGGCGCCGCGCGCGGCGAGCTCAGCGCGGAGGCGGTCACGGGCGGCGAGGTCGGCCAGGCGCTCGAGCGTGCGCACCGGTCCGCCCGCCTGGATCCAGCCGGGAAGCTGGATGAGGAGCCGGGTCGACGCCCACTCGGAGGGGTAGGTGTCGAAGGTGACGTCGTGCCGCGCGGCCCGCGCGTCGTCCACCAGCTGGAGCAGGGCCTCAGGGCCGCCGGGATGGGTCTCGCGGTGATAGAAGTGGGTGATGTGGACCGGTGCGTCGCCGGCGCGGCGCCCGATCTCGATCGCCTCCCGGAACGGGTCGAGATAGCGGTCGCCGAGCGGGTAGCGCACGTGGGTGTGGTAGAAGCCGCCGTGGCGCGCGGCCTCGTCGCTGAGCGCCGCGAGCTCGTCGGTGGTCGCATAGGAACCGGGCGGGTAGTCGAGGCCCGAGCTGAGCCCGCGCGCGCCGCCCTCCATCGCCTCGCGCAGCACGGCCCGCATGTCGCGCAGCGCCGTGTCGGTGGGCGGCACGTCGTCCCAGCCCAGGGACGCGATCCGCAGCGCCGAGTTGCCGATCATGACCGCCACGTTCACGGCGCAGCCGTCGAGCCGATCCAGGTAGGCGCTGGTGGTCTCCCAGTCATAGGCGATGTCGGGACGTCCGTCGAGTCCGGCGTTCATGCGCACGAGGGCGGCGAGGTCGTCGGAGGCGAGCGGGACGTAGCCCAGGCCGTCCACGCCCACGACCTCGGTCGTGACCCCCTGGCGCACCTTCGGCTCGTGACGCCGGTCGGCGAGGATCATGAGCCCGCCGTGCGAGTGGAGGTCGATGAAACCGGGGGCGACCACGAGGCCGGTAGCATCGATCGTCGTCGCGGCGGTCGCCGTCGTGCGGCCGACGAGCCGCAGCCGGTCGCCCTCGATGGCGAGCGTCCCCGGTCGACCCGGCGTCCCGCTGCCGTCGACCAGGGTGCCGCCGGTGATCAGCAGGTCAAAGTGGTCAGGCATCGGTGGGCGCCGTACCGGCCTGGCCGGCGGGCAGCAGGCGGCCGCGGACCCACGCGGCGCGCACCGTGTCACGCTGGGCGCGGAAGATGAGGCGTGAGACGAGGTCGGCCGCCTCGTCGGTCGGGTCCACTGCCACCTCCGCCAGTCCGGTCAGCGGCTCGGTCGTCGACGGGTCGACGCACACGAGGTCAGCCTCCTTGCCGGCCTCCACGGAGCCGATGACGTCGCCCAGCCCCAGCACCCGGGCGCCGGCCAGCGTCCCCAGCCGCAGCCAGTCGAGCGGGCCGAGCGGCGGCTCGCGGTCACCGAGCATCGCGCGCCGCCCGTTCTGGGTGTACGCCCCGGCTCGCATGACGGCCAGCAGCGACAGGTCCGGGCCCGCCGCGACGTCGGAGCCCAGGCCGATGGAGAGGCCGGCGTCGAGGTATCGGGCCAGCGGCATCGCGCCCGAGGCAAGGAAGAGGTTGGACGTGGGGCAGTGCGCCACGTGCGACCCGCTCTCCGCAAGGCGGGCGACCTCGCGATCGGAGAGGTGCACCGCGTGCGCCAGGATCGAGCGCGGGCCGAGGCCGCCGGCACGGTCGTAGACATCGGTGTAGTCGGCCGCATCCGGGAAGAGGCGCGTGACCTCGGCGATCTCGTCGGCATCCTCGGCGAGGTGCGTCTGCCAGTAGGCGCCGGTGGCGGTGGCGAGGGCGACCGACTCGCGCAGCATGTCGGCCGTGCAGCTGACCGCGAAGCGTGGCGTTACCGCGTACCGCAGCCGGCCACCATCGCGGCCATGCCAGCGCGCGATGAGGTCCGCCGACTGCCGGAGCGAGGCTGCCAGGACGTCGGCATCGGCCAGCGACGGGTCGTACCGCAGGCGATCCATCATCACCTTGCCGAGCACGGCGCGGATGCCGTGCTCCTCGGCCGCGGCGAAGGCGGCGTCGAGACTATCCTCGAACACGGCACCGTAAAGCACCACGGTGGTTGTCCCTGCCGCGGCCATGGCGCGGAAGGCCGCCGGCGCCAGGCGCTCGGCGGTCGACCGGTCGAAGCCGCGCTCCAGCGGGAAGATGTAACGGTCGAGCCAGGTCAGAAGGTCGAGACCCGCGCCGCGCCCCACGTTCGGGATCTGGGGCAGGTGCGCGTGCAGGTCCACCAGGCCCGGCATGACGACCCAGGGGCGGACGTCGATCGCCGCGCCGTCGTCGCCATCGCTCCAGGCAGCCACCGTCGCGATGCGCCCGCGTGCGTCGACCTCGACCCGGGCGTCCGGCTCCCAGCGGTGGCCACCGCCGTCCAGCGGCGTGACGAGGCGCGCGCGGAGGGAGAATGGTCCGTGGGCCGGCAGCGGGGGTGAGGCGCTCACGGACGGATGCTACCCGCTCGTGCGGTACGCTCATCCCCGATGGCCGGCAACGTGGCGGCGGTGATCCTGGCGGCGGGGGAGTCGCGCCGGTTCGGCTCCGCCAAGCAGCTCGCGACGCTCCACGGTCGCTCGCTCCTCGAGCACGTCATCGCGCGTGCCGTCGAGGCCGGCCTGGCACCGGCGGTCGCGGTCGTGCCGGTGTGGCTGACGCGCCCGGCGACGATGGACGATCGCACCGCGGTGCGCTGGGTGCGCAATCCGCACCCCGAGCGCGGGATGAGCCACTCCCTCCGGTTGGGCTTCGCGGCGCTGCCGCCGGAGGTGGAGGCGGCGGTCATCCTGCTCGGCGACCAGCCCACGCTGCGGGTCGAGCGCATCCGTGCCGTCGTGACCGCGCGCGGCACGCGCCCCATCGTCGCCGCGCACGCCCGTGGCCGCCCGGCACCGCCGGTCCTGGTGGAGCGGTCGCATTTCGCCGTCATCGACGTAGCGTCCGGCGACGCCGGCCTGCGCAGCGTCCTCGCCGCTCATCCCGAGTGGGTCACCGCGGTCGACGTGGAGGCTCACCCCGCAGATGTCGACACGCCGGACGATCTGGCCGCCCTTCCGTGAACCGCCCGGGAGCCGGCTGCCCGGCGGCTACAATCGTTCACATGTTCGATTCGGCGGTGCGCGGAAGCGACGGAGCGCTCGTCCGGTGACCATCGAGCGCGTCACCAGCGCCGACGTCGCCGACGACGAGCGCGCGCTCGAATCGACCGTCCGGCCGCGACGCCTCGACGAGTTCGCCGGCCAGGAGCGGGTCAAGGAGAACCTGGCGATCCTGATCGACGCGGCGCGCCATCGGTCGGAGCCGGTCGACCACGTCCTGCTGTACGGGCCGCCCGGGCTGGGCAAGACGACGCTGGCCAACATCGTCGCCGCCGAGATGGGAGCGCAGATCCGAACGACCAGCGGCCCGGCCATCGAGCGCGCCGGCGACCTGGCGGCGATCCTGACCGGCCTGGGGGCGGGCGACGTCCTGTTCATCGACGAGATCCACCGCCTCAGCCATGCCGTGGAGGAGATCCTCTACCCGGCGATGGAGGACTACGCCCTGGACCTGGTGCTCGGCAAGGGGCCCGGGGCGCGGACCGTGCGGCTCCAGATCGAGCACGTGACGGTCATCGGCGCCACGACCCGGGTGGGGAGCATCACCGGCCCGCTGCGCGACCGCTTCGGCGTCACCTACCGCCTCGACTACTACACGCAGGCCGACCTGGAGCGGATCCTGCGTCGCTCGGCCGGGCTCCTCGACGTGTCCCTGACCGATGACGCCGCCGCGCTCATCGCCCGTCGGTCGCGCGGCACGCCTCGCATCGCCAACCGGCTCCTCAAGCGCGTCCGCGACTACGCCCAGGTGCGGGGTGGCGGCGACGGCGGCGTGACGGAAGCGTTGGCCGCCGATGCCCTGGCGCTGCTCGAGATCGACGATCGCGGCCTCGATGCCATGGATCGCCAGTTGCTGCGTGCCATGGCCGACCATCACGGTGGCGGACCGGTGGGCCTGGCCACCATGGCGGCGACCGTGTCTGAGCCGATCGAGACGATCGAGGACGTGGTTGAGCCGTACCTGATGCAGATCGGCCTCCTGGCGCGCACCTCGCGCGGCCGTCAGCTGACCTCATCTGGATGGGAACACCTCGGGCTCACGCCGCCGGCGGCGGCCGGCGGCGCATCGGTCCAGCCCGGCCTCTTCGACGGGTAGCGCCGATGAGCCCGGAGCTCGGACGGCTCATCCTGGTCATCGGCCTGGTGCTGGTGGTCGTGGGCGGCCTCG
>JAICQM010000177.1 GCA_025937875.1 Chloroflexota bacterium
AGGACCGATGCGTAGGCGGCCGCCTGCGTCGCCTCATCCGGCGCCGCCGAGCGATCGGCAAAGAGGAATTCGGTGCGCAGCAGCCCGACGCCCTCCGCGCCAGCCTCGACGGCGCGCGGCGCATCCTCCGGCCGCCCGACGTTCGCAGCCAGCATGATCCGGGTCCCGTCGGCCGTGGCCAGTGGCCGGTCCCGGTACGCGCGGTCGCTCTCGCGTCGCCGGTCGTCGGCCGCGATCGCGGCGTCGGCGCGCGCGCGTTCGGCGGAGTCGGGTTCGAGCACGACCTCGCCGCGCGCGCCGTCGACCACGACCGCGACCGCATCCGTGACTGCGGCGAGCAGGCCCGGGACGGCGACGACGGCCGGGATGCCGAGCGCGCGGGCGAGGATCGCCGCATGCGAGGTGCGCGAGCCGCCCTCGAGCGCGATGGCCGCCATGAGCGATGCATCCAGCTCCGCGGTGACGGACGGCGCCAGGTCGCGCGCCACCACCACCACGCGCCGGGTGAGCGGCTGCACCGACTCGCCGCGAACCGCGCGTGCGATCCGTGCCGCCACGTCGCGGACATCGGCCGCACGACCGGCCAGCAGCTCGTCGTCGAGATCGGCCAGCATGGCCGCGGCCGCCTCGCCGGCGGCAGTGATCGCGTCGTCCGCCGGGGTGCCGCCGTCGACCGCCTCGCGCGCGCCGGCGAGCAGCTCCACGTCACGGGCGAGCAGGATCTGCGCCTCGAAGATCGCCGCCTCGTCCTGGCGCCCGCCGGCCGCGAGGCGTGCGGCAAGGGCCTCGAGCTGCCGGACCGTGAGGTCGACGGCGGCGTCGAGATCAAGGCGCTCGCCGCCCGCCACGGAGCGCTCGAGGAGCTGCGGCGGAGCCACCGCCACGCCGGGCGCGGCCGCGACGCCGCGGAGCCGGATCACGATGCGGGCTGCTCGCCGAGCCCTGCCTCGACAAGGGCCACCAGCTCCTGCACGGCACACTCGGCATCCTCACCCTCGGCTTCGATGGCGAGCTCGTGCCCCCGGCTGACGCCGAGCTGCATGACGCCCAGGATGCTCTTGGCTGACGCGCGCCGCTCCGGGTCCCGGGTCAGGTTGGCGACGCGAATCTCGGAACTGAACGCGGCAGCGGCCTTGACGAAGGCGGCCGCCGGACGGGCGTGGAGCCCGGACGGGTTGGCGACCGTGACGACGGCGCGATGCATCGGTCAGCCCGCCACCGTGGCGGCGCGCCGCCGACCGCGCTTCGGCGGACGCGTGGCCAGGTGGGCGAGGACGGCCTGCGCGGTGGGCTCATCGGTCACCAGGGTGTGCACCAGGCCGGACCGGCACGCCCCGATGATGCCCGCCACCTTGTGCGGGCCGGCGGAGACCGCCACCAGCCGCGACGCGCGGCGCAGGTCGCTGACCGGCGCGGCGATGGTGTGGTCGCCCCACGGGTCGTCGATGAGGGTGCCGTCGATCGTCACCAGGTAGCCGACCACGTCGCCGACCACCTGTCGGCCTGCCAGCCGCCGCCGCTCGCGCTCCGACACGCGATCCATGACCGTCCCGTATCCGGGGTGGTCGCGCGGCCCGCCGCCGACGCCGATGAGCCCGACCGACAGCCGCGACCAGTACTCGGTGGTGGCGCGGATGGTGCTCTCGCGCATGAGGGCCCGCTTCACCGCGCCCGAGTCAAGGCGGCCCGGGGCATGGAGGAGGAGGTAGCGGCAGTCCAGCCGCTCGGCCGCACGCCGGATGAGCTCGTTGATGTCGAGGTGTGGCGTGGCGGGGTCCCAGCCGCCGACCAGGGGCACGATGGTCAGGTGGGCGCGGCGCACGGGTGGCAGGGCGTCGATGAGCGCCGACACGGTGTAGCCACCGGCGATGCCCAGCACGCCCGCCTCGGGGATCGTCTCGGCCACCCAGGGGGCGGCGGCGACGGCACACAGGCGCGAGGCGGCGGCGGGATCGTCCCCGCGCCCCGGGGTGACGTATGCCTCCTCGATCCCCAGGGCAGCCGCGAGCTGCCCGGCGACCTCGTCGAGGGTGTCGGGCGCGGCCTGCACGCTGATGCGTACCACGCCGGTCTGGCGTGCCTGGGCCAGCAGGCGGCTGACCTTCGAGACGCTGAAGCCGGTGAGATCGGCGATTGCCGACTGGCTGCGGTCGCGGAGGTAGTAGAGCTCCGCGACGAGGCGCATCATCTCCTCGTCGCCCGAGATCCCGAGCCCCTGCCCCGAATCGGGCAGCGGCCCGTTATCGCCCGTTGTCATACGCCCCTCGCAACCTTGACACCCCGCGAGTCGCCGGAGTATACAGATAGCACCCTGCAAATCCCGTTTGCAAATTTTTGCACGCCGGTGGCGCGAGTGCTCGCAGAAGAGGTGTCGTGAGGCCGTTCGACGTGGTCGTCGTCTCCCACGGTGGACTCGCCGACGCGATGGTCGCGGCGGCGTCCATGATCTGCGGCGACCTCGAACGCGTGACACCGGTGGGACTGGATCCCACCGACTCCCCCGAGACCTTCGGCGAGCGCCTGGCGGCGGCCATCGACGACACGCACCCCACCCTCATCCTCTCCGACCTGTACGGCGGCACGCCGCACAACGTCGCCTGCGTCCTGGCGCAGCGCGGCCGCGCGGTGCGCTGCATCTCCGGCACGAACCTGGGACTCCTCATCGAGGCGGTCTCGACGAGCGAGGAGCTGGACGACCAGCTGGTCGATCGGCTCATCTCGCTCGCACGCGAGGGGGTTGTTGACGTGACGAGCCGGCTCAGCCTCAGCCGAGACTGACCCGGCCAGCCCGTGAAGGCCGCGCGTTGAACGGAGGCGCGCAGCGGCCCGGCGACACACCAGCTCGAAGCGAGGTATGGGATTGGGACTGCGCCTTGTCCGGGTCGACGATCGGCTGATTCATGGCCAGGTGGCTGCCATCTGGCTCAAGACGGTCGGCGCAAGCCGGATCATCATCGTGGACGATCGGACCGCTCGGGACGACTTCCTCCGCGAGGTGATCGAGCTCTCGGCACCGGCAGGCGTGGCGGTGGAGATCCATGACGTCGCGGGCGGTGCGGAACGGGTGAAGGAGGCAGCAGCGGCCGACGAGGCCGCCTTCGTCCTCATGCGAAGCCCCGTCACCGCGCTCCGTCTGCGGGAGATGGGCGTTCCCTTCGACGTGCTGAACATCGGAGGGATCGGTGCCGGCCCGGATCGCAAGCCGCTGTACCGCAACATCTCGGCGTCGCAGGACGAGCTCGAGGCACTGCGTCGACTGGAGCAGATGGGCACCCGGGTCGAGCTGCGGATCGTGGCCAACGACAAGGCGGTGCCGTTCACATCGGTCGATCGCGGGTAAGGCGGGGGTCGGAGGGACGGAGTGAACACGAGGTGCTGCACATGCTGGGAGCGATGATCGCTGCCCCGGCGCGCCTCAAGATCGCCGCGGGCGTGAGCCTGGCGGTCTTTGGGCTGCTGCTCATCACGGGCCCTGTCTTCGGGCAGGACGGCTCCGGTGACGAGACGGGGGTGAGCCTGTTCCAGGCCATCCTCATCGGCATCGGCTACTACCTCTCGAACAGCCCATGGCTGATGGGCAACGGCGGCTTCTTCGGCTTCTACCGGCCGCTGGTCGCCGGCTTCATCGTCGGCATCATCCTGGGTGACCCGGTGAAGGGGGCCCAGATCGGTGCCGCCATCAACATCCTGTACCTGGGCTTCATCAGCGCTGGTGGGTCCATCCCGGCCGACCCGTCGGTGGCCGGCTGGGTGGGCACCGCGCTCGCCATCGGTGGCGGGCTGGACGCCGCCTCCGCCATCGCGCTCGGCGTGGCGGTGGGCACGCTCGGCACGTTCATCTTCTTCACCCGCATGAGCGTCGATGCGACGTTCGCGCACTGGGCCGATGCGCGCGCCGAGGACGCCGACATCGGCGGTGTGGCGAGGATGAACTGGCTGCCGCCGCAGATCTTCCTGTTCATCATCAGCTTCATCCCGGCCACCATCGCCGTCTACCTCGGCGCG
>JAICQM010000276.1 GCA_025937875.1 Chloroflexota bacterium
ATTCGCCGCACGAGCGGCCATGGTGCCGAAATTGACCGATATTTCGGTCACGGGTCGGGCCGCGCAGTCGGGTCAGGCGGGGGTCGCGACCGCGAACAGCTCGCGCGGCCCGGACAGGCCCTTGAGGTCGTGGGCGCCGCGTCCCTCGAAGGTGAGATCGGCCCCGCTCGCCAGCTGGCGCACGGTCGCAGAGGCGAGGATCTCGCCGCTGCCGGCCGCGGCCATGACCCGCGACGCCTCGTGGACGGCGATCCCACGCACCTTGTCGCCGAGCAGCTCCACCTCGCCGGTGTGGAGCCCCTGGCGCACCTCGATCCCGATCGCGCGCAGCGCCTCGCGAATGGCGATCGCGGCCCGCACCGCGCGGGCCGGGCTCTCGAAGATGGCCAGGAAGCCGTCGCCGGTGGTCTCGATCTCGCGGCCGCGGAAGCGGTCCAGTTGCACCCGGATCTCGTGGTTGTGGCGGCGCAGGAGCTCGTGCCACGCGGCGGGGCCGAGCCGCTCCGCGGTCTGGGTCGAGCCGACGATGTCGGTGAACAGGATGGTGGCGATGACGAGGTCGCCGCTGTCGGCCGCCGGCATCCAGGTACGCACGCCGGACCAGTTGATGGCCTTCATCGGCTTGTCGCCGGTGACCCAGCCGTCGTGGCCGGCGGGGATGTCGAAGACGTCGTTGGGACCGAGGTCCAGGGTCGACCCGTCGTCCATCTCGATGTGCAGCGCCCCGTCGAGCAGGACGCCCGTGTGATGGGCCATGCAGCTCGCATCGGCGCGCCGGTTGCCGGGCAGGGTGCGACCGTTGAGCGCGCAGTGCGCGCCGACCTGGAACACGTTGCGCGAAACCGATGCGTCGCCGATCTGCACGACGTCCGCCGCCACGCCCTCGACCTGGATTCGCTCGTCCGGTCGATCGAGGCTCTTCTTCAACGCACCCGGCATGGACCGATTGTAGTGGGCAAGCGCTCCCGGGCCGCCGGGCTAGCCTCCGGCGGGGTCGACCTGCGGGCAGCAATCGCCGGCGCCGGCGCGGACGACGTCTCCGTTGGCGTCCAGCATCCGCCACGCGACGGCCTGCAGGTCATCGGTCCGGGGATCGTTGACGTCGCCGAGCACGAGCAAGTACGCGCCGGACGGCGCGACGCGAAGGATGGCGCCGGGGATATCGGACTGGACGGCCGCGACGCCCGGGGGGAGGAAGCCGTACATGAACGAGACCTGCCAGCGGGTGCTGATGGCGCCGCCCATGAGCAGCGCATCAGCCATGGGGCCAATCCGCGCCATGACCGTGTTGCCGGCCGCGATCCAGCCCTCCTCGTCGCGGTGCCAGGCATGGACGCCGATCTCGCCAGGAGCGGGATGGTGGACGATGGCGGCGTCGGCGTCGAAGTAAAGCAGCTCACCGGGGTCGAAGCCGGCGGCCTCCGCGGCCGCCTCGACCGTGGGATAGCGCTGCGTCTCGGAGCTGCGGGTCGGCGTGCAGCCCGAGACGAGCAGCGCCATACCGATGACGCCCGCCGCGCGGCCCAGTCTCGGCCCCATGGGCCGCATCATCAGGTCCATGTCAACGGTCAGACGCGGACGAC
>JAICQM010000018.1 GCA_025937875.1 Chloroflexota bacterium
GCCTTCGCCGGCGTCGCGCGCGCCCTGCCCGCGCTGCCGGCCAGTCGCGAGATCCAGGAGCGCGCCTCGGCGCTGGGCTGGGACTGGGACTCGGTCGATGGCGTGTGGGAGAAGGTGGGGGAGGAGCTTGCCGAGCTGCGCGCCGCCGCGACGCCCGAGGAGCACCTCCACGAATTGGGGGACACGCTGTTCGCGCTCGTCAACCTCGGCCGCTGGCTCAAGCTCGACCCCGAGGAGGCGCTTCGCGCCGCCAACCGGCGCTGGATCGAGCGCTACCAGCGCGTCGAGGAGCTGGCGGCGTCGCGGGGCGTGGATCTGGCCGCGCTCGATCTCGCTGGCAAGGACGAGCTGTGGGACGAGGTCAAGGCCTCGGGCTGATCCCGCCGGGTGCGATGTTCTGGTTGAGGTGGAAGACGTTCTGCGGGTCATAGCGGCGCTTCAGCTCGGCCAGCCGCGCCAGCTTCGCGTCGCCGTAGGCGCGCCGCACGCCCTCCTCCCCTGACTCGAACAGCGCGTTGACATAGACCCCGCTGGCAAACGGGGCCAAGGCGGCGCCGTAGGCTCGGGCCGACGCCATGCGCTCGGCGTCCTCGGCAGGATCGGTCCAGGTGTGGCCGCCGAAGAACTCGACCACGGCGTCGCGGTGGCTGAACGCCGAATCGTCATTGCCGACCTCGGCGATCGCGCCGCCGTAGGCCTGGAAGCCGCCTGGCGAGACCCGCGACCAGTCGACGCCATCGGCCGCGGACACGCCGCGCGACAGGAAGGCCTCGATCGCCGCATCGGACAGGTCGCGCAGGTAGTGCCCGGTCGCGTAGCGCCGCTTCCCGTGGACGTGGTTCGCGTCGCCCATCGTCTGGAGCTCGATATAGCTCGTCTCGCGCACCGACTCGCGTGCCGGCGTCCCGATCCCGCGCATCGTCGCCAGGTAGTCGCGCGCCTCGCCGGGATCGCCGACCCAGACGTAGCCGATCGAGACCATCGGGCGGCCCTGCATCGTCACCGCGTCGGCGGTCAGGCAGCTGGGTCGGGGAGCATCGGGCAGGAGGTCGCGCCAGCGGCGCATCGGCTCGAGGGCGTCATCGGCCTCGAAGATGAGCTCGGCCATGAGCGCCCGGCCCGAGACCGGATGCAACCGGAACTCGAACTCGGTCACGACGCCGAAGTTGCCACCACCACCGCGGAGGCCCCAGAACAGGTCCGGGTGCTCGGTGGCGGTGGCGCGAAGCACCTCGCCGTTGGCCGTGACCAGCGTGTAGGCCTCGACGTTGTCGCAGGCCAGGCCAGCCTGACGCGCCAGCCAGCCCATACCGCCGCCCAGGGTCAGGCCGCCGACGCCGGTATGCGATACGTTGCCCGCGGTGGTGGCCAGGCCGTGCGGCACCGTCGCCTGGTCGAGGTAGCGCAGGAGCGCGCCGCCGCCGACCGTGGCCCGTCGACGGTCGACCTCCACGCGCACGTCGGCCATCGGCCCGAGGTCGATCATCAGCCCGCCGTCGGGGACCGACAGCCCCAGCACGCTGTGCCCGCCGCACTTCACCGCGACCTCCAGGCCGGCCTCCCGCGCATGGCGGATGGCGGCCGCCACGTCGCCGGCACTCGTACAGCGCGCGATGAGCGCCGGCCGGCGGTCGACCATCGCGTTCCAGACCTCGCGGTAGCCGTCGTACCCGTCGTCGCCCGGACCGATGAGCTCGCCACCGAATCCGGGGAGCGCCTGCGCCATCCTCATCTGCCTCCTGCCACACATGGACCGATACCGTTGAGACCGCGTTGAGCGGCTCATCTCATCGGCGCGGTTTGTTCCCAGTGCAAACAACGGTCAACCTGGGGCCAAGGAGCGTCGCTATCTGACCGAAATCTGCGCTCCGGCGCAACGATCGGCCATCCAGGAGGCGCGGATGGGTCGAAGTTGACCACTGTTTGCCGTACGCGCAACAACCGTCGTCCTCCGCGCGCCGCTGCATCCAGGCCTGGTCAGCCTGGCGTCGTTCGTCGGGCGCATCGCATACTCTACGCACGGCACCCTGCCGGGGCGTAGCGCAGCCTGGTAGCGCACCTGCTTTGGGAGCAGGAGGTCGCCGGTTCGAATCCGGCCGCCCCGACCATTCACCCCCAGCGCCCTGGAGGCCGATGACCGAGGTCGCAACGAGCCCGCCGCCTGCCGCCACCGAGCCCCCCGCTCGTCGCGGGCGGGTGGCGATCCTGGTGCACGCCCTGGTGCCGGGCGATCCGCGCATCCGTCGCCAGTCCGACGCCCTGATCGAGGCGGGGTACGAGGTCGACGTCTTCGCCCTGCGGGCGCCTGGCGAGCCGCCGGAGGAGGAGGCCGAAGGGCTGCGCATCGTCCGCCTGCCGGTGAGCCGCTGGTTCACCGGGTTCGCCGGCCATATCGCCGAGTACCTCGCCTTCACCGCGGTGGCGGCGCCGCGGCTGGCCGCGGCGCATCGGTCCCGGGGCTACGACCTGGTCCAGGTGGCCACCGTGCCGGACTTCCTGGCCTTCGCCGCCCTCCCCCTCAAATGGATGGGCGTCCCGATCCTCCTCGACCTGCACGAGGACATGCCGGAGTTCTTCCGCGACCGGTTCGCCTCGCCGCTCCTGCGCCCGCTGCACCCGCTCGTGACCGCGGTGGCGCGCGCCTCGGCCGCCATCTCCGACGAGCTCGTGACGGTGCACGAGCCGCTGCGTGAGCTGTCGATCGAGCGCGGCGTGGAGCCGGAGCGGATCGCCGTGGTCATGAACGGCGCCGACGAGACGATCTTCGACCCGGCCCGCCACGAGCGGCGGCGGTTCATGGCCGACGGCACGCTGCGGGTCATTCACCACAGCAACCTGCAGCGGATCTACGGCCTGGACCGCGCGGTCGAGGCGATCGCCATGCTGCGCGACGAGCTCCAGCTGCAGCTCGACGTGTACGGCGACGGGCCGTGGCGGCCGCAGGTCGAGGCGGCCATCGCCGCCCACGGCGTGGGTGACCTCGTCACGCTCCATGGCCGCGTCCCGCTCGACGATCTGCCGGGGATCATCAGCCAGCACGACCTGGGCATCGTGCCCTCGCTCGACGAGCCGTACCTCGCCTATTCGCTGTCGACCAAGCTGCTCGAGTACGTGGCGATGGGCGTCCCGGTCATCGCCAGCGACCTGGCCACCAACCGCGCCCACTTCACCGATGCCGCCCTGTCGTTCGTGCCCGGCGGCGACCCCGCAGCGTTGGCAGACGCCATCCGGGACGTGGTCGGCGATCCTGCCGCCGCCGAGGCGCGGGCAACCGAGGCGCAACGCCAGGCGGCGAGCTACGCCTGGGGAGCCCAGAAGGCGCGCTACGTGGCCATCGTCGACCGACTCGTCGGCCGCGCCTGATGCTCGTCCCGGCCGTGGCGCTGCTCGTCGGGTTCGGCGTGGCGCTGCTCCTGACCCCGGTGGTGCGCGCGGCTGCCGTCGACCGCGCCCTGCTCGACGAGCCGGGCGGGCGCAAGGTCCACGCGCGGGCCGTCCCGCGGCTCGGTGGCGCTGCGATGCTCCTCGCCTTCTTCGCGGCGATCGCCGTGGCCGCACTGGTCGGCGGATCCGCCGGCGGCGGGATCGAGACCGGCGATCTGCTGCCGATCCTCCTGGGCGTCGGGCTGGTCGGCGCGCTCGGACTCCTCGACGACCTGGTGGATCTCGGCGCCAGGGCCAAGCTGGGCGGGCAGTTCGTGGCCGCGGTCGTGGTCGTGCTGCTGGGCCTCTCGTTCCGCGGCCTGGACCTTCCGTGGGGGGCCGTCGACCTCGGGCCACTGGGCCCGGTGATCACCGTCATCTGGCTCGTGGCGGTCGTGAACGCGGTCAACCTCGTCGACGGCCTTGACGGGCTGGCCGCCGGAGTGTCGCTGTCGGCGCTGCTCTCCTTCGCGGCGATCGCTCAGCTGCTCGACGCCCCGCTGGTGGTCCTGGTCACGCTGGCCGGTGCCGGCGCGGTCGCGGCGTTCCTCCTCTTCAACCGCCCGCCGGCCTCGATCATCATGGGAGACGCCGGGTCGATGTTCCTGGGCATGCTGCTCGGCACCAGCGCCGTCGCGCTCGCCACGGCCGAGCCACGCGGCATCTCGCTCCCGGCGGCCATCGCGGTCCTGGGCGTGCCGCTGGCCGATACGACCTGGGCCGTCGTGCGGCGCCTGGCCGCCGGCCGCTCGATCTTCGCCGCCGACAATGGCCACATCCACCATCGCCTGCTGGCCCTCGGCCTCGGCCAGGGTGCGGTGACGCTGGTCCTGGTGGCGGCGTCAGCCGTCCTCGGGCTGCTCGCCCTGCTCACTGCGTGACAGCGCCGGCGAAGGCTCACCCGGCTCGTGGTTGGCGAGGAGGGTTCCGAGCCCGAGCAGGAACCAGAACAGATAGCCGACGCTGTTGCCCTCGAGCGTCATGGTGGTCACCGCGTTGATCGAGAGCGCCGCCGTGGCGCCGGCGATGCCGCCCAGCAGGATGCGGCGCGACCCCAGCGTGCGGCGCGCGGCGACGAGCGCCGGCCAGCCGGCCGCCAGCACGGCACCGACCATCGCCACCAAACCGGCGACGCCGGCCTCGACCACGATGTGCAGCCAGAAGTTGTCGACCGTTCGCTGGGCGGGGTTGCTGAAAAGCCGATCGGTGTCATAGGCGGCGTACACCGGCGTCGGGAAGATGTCTGCCGCCGCGCCTCCGTAGCGGCCCGGACCGACCCCTGCCACCGGGTGGTCCATGACGATCGGCAGGGCATTGAAGACGAACTGAGCCCGAAGGTCGCGGCCCTGCCCGACGGCCCCGAAGCGACCGATGGTCGAGTCCACGAGGTCCGGCCGGCCGTCGCCGGTGGGATTCGCCGGCGGGACGAGGAGGTCCCGTGGCATCAGCAGCGCGATCGCGAAGCTGAGCGCGGCGAGGGTCAAGCCGGTCACCACGATGCGCCGGTCGATGAGCAGGGCCGCGACCCCGCCGCCGATGAGGAACGCCAGCCACGCGCCGCGGGAGAAGGAGATCCAGAGCGCCACCAGCAGCAGCAGGGCGAAGCACAGCGCGACCGCCCGCCAGCCTCGGCGGTGCGCACTGACTGCCCCCATCACCGCGAACGGCACGGCCGCGATGAGGAACGCGCCGAACGTGTTGGGGTCGCCCAGGAACGAGCTCAGTCGATAGACCTCGCCGAACCGGCCCTGGAGGGTGTACAGGCCGAACAGGTTGGGGTCGAGCAGGGCCTGCAGCAGGGCGATGACGGCCGCCACGCTGACGAGGCCGATGAACGCCATCACCGACAGCCACGCCTGGCGCAGGTCATAGCCGACGATGCGGACTGCGACGAACACGATCGCCGCGTCGAGCGTGAATGCCAGGCCGGCGGCGGCCACCTCCGGCGGGACGGCGTTGATCAGCGTTCCCACCAGCGCCACGATCACGAAGGCGCCGAGGGCCACGACCGTCCGGTGGCGCAGCGCGGGAAGCACTGTCCCGTCTCGCCAGCCGCGCAGCGCGATCACCAGCGCCACCGCGCCGAGCAGCACCTCGGAGCTCACGTGGGCCGCCATCCCCAGCCGCTCCGGGAGCAGCCCGGCGAGGATGTACCGGTCCAGGATCGGGCTCACGACCACGAGCAGCAGCACGACCCGCGGCCAGCGCCAGGCCGCGGCGGCGAGCACCGCGACGAGCAGCCCGCCGAGGGCCAGGAACGCCGGCGTCGAGCCCTGGCCGGCGACGATGGCCGCGACGAGCAGGACGACGGCCGCCGTCCCGACGGCGGCGCCCAGCGACGAGGTACGCAGGGGACCGATGGCGATGGGCTGGTCGGGGCTGATCACGCGCTCGATGGTGGCTGGAGGATGTCGAGGATCTGACGCGCTCGGACGTCCCACGAGTTCCGCTCGGCGGCGCGGCGCGCGGCGGCGCCCCAGGCGCCCCGCTGCTCGGGCGACGCTCGGAAGACCTCCAGGATGCCGCCCGTGAGGCCCTCGACGGTGTCAGGGACGATCACGCCGCAGGCCGCATCGCGGACGATGGCGGTCGTCTCCTCGGTATCGGTGACGATGAGGGGGCGGCCGTACCCGAGGTACTCGAGCACCTTGATCGGTACGGCCAGGTCATTGTAGGGAGTCTTCCGGCGGGGCGTGATGGTGGCCACGACCCGTGGCAGGAAGCGGTCGATTTCCGGTCCGTCGGCACGCTCCCGGTGCAGCCACGCCGGCGCCGGCCCGGGCAGCTCCTCACCGGGCCGCGAGACGGAGATCAGCTCCACGTCGATGCCCGCTGCACGCGCTTCCTCCACCGCCGCCACGAGCAGGTCGGCGCCGTGCGCGGCGCGGTTCATCGGTCCCACGAACAGCAAGTTGCTGGCGTCGCGCTCCGGTGCGACGTCGGCCGCCAGTCGCGACCCCGGCGGCAGCAGCAGGACGTCGCGCGCGTCGCCGTGGATGGCACGCGCCAGACCGCGGGACGGGAAGGCCACGTGCGTCGAGGCGGCCATCAGCATCCGCACCGCGGGCAGGAATGCCCGGCGGCTGATGCTGCGCTTGAGCGTCGGCTGCCCGGCGTACTCGGGGAACAACTGCTGGGCATCGCGCACGTAGGTCAGCACCGGCACGCCGCGTGCCCGGGCCAGCGCCATGAACGCCAGGTCGGCGGGACCGGGCAATGTCGAGGAGCTTTCCACGTACACGCCGTCGAGGCGGCGCAGCGATCCCACGCGTCGCGCCAGCTGCGATGCGCGCTGCCGCCGCGTCCCCGACACCACGTCGAGGTCGGCGATCCGACCGAGCGCGTCGCGGAGCTGGGTGATGCGCGTCGTCGCGCCCCACAGGCCGCGGTCGAGGGGATACATGGCGACCATGAGGAGCCGGGGGCGCTGCGGGGTCATCCGGCGGTGACGGGAGGCGGGCGCCGGCTGACGGTCTGCTCGGGCGGCTCGGACTCGACCGGCGGCAGCGGTTCGTCGGACCCGAGGTACCACCCTTCGAGCGCATCGGCCCCGAACAGCTCGCCCATCGCGTCGCGGATGGCGTCGCGCCTGGGGATCAGCAGGTAGTTGGTATTCGGATCGACCGGGGCGTCGACGTACTCCGGATAGCCGAGCACCAGGCGCTCGATCTCCGGCCCGGTGATGAGGGGCAGGAGGCTGGCGAGGTTCCCCGCCTGGCGACGCGGGAAATCGGTGCTGACCGTGTTGCCGACCGCCTCCAGCGTGGCCGGAAGCTCGAAGACCAGGTTCGCCTCCGCCATCTCGGCACGCAGGGCCAGCAGGACCTCCTGCTGTCGCTCGGATCGGTCGAAGTCGTTCTGGAAGTCCTGCGAGCCATCCGGCATCTCGATCCATCCCTTGCGGATCCGCGCGAAGGCGAGGGCCTCCGGCCCGCCATACCGATGACACCCAGCCGCGAGCTCGATGCCGTAGCGCGGCGCCCACGTCGGGCCCGAGTACTCGGGATCGATGAGCTGCCCGGGGAGGCAAAGCTCGACGCCGCCGAGGGCGTCGATGAGCTCGGCGAAGCCGGTGAGGTCGACCGTGGCGTAGTAGTGGATCGGGATGCCGAGGTAGAGGCTGACGGCGCGCTCCAGCGTCCGAAGCCCGCAGCTGCGCGCCGATCGCAGGTCCGGGCACCACAGCTCATGCTGCGCCTCGGCGACGGTCGCGAGGCCGTTGATCTTCTCGGGGAAGCGCCCCTCACTGAAGATCGATTGGTCGGGGAGCGGGACGAAACCGGTGTCGCGCGGAACCGAGATCATCGCCGCGCTGCGCGCCACCGGGTCGATGCTCACGACCAGGATCGTGTCGGTGAGGGCTTCCTCCCGCCCCGGGCCGGCGTCGATGCCCAGCAGCAGGAAGTTGATGCGCTCCTCGCCGTCCCAGCGGTAGGTGGGCTCGTTGATCGGCTCGTCGGGCGGCTCGTCGGGCGGCGCCTCTGCCTGCTGGCCGTCGCCCGGTGGCGGCCGGTTGTCCTCGCCCGCGAACACCTGGTCCAGGGTGCGATCCAGCGTGCCCAGGATGCTGCCGACGTACGCGTGCATCGCCAGCGATGCGGCGAGCAGGACGACGACCGCGGCGACGTCCCGAATCCGGCGTCGCGGGGCCGGGCCTCCTTCGGCCGCCTCGGCGCGCGCGGGCTCCAGGCCTACCTGGGCGATCGACGCCGCCCGCCATGCGAACAGCGCGACGTCGACGACGAGCAGGCCGACGATGAATCCCGACGAGAAGATATCGAGGCGGACGCGGTCGCCGAAGACGACGATGCCGCCGATGACGAGGGCGAGGAGCAGGACCGGCACCGCGAAGACGGCGGCCAGCCACCATCGGCCCGCGTAGGCCTGTCCCAGCCCGGGAACGATGAAGGACAGGACCGCGGCGAGCCAGGGGCGACGGGGCCGGCTGGGTTCCGACATGAAGGGGCCTCGTGCAGCACCGGTGCAGGGCGGGGAGCGGCATTGTAGCAGCGGGTCTGGGGACGACCCTTCGCCCGGATCGGGGCGTCGACGGCGGGGTCGGCGCGGCAAGTGGTGACAGCCGTCCACGCGTGGGGTGGTACGGTTGGGTTAGTACGTTTGCGCCATGCCGGGGGGAGTACCCATACTGGGCCGCCAGTGTCCAGCGAGCAGATCTTCCTCATCGTCACCGGCGCCACGGCTGCGCTCGTGGGTCTCGTGGCTGGCGTCGTCGTCCTTCGCGACCGTCGGCGACGATCCGCGGCCGAGCGTCCCACGGCGCTCCATCCCGTGCCGGTCGAGGCGGCGGGCGACAAGTACGAAGGCCCCATGCCGGAGGCGCACGAGGCGAACAGCGGTGCGGCCTACGCGGGGGTGCTCCGGATCCTCTGGTGGCTGACGATCGCGGTCGTCCTGGTCGGCGTCGGCATCTCGGGTGCGTACGCATCGGCGCAGCCGGGGATCTACGCCATCGGCGGGGCCGCCGTGATCGCCGTCATCGCCCTTCACGAGCTACTCCCGACCCGCCAGCGGACCTCCGCCATCCTGCTGCTGGAGGTGCTGTTGGCGCTCGGCCTGGTCACGGCGCTGGTCGCGCTCACCGGCTACGGCGCGTCGCCGTTCTTCTTCGGCTACGCGGTGGTCGCCGTTGCCGCCGCACTGGCCCACGGCGGGCGCGTGGCGCTCACGGTCGGGGCGCTGGCCACCCTCGGGTACGTCGGCGTGCTGCTGCTTGACCCGACGCTCGGCACGTGGACCGGTCTGGACCTGCTGCGCTTCGGCCTGAACATCGGCTCGGTCTGGCTCCTCGCCTACCTCGCCGCGGTGTTCTCGGCGCAGGAGCGACGGGTGCGTGCCCGGGTCCTGGAGCTGTCCCGCACCGATCCGCTGACGACCCTCTTCAACCGCTCCCAGCTGGCCGGCACGCTGGAACAGGAGGTCAGCCGCACGCGCCGCAGCGATCGCGGTTTCTGCCTGCTGATGATCGACCTCGACGGCCTCAAGGCGATCAACGACTCGCTGGGCCACCACCGCGGCGACGACGTGCTGCGGGCGGTGGGCGGCATCATCCGAGGCTCGATCCGCACCGTCGACACGGCCTATCGGTTCGGTGGCGACGAGTTCCTGGTGCTCCTGCCGGAGACCGATATCGCCGGCGCGTTCGTCGTCGCCGAGAAGATTCGCAACGGGGCTGAGGAGATCGGGATGCTCATCGCCGGTACCGAGGGGGCGACGAGCGTCAGCATCGGCCTCGTCTCGCATCCGGAGGACGGGCTGTCAGCCGAGGAGCTGATGATCGCCGCCGACCGCGCCATGTACCAGGCCAAGAGCCTCGGCAAGAACCAGATCAGTGGCAACCCGCGGCCGCGGCGCCTGACGACGCGCGCACCGCAGGCGGTCGAGGCCCCGGTCGCCCCCGCGCTCCCCGCGCCCGAGCCCGTCACCGCGGAGCCGGCGGCGCCGGCCGAGGCGATCGAGGCGCCGGCACCGGCCTCGACGAACGGTTCCACGCGGGAATCCCTGGCCATCCCGGTCGAACCGCCTCCCACGCCGGTCGAGACGCCCGTGCCGGTCGTCGCCGGTACCGCGGACGACGGTGGCGACGAGGAGCCGGATCCATCGGTCGTGCGACGCAACATGGCGCGCGCCAGTCGCGGCTTCGACCCGGACGATCAGATTCGGCGCGCGATGGACGCGTTCCTGTCGACCCCACGCGACCCCGGCCGCGGCCCCGACGCGTAACCCTAGCGGGCGGTCACCGAGGCGTGGGTCGGGACGATCTCGAGCCACACCTGTCCCGGCGGCAGGACGACCGGCTCGCCGTTGGCAAACGTCCAGGTCGTGCCGTCGCCGGCCGTCGGCCGTGACCAGCGCGCCGCATGCGCGCGACCGCCCACGAAGATCGTGCCATTCCCGGTGCCGACGAGGTGATGCAGCCGACGGTCGTTCCCTCCCGGATCCGGGTCACCGGTGACCACCTCCTCGGTCACGCGCTGCACGACGACAGTGGTCGCCGCCAGGCGGTCGCCGGTCACCTCGTCGACCACCGCCGACCCGGCGTCGGATCGCAGCCACGCGGATGAGGCGCCATCCCACGTCCAGCCGAAGCGCCAGTAGCTCGCGGTCTGGATCGTCAACGATGCGATGCGCTGGCCGTCGGCTGGCAGCTCCGGCTGGTCTGCGAAGTTGAACGGTGCGCGCACCGGTTCTACCCGCGCCGCCAGCGCGGCCAGGCCGGCGTGACCGGCGACGCCGGCGCGCAGCCCCTCGAGGTCGACGTACAGGTTGTGCGGTGCCGCACGGCTGCCGTGACGCCTGTACCACGGCCAGCCGCCGTTGATCCCGTTGGGGTACGGCATCCCGGCCGCGGAGAAGCGGGCGTTGGCACCCCCGCTGGCCCCGAAGCCGACGGTAAGGACGTGCAGGTCGCGCCACAGGTCGACGTTGTAGTAGCGGGCGCTGCGGACGGGGCCGGTCATGCCCTCGGTCGGGTCGCACAGGAAGATGCCGGTGAAGCGCGTGCTGTCCCCCTCCACGGTGGCCTCCACGACCATGTCAGCCCTCGACAGGTTGCGCGCGGGCCGCGCGGCCGGGTGGTTCTCGATCTGCACGGCCAGGGCGGGCGCATGCTCGTCCATGCCAGCGGCGACCGGAAGCCCATCCAGGGGGCAGGCGGCAACCGGCACGGGAGTCGGCGTCGGGCTGGGCGACGGCGTGGGCCGCGGGGTGCGGCGCGGCGTTGGTGACGCGGTGGGCGACGGCGACGGAGTGGCCACGGCCGCGACGGGCGGCGGCTGGCTGGTGGCGAGGGCCGCGAAGGCGCCGACACCCAGGGCCGCGACGCCCACCATGGCCGCCACGGCGCGGCGTGAGCGGAAGAGGGTGCTCGGGTGGAGTGCCATGCAACGAATCCTACTGGGCTGGCGTCCGGTGCCCATGGTCCTATTCGGCTATACTCGCCGCCGCTCGCCCGGCGGTGCGGCTGCGTTGCCCCGCCGCGAGGGTCACTGAACGCATATGACACCTTCCCTGCACCACGTTCGCGCCGATGGTCGGTCCAGCCTGGCCGCGCTGCTCTCGTTCGTGTTCCCCGGCCTCGGACAGGCATACAACGGGCAGGGGATGCTGGCGGCGGCCCTGGTGGGCCCGGTCCTGGTGCTGGTTGCGCTCGTCATCCTGGCCCTCGTCACCCGCGGCTCGCAGCTCCTCTCCTCGCTGCTCGACATCCGGGTGCTGGTGGCGCTCGTCGTCCTCGACGTCGCCCTTCTCGGCTGGCGACTGGTCGCGATCCTCCAGGCGCATGGCTGGCGCGAGCCGCTCGACCAGCGTCGCTGGACGACCTATGCCACCGCCGCCCTGGTGGCCGTCACGCTGTTCATGCACGCCGTCCCGGCGTGGTACGCGACCAAGGCCATCGACACCCTCAACTCGGTTTCGCTCGGCGGCACCAGCCGCAATGGCGGGGGCGGTGTCCCGAACGCCCCGCCGCTGCCAGAGCCGAGCGACCTGCCGGAGATCGAGCAGGGTGAGCGGATCAACGCGCTGCTCGTCGGTGTGGACTCGACCCCCGATCGGGTGACCTCGCTCACCGACACGATGCTCGTCGTCAGCCTGGACCCCGATACCGGGCGGAGCGCCATGATCTCGGTGCCTCGCGACCTGTACGGCGTCCCGCTCCCCGATGGCACGCCCTTCAACCAGAAGCTGAATGCGCTGATGTCCGTCGCCGGCGCCGACCCGGTCCGTTACCCGCTGGGCGGGGTGGGCACGCTGAAGGCGACCATCGGTGACCTGCTCGGGATCGATATTCACTACTTCGCCGCGGTGAACCTGCTGGGCTTCAAGCAGGCCATCGACGCGGTGGGCGGCGTCGACGTCACGGTCGAGCGCGCGGTCAACGACCCGACCTACATCGACGAGTTCAACGTGCTCACCGGCTTCTTCATCAATCCGGGCGCATACCACATGGACGGCCATACCGCGCTGGCCTACGTCCGATCGCGGAAGGGCGTCGGTGACAGTGACTTCACGCGGGCCGATCGCCAGCAGCAGCTGCTCGCCGCGCTGCAGGCAGAGCTCACCGCCGGCAACCTGGTGGTGACCCTGCCCGCACTCCTCGACGCGGTCAAGAACACGATCAGCACCGACATCCCGGCCGCTGAGCTGCCGCGCCTGGCGCAGGCGGTGCAGGACGCCGACATGCGCGATCTCGAGCGCGTCGTCCTCCAGCCGCCCGAGTACATGGGCGTCGATCCCGCCTCCGCCGCGGGCTACATCCTCATCCCCGATCTCGAAGCCATCCGCGCCCTCGGCGTGCGCCTCATGGGCGACGAGGAGGTCGGGTCCGCGCCGTAGGGCAGCGCTCGGCGACTGCTAGACTCGCCCTCCATGCCGGGCTTCTCCACGCGCGCCATCCGCGCCGCCAGCCGCGTTCCATCCGCGCCGCAGCCGCCGGTGAACGTGCCGATCTACGCCTCCAGCACGTTCGAGGTCGCCGACGCCACCGAGCTCGCCGAGCTCCTCGAGTTCGCACGGCCCGGGCACAGCTACTCCCGCTACTCGAATCCGACCCACGCGGCGCTGGAGGACGCCCTGGCCGAGCTGGAGGGCGCGGAGGCGTGCCTGGCGACCAGCTCCGGCATGGCGGCCGCCCACGCCGCGGTGCTGGCCACCGTGCGGGCCGGGGATGAGGTCCTTCTGCCGCGCGCCGTGTACGGCGGGATGGTGGGCCTCGCCGCGGCCGTCCTCGATCGGTCCGGGATCGGTCATGCGGTCGTCGACTCGACCGACCTCGAGGCGCTGACCGATGCCATCGGTCCGGCCACCCGCCTGGTGTGGCTCGAGACGATCAGCAACCCGACCACGGCCATGGCCGACATCTCCGCCATCGCCGCCATCGCCCACGAGCGCGGCGTGCGGGTCGCGGTCGACAACACGTTCGCCTCGCCGTACCTCGCCACTCCGCTGTCTTCGGGCGCCGATATCGTCATCCACTCGACGACGAAGTACATCGGCGGGCACAGCGACATCATCGGCGGCGCCATCCTGGGCTCGGCAGCCTTCATCGACGAGGCACGCCACGTCCTGGTCAACGCCGGCGGCAACGCCAACCCATTCGACGCCTTCCTGGCGCTGCGCGGACTCAAGACCCTCGCACTGCGCATGGACCGCCACTCGTCGAACGCCCTCGCCGTCGCCCAGGGGCTGGAGGGCGCAACGGGCGTGGAGCGCGTTCGCTACCCCGGGCTCGCCTCGCATCCGCAGCACCATTTGGCTCGCGCCACGCTGCGCGACGGGATGGCCGGCGGGATGCTGGCGGTCGAGGTGGCGGGGGGTCGCAGCGGCGGTGAGCGCTTCCTCGACGCGCTGCGAGTCGCGGTTCACGCCACCAGCCTGGGCAGCGTCGAAACCCTGTGCAGCCATCCGGCGTCCTCCTCCCATCGCCAGCTCAGCGACGACGAGCTGACGGCCGCCGGGCTGTCCCCCGGGATGGTGCGCGTCTCGGTCGGGATCGAGGATCCCGACGACCTGGTGGAGGACCTGGCGGGCGCGGCCCGCGCCGCCGCCAGCTGACATCGCCCACGGAGGCGCCATGGACCGATCGCCCGCCATCGCACCGCCGGCCGGCGGCAGCGAGCCGGCCGTGCGCTGGGCCGATAACGTGCTGCGCCGTGCCGGTGACCTGCGCCTGGCGGCGGCGCTCCTCGTCCTCGCGGCCGTGTGGAACGTCATCGCCGCGGTCTGGCCCACGGGGCCGGCATCCCTGGACGGACCGCTCTACGCGGTGCTGCTCGGCGCGATCGTGCTCACCGGCCTCGCGGGCGTGGCCGTGCGCATCCCGATCGCGTGGCGCGAGTGGCGCCGTCCCGGTCCGGTGCCGGAGGGCCGCGCCGCGCTGGAGACGACCGTGGAGACAGGGCTGGCGCCCGATGCGGTGGCGGCGCGGGTGGCCGCCCTGGGCTACCGGACACGGGCGACCGAGGGCCGTGCCGGCTGGGCGGTGCACGGCACGCGCCGTGGCTGGGCGCGCTTCGCCGGGCTCGGCTCCCACGTGGCGCTGATGCTCCTCCTCGTCGGGGCCGCGGTCAGCGGCGCCAATGCGTCGGAGGTCTCGTTCTCGCTGCTTCCCGGCGAGCAGGCACTGCTCGGCGCGCCGCGACCGGGCTTCACCGATGCGGTCCGCCTCGATGACCTCGACGCCGAGTTCGGGACCGATGGCCGGCCGCGCCGCCTCGACACGACGGTCACCTTCCTGCGCGACGGCAGCCCGGTGTCGCAGGAGGTGCTGCAGGTCAATGCCCCCGGGAGCTTCGGCGGCGCGCTCGTGCACGCCTGGACCTACGGGCCGGCGGTCGGGTTGCGGGTCACCACCCTCGGCGGCCGCGTTCTGCACGACGCTCCCGTCCCGCTGAGCGCGCTGCGCGACGGCCGGCCGGCGGGGACGCTCGAGCTGCCGTCGGTTGGCGCGGGGGTCGCGATCGTGCTCGCCGACGCGGCCTCCAACACGGTGGCCGTCTCGGCCGGTCCGGCCGGGCGCGCCGCCGACGCGGTACTGCTGCGCCCCGGCGAGACGCGCCGCGTTGGCGAGGTCGAGGTGCGCCTCGGCACGTTCAGCTCGTGGGTCACGTTCCTCGCCCGCCGCGATCCGGGGCTGCCGATCCTCGTCGCCGGCGGCGCCGCCCTGTGCCTCTGCCTGGCCGCCGTCTTCTGGCTTCCCAGGCGTCGCCTCACGGTCCGCCCGGCGGCCGGCGTCCTGCGCCTCGTCCTGCGCGGCGGGCGCTTCGATCAGCCGGCGGCAGAGCTGGAGCGGCTTCGAGCCGCCCTCGAGGCCTCGTGACGACGCTCATCGACGTCTGGCGCGCCGTCGATCCGGCGGCGCGGCTCGTGGCCGGCGACCCGGAGGCGACGACCGTCATCGTTCGGGGCGTGGCGCGCACGCGGGCGGCGGCGCCCCACCTGCCGCCGATCGCCGCCGGCCAGCTGCTGGTCGTCGACGCGACCACGGTCGCCGTGGAGCCGCTCCCGCACCTCCTGATCGGCGTGGCCGAGGCAGGCGTGGAGCCGGCAGCGCTCCTGCTTGCGGGCATGGTCGAGCGGCCCGTACCGGCCCCGGATCCGACGTCCCTTCCGGTGCTCGCATCGCACCTCCCGGCCGCGACGCTGGCCACGGCCGTGGCCAGCTACCTGGAGGACGAGGCCGGCGCGCTGGCCGCGCTCACCGCCGGCCTGCGCCTTGCCGGCGCCGAGGCGGCGCTCGTCGACCCGACCCCGGCCGCCCCCGCGGGACTTGTTGCGGCCCACCTGCGGCGTGGCGTGGCGGTCGCGGCCGACGGCGAGCTCGTCGCCCTCCATGCGCGGCCGGCGGGCCAGGCCCTCGCGGCTCGCTTCGCCGCGTTGCACGCGCGACTGCTCACCGCCGGACCGCGCAGTGGCGGCACGCGGCACACGAAGGACGGGCTGTGGATCCACGAGGCGCCGGTGCGGCCCGGCGCATCGGTCTGGCTGTTCGACGACCTGCCCCTCGCCGCCGCCGATCGCGCCGCCGCCGAGGCCCTGACGACGACGTTGCGGGCCCTGCTGCGGCGGTCGGCGGCCACCGCCTACCAGCGCGACCCGGCCGACCGCCAGCCGCCTGCCACCGGAGATCCGCTGACCGACACGCTGCTGGCCGTCGCCCGAGCCAACGGACGGGTCGCAGCCGCCGCGCGGGCCCTGGGCGTCCACCGCAACACCGTGCTGTATCGGTTGCGGCGGGCTCGACTCGAGCTGAACGTCGATCCGCGCCGTCCCCAGGATGCGCTGCGCCTCCTGCGCGCCGACGAGGAGCGCCGCCGCGGCTAGGGCTGCTCGATGATGCGCCTGCGCCGCTCGGCGACCCACGTCGCCGCCGCGTCGAGGCTGGTGACCCAGATGCGATCGTCGGCTGCCAGCCGGTCGAGGGTGGCGACGTACGTCTCGCCCCAGGCACGGAACTCCCGGTTGAGGGGCAGGGAGGTCCGGACGTGCCAGTCCAGCGCGCCGAACCCGCCGACACTCACGACGGTCTCGATGAGCTGTCCCACCTCGGCCGCGGCCTGCTCGCTGCCCCAGCCGCTGCGGAACAGCGTGCCATCCATGACGATCGTCGGCAGCTGGAGGGTGGTCAACGGCCGGCCCATCGCCGCGTCCCACGGCTGGAAGGGCAGCGCCACGCCACGCCGGAAGCCCGGATGGTCGTTGAAGGCCAGTGAGCTGTCCCAGGCGAACCCCGCCTCCTCGTGCAGTCGCAGCGCGGCGGGCTCGTCCGGGCCAAGGTGCCAGAAGTGGTGGCGCAGGCCGCGGATCCCGCGCCCCACGAACAGCATCAGGCGGTCACGCTCACCCACCAGGCGCTCGAGGGACCGATGGGCGTCGTACCCGGCGTGGAGGCCGATCTCGAACCCCCGCGCGCGGATGAGGTCGAACGCCGACGCGAAGCGCGGCCAGGCGATGTCGTAGTACACGTCGTCGGGCGTGCCGCGGCTGGCGAACGCCGGCGTCGGCGCGAAGAGGAACGTCGAGCGAAAGCCGCGCTCGGCCTCCGCCTCGACGAGGGGCTCGAACAACCAGAAGTCGTCCTTCTCCCCAGCTCGCAGGCGCTGGAGCAGCGTCCAGCCGACCTTGGCGCCGTACAGCGGCAGGTGACGCAGGGCCGGCCGGCGCGCGGCGCCGAAGCCGCGCAGCGCGCCCCACTTGACGGGGCGGTCGACGTCGTGCGAGAGCGCGATGGCCGCCAGCTTGCCGTCCGGCCAGCGCGCGACGCCGTGCACCCCGAGCTCGCGCGCAACGAGGTCTCCGAGCGCCTCCAGGTAGCGGTTTACCACCGGCACCTGGCCGAAGCCGTGAGCCGCGGTGTAGCTCGAGCGGTATTCGAGCCGATCGTGGCGGTCGCGGCCCTGCCGCCCGCGGTTCTCCACGTCGTCGAGATGGGCCGCCATGGCGCCGATAACGTCGAACGGCAGTCGCGCCGGCAGCGCGTCGCCGCCGATCTTGCCGCTCAGCAGGTCGGTCCACAGGCGGTCGCTGGGACGCGGCGGGATCACGATCCCGCGAGTGCCCTCCGGCGGCTGCGCGCCGCGGTACACGACCGGTTCACCTCCCCCGGGCGCGACGATGGCCAGGCGCAGGCCCAGCCATTCGGCGACCCACGCCAGCACCGCCTCGTCGCGCGGCGACGGGACCTCGAGGACGACGCGCAGATCAGGCATGTCCGCCCAGCCCGACGCGTGCCCGGACCCGTTTCACGACCTGACTGTAGCGGCGGAAGGAGCGTGCCGTCGGCCTCGTCGCGAGCCGGCGCGGGGCAGCGAGCAGCCGCTCCCGCAGCGGGCCCGACCCGCCCAGCGTGACCAGGGTGCCGTTACGAACCAGCTCCCACGTGGTGTGGATGTCGGCGCCGGCGAGCCCGGGCGTGCCCAGGCGCTCCGCGTCGGCGAGGGCCGACGCATTGGCCTCCGCTCCCGACCGCGCGTTGAAGACCTCCACCAGGTCGACCGCCGCGATGCGCTCCGGGTCGAGGTCGCGGCCGCGAAACGGGTGGGGGAGCAGGGCCAGGCCACCCTGGGCGCGGATCTCGTCCACGACCGTCTCGAAGCGCCGCGCGACGACTTCATCGGTCAGGAAGAGGCCGATCACGTCGCCGCGGTCGGTCGCGTACTCGGCTCCGATCACGACCTCGAGCCGCGGGTCGCGGTTCAGCGCCGCCACCGCTTGCGCCCCGGCGAGCGTGTTGTGGTCGGTGACGGCGATGAAGTCGAGGCGCGCGCGGCGCGCGTACGCCAGGTAGGCGGCCGGAGCCAGGAGGCAGTCGAACGAATGCCAGGTATGGACGTGGACCAGGCCCCGCAGCTCGGTGCTCATCGCCCGCTGCCGCGCGCGGCACGCGCGACGGTGGTCGCCAGCTCGACGAGGTGCGGCAGCGGATCACCGGGTCGCAGGTTGGTGCGTGCGCCGCCGAACCAGTCGCCGAGGACCTCGCGCCAGGCGCCGGGGCGGGCGACCAGGTGGCGGAGATCGTTGCCGAGGGGCCAGCAGAGCCGCAGCGGGTCCGCCGGCGACGGGAGGTCCGGCAGCTCACCACCGGCCGCGATGCGCACCAGGTCGAGCGGGAAGTCGGCCCCGGCGGCGATCGCCAGGTCGAGCGAGCCCCACAGCTTGGGATTGACCTCCATCAGGTAGTCGCGCCCGTCGGCGTCGTGGCGCTTGAGCTCGACCATCGCCACGCCGTGCCAGCCCAGCGCATCGAGGATGGCGCGCCCGGTCGCGAACAGCGCCTCGTCGCGCACGACCTCGCAGCACGTGCTCTCGCCGCCGGTGATCGGGAACTCGCGCACCCGACGGTGGGCCATGACCCGCCGGCAGCGACCCTCCTGGTACGTGGCGAAGACGCCGAACCCGGGGCCCACGATGCGCTGCTGAAGGAGCGGCATGGACGAGCCGTCGAGTCCGAAGCGCTCGCGGTAGGCACGCACTCCCGCATGCAGCTCCGCGGGTCGGTCGACGTAGCCCACCCCCGTCCGGCCCTCGATCGGGGCCTTGATGACGAGCGGGTAGCCGACCTCGTCGCCGGCGCGCGCCAGATCGTCGTCGTCACGCGGTTCGGCGGTGCGGGGGACGGGGATGCCGAGCTCGGCGGCGAGGGCCAGCATCGTCCGCTTATCGAGTGCACGGTCCATCGTCGCCGCGTCGGGCAGCACGATGGCGACGTCGTTCCATCGCTCCCGATGCCGGCTCAGCAGGCCGCAGGCCGCGGCCCCCACCGGCATGATCATCGCCGGCCGATGCCGCCGGACGACCGCGTCGAGATGCTCGAGGAATGGGTCGCCCTCGCCCGCCGCCGGTCCTCGCACCCGCCGCCACGTGGATCGCGACACGCCGGCCATCGCCAGGCGGCGAGGAGCAGTGACGATGACCTCGTGGCCGGCTGCGGCGAGGAGACGAACGGCGCCCAGTGCGTGCTTGTAATGGCCGTCGGTGACGAGGATGCGCATCGGCGCGCACCCTACCACGGTGTCCACGGCCACCTCCGCTGCCCGTGGACCGGTGCCGCCGGCGTGTGCGTCCACGCCCCGCCTGTGCGTGTGTCACCCGCTCGTCGTGCAGCACGAACCCTCACGACACACCGCTCGTGGAGCACGGCGACTGCTGACACGGCGCCAGCGAGCTCCCGCGCACCCAGTGGAGATCCCGTTCCCCGGCGTGCGCGCCGGCGCACACCGTGGTGATTCGGCGGTCCCGCTTGCGCCTCAGCGCACGTAACTACGAAGCAAGCCCGGTTTCGGAGCTTCAGTCGCCCCACGCTGTGTGTCCCAGCGCACGGTTTGGCCAGGAATGGCACCCGCTATTGCCTTCCTTCGTAGTTACGTGCGGCCCAGCGCACATGGCAAGCTCAGCGCAGGACCTTGTGCAACCTGCACAACATCTGCGGCCGCGCAGCCGGGACGCGGCGCTTCCCAGGCGGACGCATCGGTCCGATGATGGATCGGTCCACCCATCAACCGTCCTGGAGTCACCATGGCCAGTAAGGCATTGTCCGCCGCCCTCAAGCTCGCCGACGAGCGCAACCTGCGCTTCGTCAGCCTGCAGTTCACCGACATCACCGGCCACGTCAAGAGCGTCCAGGTGCCGATGCACCAGCTGGAGCCGGCGGTCGAGGGCGGCAAGTGGTTCGACGGCAGCAGCATCGAGGGCTTCGCGCGCATCGCGGAGTCCGACATGTTCCTGGTTCCCGACCTGGCCACGTTCTCGGAGATCCCGTGGGAGCCGGGCGTCGAAGGTGACGGGAAGCAGCTGACCGCCGGCAGCGCGCGGGTGATCTGCGATGTCTTCACCCCCAACGGGGATCCGTTCCCCGGTGACCCGCGCTGGGTGCTGCGCCGCCAGCTCGACAAGGCGAAGGACCTCGGCTACGTCCTCAACACCGGGCCCGAGCTCGAGTTCTTCCTCCTGCGCCGTTCGGTGGACGGGGTGGAGACGCTGCCCCACGACGCGGCCGGCTACTTCGACCTGTCCGAGGACCTGGGGACCGAGGTCCGCAAGGAGATGATGAACGACCTCGAGGCGTTCGGGATCAAGGTCGAGACCGCGCACCACGAGGTGGCGACCGGACAGCACGAGATCGACTTCGAGTACGCCGATGCGCTGCGCACCGCCGACAACGCGGTGACGTTCAAGACGACGCTCAAGGCGGTCGCCGCGCGCCACGGGCTGTACGCCACGTTCATGCCCAAGCCGTTCTTCGGCATCAACGGCTCGGGGATGCACACCCACCAGAGCCTGTGGGACATCAAGAAGGAGCGCAACGCGTTCAGCGACGCCAAGGACCCGTACGGCCTGTCGACGACGGCGCGCCAGTACATCGCCGGCACGCTGGCCCACGCGCGGGGCATGATCGCGATCCTCGCGCCGCTGGTGAACAGCTACAAGCGCCTGGTCCCCGGCTACGAGGCCCCGGTCTACATCGGCTGGGCGCGCATCAATCGCTCGGCGCTGGTCCGCATCCCGCAGATCAGCAAGGGCAGCCTCAACAGTACCCGCATCGAGCTGCGCTGCCCCGACCCCTCTTCGAACCCCTACCTCGCGTTCGCCGTGATGCTGGCCGCGGGGATGGACGGCGTGCAGAAGAAGATGACGCCACCCGAGCCGGTGGAGGAGAACCTCTACCACTTCGATGCGGCGAAGCTCGAGAGCCGCCAGATCAAGCAGCTGCCGGGCACCCTGCGCGAGGCGCTCGATGAGCTGCGCGCCGACGAGGTCATCGCCGACGCCCTTGGCGAGCACGTCTTCGAGCGCTTCATCGAGGCCAAGACCGAGGAGTGGGACGAGTACCGGATGCAGGTCAGCTCGTGGGAGCTCGACCGCTACCTGGAGGCCTTCTAGCGACCCACGGCGGGGGCCGGCCGCATTGGCCGTCCCCCCGCGCCGCCTGCGCCGGACGAGACCGATGTCGTGCCGCGCACGGGACCATCGTCTCCTCCCGCCGGTTTGACAGGCCCGTATACTGACCGCGGTTCATGGGGCACCGGCCTCGCGACTGTGCGAGGGCGCATGGGCTGACTAAGGGGTAGATCTTGGAACAACTTTCGCCACGCACTGCGGCGGTCGGGCAGGCAACCTTCGGCCAGCTCGTCTACTTCTTCAGCAAGCGAATCGCGGATATCGTCGGTGGCTCGCTGCTGCTGATCCTCCTCTCGCCCCTGCTGCTGACCGTCGCCCTCGTCATCTGGCTCGACTCCGGGCTGCCGATCATCTACCGCTGCCAGCGCCTTGGCCGCTACGGGCAGCCGATCACGGTGTTCAAGTTCCGCACGATGCGCGACGGCAGCCACAAGCACCTCGAGGAGCTGCTCACCGTCGACGAGGAGCGGCGCCTGGAATACGGCCTCAACCGCAAGCTCAGGGACGACCCGCGGCGGACGCGTGTCGGTGCCTTCCTGCGCCGCGCGTCGCTCGACGAGCTGCCCCAGCTGTGGAACGTGGTGCGCGGCGAGATGAGCCTCATCGGCCCGCGGCCCTACTTCGCCGACGAGCTGCGCGGGCGCCCCGAGGCGATCGAGGTGCTCAGCGTGCGGCCCGGCATCACCGGCCTGTGGCAGGTCAACGGCCGCAGCGAGCGCACCTTCGAGGAACGCCTCGAGCTCGAGGTGGACTACGTGCGGACGCGGGGCTTCGCCCTCGACTTCAGCATCCTGGCCCGCACCGTCACCGCCGTCATCAGCGGGCGCGGCGCCTACTAGGTCCCTCGCGGGTCGCTCTCGCTGCCGTTCCCACTCACAATTGCGCGGCGGCGCACGTCATGGACCTGACCGCTCTTGGCATGCGCCGGGGCGCACGTATCTACGAGGTTCGGCCTCCGGGTGACCCGTTGCGGTGCACGCCGTGCGCCGGGCCGCACGAGGTGAGCGGCGCAGGCCCTGGGTGCATCCCAGGTTCGTAGATGCGTGCGCCGGGCCGCATGTTGGAGCTCCTCCCTCCCTGTTCCATGCGCCGGGTCGCACACCACGGTCCAAACGGACGTGCCGCTAGCTGGAAGCGATCTCGTCCAGGAGCCCGGCCAGGCGCTCGGTCAGCGCCCGCCGCTCGAATCTGCGCTCCGGGTCCGCAGGCCGATCCGGCCGCGGCAGCTCCATGATCCGCTCGATGCCGGCCGCCACGCCTTCCGGCGTCGGATCGACCGATACTCCCCAGTCCAGGCCGGCCAGGATCTCACGCACCTCGCCCGGCGGGACGACGGCCAGCACCGGCAGGTCGAGGCCCAGGTACTCGTAGATCTTGCTCGTCGCCACCAGCGCCCGATTGCCGATCCCGCTGATGAGGATCAGCCCCGCATCGGCGGAGCGCTGGAGGGCGATCGCCCGGTCGCGCGGGACGTGGCCGGTCTGGGTCGCAATTGGGGCAACGGCCGGGAAGCGGCGCGCCGCGATGGCCGCGTTGGCCTGGCTGAACCAGCCGACGAACTCGACCCGCAGCCGGTCGCGGACCTCCGGCGCGCGTCGCAGCAGGAGCTCCACCCCGTCCAGGAACAGGTCCAGCTCCGACTCGGCATACAGGCTGCCGGCATAGATGAGCCGGAACGTGCCGTCGTCCGCTCGGTCGGCAGCGGGGACGCCGA
>JAICQM010000256.1 GCA_025937875.1 Chloroflexota bacterium
CCAGGCCACGGCCACCAGCTCCGCGTAGACCGACTCGATGTCGAGGGCCATGCCGCGCTTGCCGAACCAGTCGCCGACGTTGGCGAGGTCGCGGTGGAGCAGGTCGAACGCATCGGTATTCGTCGTGAACTCGACGGCCTGGGGCAGGTCGATGACGACCAGCCGCCCCTCCCACCACAGCAGGTTGTAGGCGGACAGGTCGGCGTGGACGAGGCCGGCCGCGGTCAGGGCGCGGACGCTATCGACCAGCTGCTCCCAGGCGGATGGCAGCTCGCCGGCTGACAGCCGTGCCTCAGCCAGCTTGGGCGCCGCCCGCTCCTCGGTACCGATGAACTCCATCAGCAGCCCCTCATCGGTCCGCTCGACCGGGTAGGGGACCGATACGCCCGCATCCCAGGCGCGGCGCAGCATCGCCCATTCCTGGGCCGGCCACAGCTTCGCCGCCAGCTGGTGGCCATAGCGGCTGCCGCCCATGACGGCCTTCTTGTCGCGGCGCGGCAGGAACCAGCCCGCCTTGTAGACCGCATCGCCGCGATACGCGGTCGAATTGGAGAAGCCGCGCTCGCGGAGCTCGCCCTTGGCCGGGTAGCGCGGGCGATATCGCTTGTGGGCCAGGAGCCGCGGACCGCTGGCGAAGCGACGCTCCACCAGGAAGACCTCGGCTTCCTTGCCGGACTTGAGGGTGCCGCGCGGATGATCCTCGTACGGCTCGCCATGGGGCCAGGCGAACGAGGACGAGCGCGGCGAGATCGTGGATGACACGAAGAAGCGCTCCCGTGTGGGTCAATGGGACGTGGGTGGGTTCGTCCCGACCGGTCAGGAGCGCTCGCGTTTCGGTTGTCGCCGCTGGTTCAGGGCGTCAGCGCGGGCTCCGGGCGGCCGGGAGGACGGCAGTGATGGTCTGCAACGGTGTCCTCCTGTGTGGCGGGCTGATGTGCCGATCGGCACTATGCGCCGCTCGGTGTGCGTCCGCAAGGCCCGCGGCATGACGGTGGGTGTTGCGCGGGCGCGCATAATCCGGCGGTGACCGAGGCGCGCCCCACGCCACCCACACCGCCCGGGCCAACCACCGAGCACGACGAACGGTGGTGGCAGGACTTCCTCAGCAACCCCGACCCGGCCATGGGCTTCGTGCGCAGGATCTTCAACAGCATCCCGGCGGACCCCCGCTGCCAGATGTGCGCCGCGCCGTTCGGCGGGGCCGGCAGGCCGATCATGCGGCTCATCGGGAAGACCCAGTCGGCCCAGAACCCCAACATGTGCAACGCCTGCGAGAAGGTCCTGCTCCAGCACCACGGCGGCGGCGAGGTCGAGGGCACGTCGCTGTTCGCCGACATCCGCGGCTCGACGGCGATGGCCGAGCGGATGACGCCGGCCGAATTTCGCGCGACCCTCGACCGCTTCTACACCGCGGCCTCGAAGTCCGTCTTCGACCATGGCGGGATGGTCGACAAGTTCGTCGGCGACGAGCTGGTGGCCGTCTTTCCGCCGTTCCTGGGCGCGAATCACCCGGAGCGCGCACTGGACGCGGCGCGCGACCTGCTCCGCGCCACCGGCCATGGCACGCCGGATGGCCCGTGGGTGCCGGTCGGGGCCGGCCTGCACACCGGCAGGGCCTGGTTCGGGGCGATCGGGGAGGGGAACCACGTCGAGATCACGATCGTCGGCGATGCCATCAACACCACCGCCCGCCTGGCCGCGGCCGCGGGCGCGGGCGAGATCCTCGTCTCGGCCGTGGCGGCGGAGGTCATCGGACTCGAGCCGACCCTCGAGCGGCGCTCGCTGGACCTCAAGGGCAAGGAGCTCCCCACCGACGTCGTGGTCGTCCGCGTCTGACCGTTGACAGGGACCTGATGATGCGGCTCATGGGGCCGAGACTGGGCCGCGCGGCGGGCGTCATCGGTATGGCGCTGCTCGTCTCGGGCTGCATGCCGACCCGCAGCTCCGAGACGCAGCGCTTTCCCACGGTCGAGGCGGCCGCGGA
>JAICQM010000206.1 GCA_025937875.1 Chloroflexota bacterium
GCGACCGTGTGCTGGGCCACGTCGGAGGCGAAGGCGCGAAAGCTCCACAAGGAGATCTGGCCGACGGCCGGCATCCCCGGCGACCTCTCGCAGGAGCTGGCGCTGCCGATGCACTTCGAGCAGGCCGCCAGCCTGGTCACGCCCGAGCAGCTGGCCGAGACGACGCCCTGCGGCCCCGACGTCGAGCGGTTCGTGGACCACATCGCCCCGTACGTCGAGGCGGGCATCGAGAACGTGTACATCCACCAGATCGGTCCCGACCAGGAGGGCTTCTTCGGCTTCTGGCGCGACGAGCTGCAGCCCGCGCTGGCGAAGCTCGGTGGCCGCCGCCGCCGCACGAGGGGCGGCGCCTGACTCAGGCCTCGGCCGGGATGACCGCGATCGGGTCCGAGTGGGCGCGCTCGCGCCGCGCGAGGAGGTAGAACGGGACGGCCAGGGCCTGAACGCCGGCCGCCACCACGTACGACGCCGCGTACCCGCCGATGTCGGCCACCCGGCCAAGCGCCGGCTGCGCCACCACCCCGCCGGCCGAGCCGATCAGCGAGTCGAAGGACAGCACCGTCGCCCGCTGCTCGGAGGGGATCAGGCCATTGATGAACGACTGGCGAACCGGCATCGACAGCGCGCCGACCATGGCCCACACCGCGAGCAGCGCGACCGCGATCCAGAACACCGGCATCAGTCCCAGCAGGGCCAGCATGGCCACCTCCAGGACACCTGCCAGGACGAGGATGTCGGTGCGCAGCGCGAAGAGGCGCCGGACCCAGGGCACGATCAGGCCGCCGGCGATCTGCGCACCGGCGAGGAGCGCCGCGGCCAGCCCCGCGATCCCGTAGGCGTTCGGGTCGCCGTACAGCTCGAGCAGGTAGGGCTGCAGCGCGTAGAAGGCGTAGAAGCCGACACCGGTCACGAACGGCGAGGCGAACATCAGCCAGCGCACGGGTCGGTTGCGCAGCCCGCCGTCGACCGCTCCGGTGATGACGGTGCGCACGGCCGTCACCGGCGTCACGCCGCGCGCCGGCGAGAACCCGATGTCGCGCATGTACAGCCAGGCGATGACCAGCGTCAGACCCAGGAACGCGGCGCGCGCGATGTACGGCACGCCGAGGTCGGTGAGCTGGGCGATCACGCCGCCGGCGACCGATCCGACGAGCATCGCCGCCCCGCCCACCACCTGCGCCCGCCCAAAGACCGATTCGAGGTCGCCGGTGAAGCCGGTCGCGGACAGCGCGTCGACCAGCCACGCCTCGGTGGCGCCCGAGAAGAACGTGAATCCCAGCCCCAGCAGGACCGATGCGATCGCCCAGCCCCACAGCGGCGCGTGGACGTTCCACATCGCCAGGTAGAGCAGCGTGGAGAGCAGCAGCGTCCCGGCGCCGAGCATGAACGAGAAGCGCCTGCCCCGCGTATCGGCCACCACGCCGGTCGGCACCTCGAACAGGACCTGCCCGGCGCTGAAGAACGCGTTGGCGGCGAATGCCTCGGCGTTGCTCAGCCCCGCGTCGAGCAGGAACAGCGTGTTGACGCCCCAGATGAACGACGCGGCCAGCGTGGTGAGGAGCGTGAGGGCCAGGTACGTGCGCTGGACGCGCCGCGCGTCGTCGGTCACGGGGAGGTCAACGGCGGCAGCACCGGGACAGGGTAGCGAGGTTTGCGGCTGTGCTCAGCCTGTGCTCCCCAGCGCACACCCTGGCAATTCGGGCCGTCGCCTTGCGCCTCGGCGCACACATCTACGAAGCAAGCCCGGTTTCGCGCCTCATCCGCCCCACGGCGTGCGCCCCGGCGCACGTTCCGGGCACGAACGCCCCCATTTCGGCCCCTGCCTCGTAGTTACGTGCGCCCCAGCGCACATCGGGAGCCCATGCGCGAGGGAGCACCCGAGGGCCACCCGTTCCGGACCCCGTGGCGCGCTTCTCCACCCCGCGCATCGAGCGCGGGGAGCCCGGAGCGTGACGATCTATCGGCGCAAATGTCACCCGGACCGGGATCCGGGCGGCAATCCGCCGATACGTCGGCGCTCGGTGAGCGTGACCTGCACCCCGGCGCGCGGCTCGTGCGCATCAGCCGCCGATGCATCGGCGCAACGCAGCGCGGGATGCCCCTCCGGCGCGATTCCGCCGATACATCGGTCAGGCGGCGGGCTGGCCGCTCAGAATTGAGGGGCGGCGCCGTCTCACCGTCGTCAGCACCGACTCGTGGAGCACGAACTCTCACGACACACGGCTCGTGGAGCACGAGTGACTGCTGACATCGCGCGAGGGAGCACCCGGGGGCCACCCGAGAACCTTGCCGGACCGCTCAGAATGGAGCGGCGGCACCGTCCAACCGGTCGTCAGCACGACCGCACCCAACGAGGACCCCGGCCCATGCGTTTCCGAACGACGATCCTCCAGTCCGGCAAGACGGCGACCGGCATCCGGGTCCCGGACGAGGTGGTGGAATCGCTGGGTGCCGGGAAGCGGCCGCCGGTGACGGTCACGATCAACGGCGTCAGCTACCGCAACACGATCGCGGTCATGGATGGGGCGTACATGGTCGGCGTCAGCGCCGAGAATCGGGCCGCCACGGGCGTCAAGGGCGGCGACGAGGTGGATGTCGACATCGAGCTCGACACGGCGCCGCGCACGATCGACGTGCCGGAGGACCTGGCTGCGGCGCTCGCCGCCGACCCTCGGGCGCGCGCCACGTTCGACGCCCTCTCGAACAGCAACAAGGGCTGGCACGTGCTGCAGGTGACCGGCGCCAAGACGGACGAGACACGGCAGCGTCGGATCGCCAAATCGGTGGCGTCCCTGCGGGAGGGCAAGCCCCGCTGAGGCCGATGAGTTTGCAGCACCCCATCGGTCTGACAGACTGAATCCTTCGCTTCGCCCACGGCTGGCGCGTCTCGGCGCAGGGCCCGCGCACCGGCCGCCGCATCTGCTCTGCATCGGACAGGAGCAATCCTCTTGGCGATCAACACCACATCACCCATCGACCTGCGCGCCCGAGTGACGGGCACCGTCATCGCGCCCGGCGACCCGACCTACGACCAGGCCCGGACCGTGGTCACGCCCGTCGAC
>JAICQM010000020.1 GCA_025937875.1 Chloroflexota bacterium
AGGAGCGCCCGTGTGTACGGGTGGCCGGGCGCCGCGTACAGCTGCGCCGGGGGGCCGATCTCGACGATCTTGCCCAGGTACATGACCCCGACCCGGTCGCTGATGTGGCGGACGACGCTCAGGTCGTGGGCGATGAACAGGTAGGTCAGCCCGAACTGCTCGCGAAGCTCGACCAGCAGGTTGAGGACCTGGGCCTGGATCGAGACGTCGAGGGCGCTGATCGGCTCGTCGCAGACGATGAACTCCGGCTCGACCGCGAGAGCGCGCGCCACGCCGATGCGCTGCCGCTGACCGCCCGAGAACTCGTGCGGGTAACGGTTCGTGTAGCCCGGATTCAGGCCCACCAGGGCCAGCAGCTCGCGAACGCGCTCGGCGCGGGCCTTGGAGCTGCCCAGGTTGTGGGTCTCGAGCGGCTCATTGATGATCGAGCCGACCGTCATGCGCGGGTTGAGGCTGGAATAGGGGTCCTGGAAGATGATCTGCATCCGGCGTCGCATCTTCCGCAGCTCGTTGCGCGACAGGTCCGACAGCTCGACGCCGTCGAACTTGACGCTCCCCTCGGTCGGGTTGCGGAGCCGGATCAGGGCGCGGCCGGTGGTGCTCTTCCCGCAGCCCGATTCGCCAACCAGGCCCAGCGTCTCGCCGGCCCGGATGTCGAACGAGATGTCGTCGACGGCGCGCACGCGGCCGACCTCGCGTTGGAAGATGCCGGCCGTGATGGGAAAGTGGACCTTGAGGTTCTCGACCTCGATCAGCGTCCGCGGCGTCGCGGGGGCCGTGCCGTCGGTCACTGGATCCATCCTCCCGGCTCGGTGCCGAAGCAGCGAGCCAGGTGCCCGGGCTCGTTCTCGCCGCGGGGCGACAGCTCCGGCTCACGCTCGCGGCAGATGTCGCGCGCGTACTGGCAGCGCGGACTGAAGCGGCACTCGGGTCCCGGGTTGATGAGGTCCGGCGGCAGGCCCTCGATCGTCCGCAGCCGCTCGCCCTTCTCCTGATCGAGGCGAGGCAGCGAGTCGAGGAGACCCCACGCGTACGGCATCTGCGGATTCTCGAAGATGTCGTCCACGTTGCCGGTCTCGACGATGCGACCCGCGTACATGACGTTGATGCGGTTGCACATCCCGGCCGCGATGCCCAGGTCGTGGGTGATGAGGATGACGGCGGTCCCGAACTCGTCGGACAGGGAACGGATGAGCTCCAGGATCTGGGCCTGGATGGTCACGTCGAGCGCGGTGGTCGGCTCGTCGGCGAGCAGGAGCTTCGGGTCGCACGCGAGGGCGATGGCGATCATCACGCGCTGCCGCATCCCGCCGGAGAACTGGTGCGGGTAGTCCCCCATGCGGTCCTTGGCGCGCGGGATGCCGACCTTGCCGAGCAGCTCCGCGGCGCGGTCCGCGGCGGCGCGTCGCGACAGGCCCATGTGCACCCGCGCCGACTCGGCGATCTGGTAGCCGATCGTCAGCGTCGGGTTCAGGCTCGTCATCGGGTCCTGGAAGATGAAGCCGATCTTCTTCCCGCGCAGCAGGCGCATCTCGTTGGCGGTCAGCTTCAGGATGTCGATGCCGTCGAAGATGATCTCGCCGGCGACGATCTTGCCCGGCGGGTTCGGCACCAGGCGCGTCAGGGAGAGGGCGGTGACGCTCTTTCCACATCCCGACTCGCCGACCAGGCCGAGCGTCTCGCCGTAGTCGAGCTCGAAGCTCACGTCGTCGACAGCGTGGACCACGCCGTCGCGGGTCGTGAAGTGGGTCGACAGGTTTCGGACCTCGAGGAGCTTGCGGGCGTGGCGGCGATCGTCCTCGAGCTGCTCCGCCAGGCGACGGCCCTCTTCGGTCTCGATGGTGACATCTTCGGGTAGCTCGGCGAGCTCCGGGCTGCCCGGCGCCCGGCTCTGATCGTCGGTGATGGTCAACGCTACTGCTTCCCCTTCAGCTTGGGATCGAGGGCATCACGGAGGCCGTCACCGAGGAACGTGAAGCTGATCAGGGCGATGGCCACCGCCAGGGCCGGGAACAGCACGAGGTGCGGCTCGGAGCGCAGGAAGGCCTGGCCGTCGAAGACCAGCTTGCCCCACGACGCACGGGGCTCCTGGGCCCCCAGGCCGATGAAGGCCAGGGTGGCCTCGGCCAGGATGGCGCCGGGGATGCCGAGCGTCACGGCCACGATCATCGGTCCGCTGGCATTGGGGAGCAGGTGACGGGTCACGATCTTGAAGTCCGACACGCCGATGGCCCTGGCGGCCTCGACGAACTCGGTCTCCTTGAGGCTCAGGAGCTGTCCGCGCACGAGACGCGCCATGCCGACCCACGCGGTCAGGCCGATGGCCACGAACACCACCAGCAGCCCGTCCAGCGCACGCCCGAAGACCGTCTCGCGCAGGGCGGTGCTCAGCAGGATGATGAAGAGCAGGTCCGGGAAGGCGTAGACGATGTCGGTGAAGCGCATGAGCAGCGTATCGAGCCGGCCACCGAACCAAGCGGCGGCGGCACCGACGGGCACGCCGATGAAGAGGACGACCGCCTGCACCACCAGCGCCACGATCATGCTGATTCGCGCCCCGTCCATGATCCGGCTCAGAAGGTCACGCCCCAGGTTGTCCGTCCCCAGGATGTGTGGCCCGACCCATGGACCGACCGGTCCCCCGGCGGCGACCACGGCCGCAAGGTCCTGCTCGCGGTAGTCGTAGGGTGCGATGAACGATCCGAAGATCGCGACGAAGATGAAGAGGAGCACGAACAGGCCGCCGAGGACGGCGAGCCGGTTGCGCAGGAGGCGACGGAAGGCGTCGCCCCACAGGGAGGCGCTGCGTCGCTCGGCGGCAGCAGCGGGTGCTTCGAGGGCACCGGTTCGATTGGCCATCTCCATCCGCTCCTAGCTGTACCGGATCCGGGGGTCGATGTAGGCGTACAGCACGTCGACCACCAGGTTCATGACCGCGATCGTGACCGCGAAGAGCATGACCATGGCCATGATCACGCCGTAGTCGCGCTGGGCGATGCTGAGGACGAAATAGCGACCGATGCCCGGCACGCTGAAGATGGTCTCGATGATGAAGCTGCCGGTCACCAGGAAGGCGAAGATCGGCCCCAGGATCGTGACCACCGGGATCAGCGCGTTGCGGATCATGTGGATCGAGACCACCGACCGCTCCTTCAGCCCCTTGCTGTGCGCGGTGCGCACGTAGTCCTTGCGCGTCACCTCCAGCATGCTGGCGCGGGTATAGCGCGCGATCTGGGCGATCGGGAAGCCGGCGAGGGCGATCGTGGGCAGCACCCAGTGGGCGGGTGTCTGCCAGCCGTAGCTCGGGAACCATCTGACGGTGACGGCGAAGAACACGAGCAACAGGATCGATAACACGAAGCTGGGCGTGGCGATGCCCAGCACGCTGATGAACGTGGCGAGGTAGTCGGGTACCCCGTTATGGCGTAAGGCGGCGATGACGCCCAGCGGAATGCCGACGATCACCGACAGCGCAAATGCCATGACGCCGAGATGGACGGTGACCCAGATCCCGTCACCGACGATGTCGTTGACGGTGCGGTCACGGTACTTGTACGAGGGGCCGAGGTCGCCGATCAGGAGGTTGCCGACCCAGCGCAGGTACTGCTCGTGCGGCGGCTTGTCGAGCCCGTACTTGCGCTCGAGCTGGGCGACCACGCCGGGAGCCGCGATGCGACCGGCACCGAAGGAGTCGAAGGGTCCGCTCGGCGTGGCCCGCATCAGCACGAAGGTGATCACCGAGACGAAGAAGAGCACCGGGACGATCCACAGCACCCGCCGGACGATATAGCCGAGCACGCCGAAACCTCCTGCTTCCGCCTGAGTCTACCCCGACGGCCACGGAGCTCGATCGGTTTCGGCGATCAAGCCGCGTGGTCGTCGGGTGGGCCGGCGGACCGGCCCACCCGATGGACTATTCCCCTAGCGAACGGGGTCGATCGTGAATCGCACGATTACTCGTGGGCCGCGACGGACACCTGATCGTAGAAGAGCTCACCGGTGTTGCTGTCCTGGGCGGTGGCAACCAGGTTCTGGATCCACGGCTTCACGAGCGTGAAGCGCGAGCCCATGCGGAGCGGGATGATCGGAGCGTCCGCCATCACCATCTCCTGGGCCTGGTTGTACAGGGGCACCTGCTCCTCGAGGGTCGGGGCCACGGCAGCTTCCTGCAGCAGCGCGTCGACCTCCTCGTTGCAGTAGCCCATGTTGTTGTTGCCGCTGGAGCAGCTGATCAGGTCAGTCAGGAAGTTGTTCGGGTGCGGGTAGTCCGCGCCCCAACCGAGGCGGAAGATGTCGAACGGATCGGACTCGAGCCGCTCGAGATAGGCGCCCCACTCCAGGCCGACCGGCGTGACATCGATGCCGAAGGCCTGGCGCCACTGCTCCTGCAGGAAGGCCACCTTGTCCTCGTGGTTGGCATCGGTGTTGAACCCGACCTCCAGGCCGAGATCACCCGCTGCGATACCCAGGTCCGCGAGGGCCTGGTCGAAGTCGGCCTTGGCCTTCTCCGGGTCGTACGGGTACAGCTCGAAGTCCTGCGCGCCGGGCATGCCAGGCGGCACAAGGCTGTTGGCCGGGGTGCCAAGACCGGCGAAGGTCGTGGCGATCATGGTCTCCTTGTCAACGGCCTCGTTGAACGCCTGGCGAAGCAGGACGCTGTTGGTGAAGGGTCCCTCGGGATCCTTGAGGTCGAAGCCGAAGTAGTAGATGGACAGGACGTCGCCCTGGAGGACCTGGTCGCTGAGCTCCGGGTCACCCTGGATGCGACTGATCTCCTGGGTCGGGACGCCGGCGATGTCGATCTCGCCCGCCTCATAGGCGGCCAGGCTCGCGGCCGGGTCCTGGATCATGGCCATCTCGATGCGCTCGATCGTCGGAGCCGGACCGGCGGTCCAGTTCTCGTTGGGCTCGAGCACGATCTGGGCGTTGTGCTCCCACTCGACGAGCTTCATCGGGCCGCTGCTGACGTAGCCGTCAGCCTCGGCGAAGCTGAAGCCCTCCTGCTGGGGGACGGTCGTCCACGACGTGGCGATGTACACGAAGTACGCCGCCGGTCGCGCGAGCTCGACCACGAAGGTGGACTCGTCGGGGGCGCTGACGCCGAACGCGTCGAGCAGGGCCTCGATGTCCTCATCCGTGGCGGTCTCGGTGTCGACGCCGAGGAGATCCTCGCCGCCAACCACGTCGGCCATGATGTACGAGTAACCGGCCGCCTCACGCGGATCGATCAGTCGCTTCCAGCTGAAGACGAAGTCATCAGCCGTGATGGGCGTGCCATCGCTGTACTGAATGCCGTCCTTGAGCGTGAAGGTGATCGTCTGGCCGTCCTCGCTGATCTCCCAGCTCTCGGCCAGGCCGGGAACGACCTCCAGGTTCTCGTCGTAGTAGGCCAGCGGTCGCGTGATGCTGCGCAGCACGTTGATCGACTGGCTGTCGGTTGCCTGAGTCGGGTCGAGCGTCGGCGGCTCGCCGCCGAGATCGACGCGGAGCACCTGCTCCACATCGGGGGCCTCTGACGCCGGCTGCGAAGCGCCGTCGCTGGCCTCACTGCTCGGCGACGTGCCGGGCGTGGAGCAGGCCGCGAGGACCAGTCCAAGCGCCACGAAGACGCCGAGGAATTTCTTAAACCACATACACCTCATCCTTTCGCCTTACGGCGTAAGAGAGCAAGAGCCGCAGTCGCGGCTGATCGAGCCTGTCTGCCATGCCATGTGCGGGGTCCCGAAGCGTCGGGACGGCCGTCCGAGCGATGGCGTCGCTAACATTCGCGATCGTCGCGGTGCCGACCTCCTCTCCTCCTTTACCGTGCGTCCCACTGATCATCACGTGGGTCAGTTGCCCGGCATGAGCATGCACGACGCGTAGCGCGCCGTGCGGGCCAATCCTGGGAAAGCGGGCCAAGATTGACCGATGGCTAAGCGCACGTCAAGGACGGGCAACCTCCGAGCTCCACGCTGGTGGGTTACCGATCTCTACCTGTCGTGCTGTCGAAAGGTTCATACGGTCACGGAATCAGTGCCCAGGCGCGGGCGCTGGCGATCTCGTCCACCGCCACTCCCGGCCCGCTGATGGCGAACTCGCGCCGCTCCCCCGCCTCGAGCGCCTCGCCCTCCGACGGCGTCACCACCGCGCCGATGAACTCGTCGGCGGCGTCGAAGAACGCGACGCCGACCTGCGGCGGCCGCAGGCGCAGCGATCCGGCGCTCTCGACCATCGTCCCGGTGGCGGTCACGGTGCCATCGGGGTGCGCCTCCCACGTCACGTCCTCGACCGGCACCGGGATCCCCGGCACGTCGTCCATGCCGCGCGTCGGGCAGTACTTGATGTGGGTCAGCAGGTCGCCCGGCGTGCCGTCGCCCTGCACCGGCTGCCCGCCCATCAGGTACACCGCCGACTCGCCGGGCTGGATGATGGCTGGACTCGGGAAGAAGCGGCCCGCGCGCGTGTAGACCGCTCGGCCGCCCTCCTGCCACTCGAGCTGGACGACGGGCGTGTAGAGCTGCTGCGGCTCGTAGTCGTACAACGTGTTGAGCCAGGTGATCGGCTCTTCGCCCACGTTCCGTAGCTCGAAGTACATGCTGACGAGGCCGTCGCGGATGTAGACCTGCTGCGACGCCTCGCCGCGGAAGGGCTTGACGGGCCCCGGCACCGGCGGTACCTCGATCGCCAGGCGGACCGGCTCCTCGGCACGGGCTGCCGGGCTGGCGGGCGGTGAGGCCGAGGGAGCGCCACTGGGCGGGACGGCGCAGGCAGCGAGGACCAGGGCCAGCAGGACGACGTGGATCCGCCGCCCCGCACCGAGGGGGCGGAGACTCACCGGGTGATGCCCTGGTTCGCCGGCCCGACGGGGGGCTGGTTCGGCAGCTGGCTGCGATCGACCCAGGCGATCAGGCCGCTCGCCGGCTCAGACGGCAGCAGGTAGCCCTCGGTCCAGAACGAGCGCCGCTCCGGAAGCGGATCGTAGGGTGCGGTCTCCTGGAAGCCCGGCCATGCCAGCTGGCGTGGGGTCGCGGCCTGCGGCACGCCGTCCGACATGCCGCCCACGATCGCGAAGCTGGCCAGGGCGATGGCAGCCCCGGCCGGGACGACGCGCGCCCAGCGCCACAGCCGCTCGCCCCAGGTCGGCCCGGGAGGCTCGAGGGCGCGACGTCGGATGGCCTCGAAGGAGGTCGAGCTGGGCTCGACATCGGCCACCCGCAGTTCCAGGGCGCGCTGGAGGTTGCGGACCACGACGCGATCGAGGCCCACGTCGTCACGGCACTCCACGCAGCCGCGGAGATGCTCGAGGTGCGGTGCGGAGCGACCGTCCAGCTCGCCGAAGCGGAACCGTTCGATCAGCTCGCGGCGGATCCTACGACAGCTCATCGACGGCGAGCCTCGAGGGGCGGACGGCCGGCGCCCGGCGCTCGGCGGGAAGCAGCGAGCGCAGCGCCTTGAGCGCGTAGTGCAGGCGGGATTTCATGGTGCCGACGTTGCACTCGGCGATCTCGGCCGCCTCGGCCAGGGAGTACCCGTGCAGGTAGTACAGGATGACCGCGGTCTGCTGCTTCGGGGGCAGGGCGTCGATGCCGCGTTGTAGGACCTCGATGATCTCGCGCGACTCGGCCACCTGGTCGGGACGGATGGTGAGGTCGGTGACCAGGTTGGTGATCAGCTGCGTGATCGGCTCGACGAGCGCCCGCCGGCGGGCGATCCGGCTGTAGCACAGGTTGGTGGTGACGCGTTGCAGCCACGGCAGCGGCGAGACGTCGCGGCGCAGTCGGTGCCGCACGCGATAGGCCTTGACGAAGCAATCCTGGAGGATCTCCTCGGCGAGGAAGGGGTCGCGCGTGATAGCCAGCGCGGTCGTGAAGACCGGCCGCTTGTACGTGTTGAAGAACTCCTCGAACGCATCCATGTCCCCCGACTGGATGCGCTCGACCAGCCCTTCCGGCTGCGTCGACACCACTTGCACCTTAGTAGCTGTACCGCGATCCGGTACGCATAGTACGCCGGGGGCGCAGCGAAGGTTCAACCACCCTCGGTGCTCTCCGGCACCGGATCCGGGCCGAAGCGGTGGCGCAGGTCGGGGCGTCGGGCCGCCCCCGCCTCGTCGAGACGCCCCACCGGTGTCGTCACCGGCGCCGCCCTGAGGGCCTCCGGCTCGTCCGCCGCGCGACGCGCGATGTCGTGCATCACGTCCACGAAGCGGTCGAGCGTCTCGAGGCTCTCGGTCTCGGTCGGCTCGATCATCAGTGCCTCCTCCACGATCAGCGGGAAGTAGATCGTGGGTGGGTGGATGCCGTGGTCGAGGATGGCCTTGGCCATGTCGAGGGTGGTGACGCCATGCTGCCGCTTCTGGCGCCGGCCACTGAACACGACCTCGTGCTTGCACACCCGGTCGTAGGGCAGGTCGAAGGCATCGGCCAGCCGGACGCGCAGGTAGTTGGCGGCGAGCACCGCGTCGTCGCTGACGCCTCGCAGCCCGTCGCCGCCGTTGGCGCGGATGTAGGCGTAGGCGCGCAGGTGCATGCCGAAGTTGCCGAACATGCTGCGCACCTTGCCGATGCTCTGCGGCCGGTCCCAGTCGAGCCCGAAGCGAGCGCCGGGCGTCTCTCGGCCCGCCCAGGCGTTGGCCCGGACCGCGTCGGCGTCGCCCTCGCGCAGCACCGGCAGCGGGCGCGGGAGGAAGGGGGCTAGCCGCTCGCTGACCCCGACCGGCCCGGCCCCGGGGCCTCCGCCGCCATGCGGCGTGCTGAACGTCTTGTGCAGGTTGAAGTGCATGACGTCGAAGCCGGCCTCGCCCGGGCGGAACCGGCCCAGGATCGCGTTGAGATTGGCGCCGTCCATGTAGGCGATGGCACCGGCCTCCCGAACGGCGGCCACGACCTGATCGATCTGGTCCTCGAAGATACCCAGCGTCGAGGGGTTGGTGATCATGAGCGCCGCGGTGTCGGACCCCAGGGCGGCGCGCAGCGCGCCGAGGTCGATCCCCCCGCGCTCGTTGGACGGGATCGTCACCACCGAGTAGCCGACCATGGTTGCGGTGGCGGGGTTGGTGCCGTGCGAGCTGTCCGGCACGAGCACCTTGGTCCGCTGCTCTCCCTCGCCGTTGGACCGGTGGAAGGCACGGGTCATCAGCATCCCCGTCAGCTCACCGTGGGCGCCGGCGGCGGGCTGGAGGCTCACCGCGGCGAAGCCGCTGATCTCGCGCAGGAGCTCGGCGAGCAGCCACTGCAGCTCGAGGCTGCCCTGCGCCAGCTCGTCGGGGTCGAGCGGGTGCGAGTCGGTGAAGCCGGTGAGCCTGGCCGCCCACTCGTTCACCTTGGGGTTGTACTTCATGGTGCACGAGCCGAGCGGATAGAAGGCGGTCTCGATGGCGATGTTGAGCTGCGACAGGCGGGTGAAGTGGCGGAGCAGCTCGAGCTCGCTCACCTCCGGCAAACGTGGCGCCTCCTGCCGCTGGACCGATGCGGGGAGCGCCGGCTCGCCCTTCCCCGCCGCGCGAGCGGCATCGGAGGCGACCGGGAAGCGCACCGCACGCCGCCCCGGGCGCGAGTGGTCGAAGACGAGTGGCTCGACGATGGTCAGCGCCTCACCCGGCTCGGGCGAGGCGAAGGCGGCGCCGCGGCCCGACGCGTCGACGCGCTCGTCGACGACGCTCATCGGCTCGCCTCCAGGGCGGCCACCAGGCGTTCGATGTCGGTGTCGGACGTGAGCTCGGTGGCTGCGAGCAGCAGCGTGTCGGTGAGCTCCGGGTAGTCGCGCCACAACGGGGCGCCGGCCACCACGCCCTCGGCGGCGAGGACGGCATGACGCCGCTCGGCATCGGGGACGGTGACCGCCACCTCGGCGACGTAGGGCGCCGTGAAGCGGCGTTCGGCGAGCCCGGCCCGGCGCAGGGCGCCGGCCGCGTGACGGGCCTGTGCCATCGACAGCTCGGCGACCTCGCGCAGGCCGGCCGGGCCGACCGCGGTGAGGTATGCCGTGGCGGCCAGGGCACAGAGGGCCTGGTTGGTGCAGATGTTGCTCGCCGCCTTCTCCCGGCGGATGTGCTGCTCGCGAGCCTGGAGGGTGAGGACGTAGCCCTTGCGTCCGGCCGCGTCGCGGGTCGCACCGACCAGCCGCCCGGGCATCTGGCGCACGGCGCCCATCCGCGCCGCCATGAGTCCCACCCACGGCCCGCCGAAGCTCATCGGGATGCCCAGCGGCTGGCCCTCGGCGGTGACGATGTCGGCGCCGTAGCTCCCCGGCGGCTCCAGCACGGCCAGGCTGGTCGGCTCGACGACGGCGACCAGCTGTGCTCCCGCGGCGTGCGCGGCCTGTCCCAGCTCCGCCATCGGCTCCAGCACGCCGAAGGCGTTGGGCTGCTGGGCGATCAGGCACGCGAAGGAATCATCCAGGACGGCGGCCGCGGCGGCAGGATCGGTCTGCCCGGTGCCCCCGGCCGCCAGGTCGGCGGGCACCTCGACCACCTCGATCCCCGGCCCGGAGCAGTACGTGGCCAGCACGCGTCGCACCTCGGGGTGGACGGCGTTCGAAACCGCCACCCGCTCGCGGCGGGTGAGGCGGCAGGCCATGAGCGCCGCTTCGGCGGTGGCGGTCGCGCCGTCGTAGTGCGAGGCGGTGGCGACCTCCATGCCGGTCAGCTCGCAGATGAGCGACTGGAACTCGTAGATGCTCTGCAGCGTGCCCTGGCTGACCTCGGGCTGGTAGGGCGTGTAGGCGGTGCTGAACTCGGCGCGCCCCACCACCTCGCTGACGACCGACGGCACCAGATGCCGGTAGGCGCCGTAGCCGAGGAAGCTCACGTCCGGAATCCGGTTGCGGTTGGCGAGGCGGCGCAGCTCGGCACGCACCTCCTGCTCCACCATCGGTGCCGGCAGGTCCCAGGCCGCGGCGCGGACGGCGGGCGGGACGTCGTCGAACAGGTCGTCGATGCCGGCGACACCGATCGCCGCCAGCATGGCCGCGCGATCGGGATCGGTATGCGGGGTGTAGGCCATCTGGAGGCGCTAGGAGGTCAGGGCTTCGTAGGCGTCGGCATCCATGAGGGCGTCGAGCTCAGCGCTGTCGGCGAGCGAGACGCGGGCGATCCAGCCCTCGCCGTACGCGTCGCTGTTGAGCAGCTCGGGTTGCTCGGCCAGCGCCGCGTTCACCTCCGTGACCTCGCCCGAGATCGGTGAGAACAGGTCGCTGACGGCCTTGACGCTCTCCACCACCCCGAAGCCGGCGAACTGGGTGAGCGAGCTCCCGACCTCCGGCAGCTCGATGAAGACGATGTCGCCGAGCTCGTCGGCCGCGAAGCTGGTGATCCCGATCGTGGCGGTCCCGCCGTCGACGCGGACCCACTCGTGCTCCTTCGAGTAGCGAAGGTCCCCGGGATGGCTCATCGGCTAGTGCTGCTCCTGGCGCTGGCGCTTGTAGAAGGGCAACTTTACCTGCTCCGCCTCGTAGGGGCGGTCGCGCACCACCACCGCGAAGCGATTGCCGACGCCGGCCAGCTCGGCGGGCACGTACGCCATCGCGATGCGCTCGCCGAGCGAGGGGGAGGCGGTGCCGCTGGTCACCACCCCCACCGTGGCTCCATCGTGGAGGACCGGGTAGCCGTGACGCGGGATCGCGTTGTCGCGCATGACCAGGCCGATGAGCTTGCGCCGCGGTCCCGCCTGCTGCACCCGCGCCAGCGCGGCGCGCCCGACGAACTCCCCCTTGTCGAGCTTCACGACACGTCCCAGGTTGGCCTCGAAGGGGTTGGTGTCGGGGCCCAGCTCGTTGCCGTACAGGGGCATCCCCGCCTCCAGCCGCAGCGTGTCGCGGGCCCCGAGGCCGGCCGGGATCAACCGCTCGCCACCGGCCTCGACCAGCTCATCCCACAGGCGTCCGGCATGGCGCGCCGCGCAGAACAGCTCGAAGCCGTCCTCGCCGGTGTACCCGGTCCGCGCCACGAGGCAGTCGATGCCGGCCACGTCGCCCCGCAGAGCACGGTAGTAGCCGAGCTCCTCGAGGGGCAGCTCCGTGAGCGTTGCCAGGATGGCGGCCGAAGCGGGGCCCTGCGGGGCGACGAGCGCGGTGCGATCCGATCGGTCCTCGACGGTGGCGTCGAAGTCGCCCTTCGCCAGCAGGCGTTCCAGGTGGGCCAGCACCGCGTCGTGGTTGGCGGCGTTGCAGACGATGAGGAAGGCATCGTCGACGTGGTAGCAGATGAGGTCGTCGATGATGCCGCCATCCTCGTCGCACAGCATCGAGTACTGCGCCTGGCCCGGCTCCAGCGCTCCCGGCTCCGAGACGAGGGCGTAGCGAAGAAATGCCACCGCCTCCCCGCCGTCGACGCCGATCTCGCCCATGTGGGACAGGTCGAAGAGCCCTGCCGCCGTGCGGACGGCGCGATGCTCCTCGAGAATGGAGCGGTACTGGACCGGCATCTCGTAGCCGGCGAAGGGCACGAGGCGCGCCCCTGCGGCGACGTGCCGGTCGTGGAGCGGAGTCCGGAGCAGCGATCCGGTATCGCTCATGCGGTCGCCGCCCGCTCGCGCTCGCTCAGGAGCATGGCCGCACGGTCCACGACCGAACGCTCGGTGGCGTGCGTGAGCAGCGCGAGCGCCTCCTCCAGCTGCACCCAGCGCGCCTCGTCGAACTCGTGGTCATGGTCGTCCGGACTGCCGCCCACCGGTCGCATCAGGAAGAAGTGCACCGTCTTGTGGAATCGCGTCTGGCCGCGGATGAACGCGTAGCTGATTGAGTCCAGCGCTTCCTCGACCTCGACCTCCAGCCCGGTCTCCTCGCGGGTCTCGCGGACGGCGGTCTCCATGAGCGTCTCGCCCGCGTCGGGCGTGCCCTTGGGCAACGCCCACAGGCGTGGCTGGCGACGATGGACGAGGGCGATCTCGATCCGACCGTCATGCGAGCGATGGACGACGCCGCCGGCGCTGACGGCGCGTGCGTTGCGCAACCCGGGTACGCCGCCGCTACGAGCGGCGGGCGCGAGATGGCTCTGGGCGCCGGGAATGCAGGCCGAGACGGCCGACCGTCGGGAAGCGGAAATGGCTCGTCGGCGCACGCAGGCTGCCGACGGTGGCGCCCAAGCTCCGCCGAGACCGATGGAAGACGGTCCCCGATCGCGGCAACCCCAGCCGCCGGCTGCTCCGGGCGAGCCGCCGTCGGACGCCGAACTCGATGAGGGGATGCGAAACGAAGCGGGCCACCACACTCACGCGCATGCCCGGCATTGTACGCGGGCACCGCGTGGGTGCAACCGCGATCACGCGCTGGGCGGTGCGGACGAGCGACGGGCGATGAGCTCGCGGTACAGCGCGACGACCTCGGCGATGCGCGCCGGCTGGGCCAGGCGCTCGGCCCCCGCCTCGGCCGCGGCCGCGAGGGCCCGGCGGCGGTCGGGATCGGCGACCAGGCCGCGAAGCGCCGCCGCCATTCGGCCCGCGCGACCGGCGAGCGGATCCGCGGGAACGAGGATGCCATCGATCCCATCGCGGACCGCATCGCGGACCCCGGGCGCATCGAGGGCAACCACCGGCACGCCCGACGCCAGCGCCTCGGCGACGACGAGGCCCTGTGTCTCGGTCCGCGAGGCCACCACGAACAGATCGCTGCCGGCGAGGAGGGCCAGGGCCTCCGGACGGGGCCGCCGGCCGGCGAACCACGTCCGTTCGGCGAGATCGGGTTCCGCCGCCCGGCGCCGCAGGCCGTCCGTCGAGGGTCCGTCGCCGACGATCGCCAGGTGCAGGCCAGCCACGCCGGCGACCGCCTCGAGGACGTCGTCGACGCACTTCTCCGGTGCGAGGCGGCCGAGCGCAATTGCCACCGGCACGCCGGTTCGCCACCCGGCCTCCACCCGCGGGTCGCGGGCGGTGAGGGTACGGATGCCGTCGGCGTCGACCCCGGTGGGGATGACGCGCACCACGGTCCGCGCCGATGCCGGCAGCCGCGCCTGGATCTCGCGACCGAGGTCAGTGCCCGGGGCGACGACGGCGTCGCACCCGGCCCAGAAGGCGCGCAGCCAGCTGCCGGCCGCCGCGCCACCGGGACGCGCCAGCGGACCCAGGTAGTGGGCGTAGTCGCCGAAGCGGGTGTGGTGCGTGAAGACCAGCGGAACACCGAGGCGGCGGGCCAGGCGGCGCGCCGCCAGGCCGCTGGTGAACGGTGACTGGGCGTGCACGACGTCGGGCCGGAAGGCGCGCGCCGCACGCCACGCACCTCCGGGGATCGGTACCGGAACCCGATAGCCGGGCGGTGCGATGGGGAGCGCCATCGAGGGCAGCCAGGCGTACGCCGGCTCGGGCCCCACCGCGCCGGCGGTCCCCGGCGCCGCGTCGCCGCCGGGACGTGGCGCCACGAGCAGGACGTCGTGGCCAGCCGCACCGAGGCCACGGGCCAGTGCCTCGGTCGAGACCGTGACGCCGGACAGGTACGGCAGATAGGTCTCGGCGAGGATGGCGATCCGCAACGGCGGGCCGTTGCCGCTCACGCCGTCACCGCCTCCGGGACGAGCGGCCGGCGCTCAGGGTCGCGAACGCCCGGGAAGAACAGCAGGGCGCCCATCAGCACCGCGCCGAGCAGGCCCGCCGCGATCATCGTCGTGCCGGGGCCGAGGAGCTCGGCGACCGGTCCGGTGAGCGCGAAGGAGACGGGGACGAGCCCAGTCGACACCATCCAGTCCAGGCTCGACACACGGCCGAGCAGCCGCCGCGGCACGAGCGCCTGCAGCATCGTGACCCAGATGATCTGGCCGACCTCGAACAGCGCGGCGGTGACGAAGCCGACCAGCATCGCCTGCCACAGCGCGTCCATGGCGCCATAGCCCGCCAGCAGCGCCACGCCGGCCGACCAGCAGGCATACATGACGGTCACGTACCGGCGCGGGAGCCCGCGCTGGCCCACCGCGATGGCCGCCAGGATGGACCCGATCCCGCTGACCGCGAAGATGAAGCCCAGCGCCTCCGGACCCAGGTCGAGGCGATTCTTCACCAGGAACGGCAGCAGCACCTGCGTCGGACCGATGAAGACCAGCAGGCTGAACATCGCCGACACCAGCGTGGCCCACAGCCACGGCGTCCGGCGCACGAAGGCAAGCCCCTCGCCCATCTCGGCCACTGTCTGGCGCAGCCCGTGCGCAACGGCCGCCCGCGATGGGCGGACCCGGATGGCGGCGATGGCGATGGCGGAGACGATGAACGTGCCTCCGTCGACGACGAACGCGGCGCCGGGGCCCAGCAGCGCCACCACGAAGCCTCCGACGGCCGGGCCGGTGAGCCGCACCATCAAGGGTCGGATCAGCCCATTGAGGGCGTTGGCCTGGGGGAGCAGGCGGTCCGGCAGGAGGTCGGGCACGATCGCGGTCGAGGCCGGGTTGAAGAACGCGTCGCCCAGGCCGACGAACGCGATGAGGCCCATGATGTGCCAGAGCTCGACGACACCGGCGAGCGAGAGCACCCCGAGCGTCCCGATGGCGGCCGCTCGCACCAGGTCCGCCCCGATCATGAGCCAGCGGCGGTCATAGCGATCGGTGAACACGCCGCCCAGCAGCAGGAAGGCGACCAGGGGCAGGGTCCAGGCCACGCCGACCACCGACAGGGCGGTGGGCACGTTGCTGATCTCGTAGACCTGCCACGCCAGCGCGACCGAGAAGAAGCCGTCGCCCAGCAGTGAGACCAGCGAGCCGATGGTCAGGAACGAGAAGTCACGCTCGGCGAGCGGCTCGAAGATGCGGACGGCGCGCAGCCGTCGGCGCACCGGCGCCGGAAGCAGCGGCATCGGTCGTCTCGGGAATCTTCAGGAGGGTGAATGGTGGGCGATACTGGATTCGAACCAGTGACCCCACGGATGTGAACCGTGTGCTCTAACCACTGAGCCAATCGCCCACGCGGGTGCGCAGTATAGCCCGCTCACGGGCCCCTCTCAACGCTGCGTCTATCAGAGCATCTGGCCGGCGAGGCGCGTGATCACCTGCAGGATCAGGATCGCGATGAGGGGCGAGAAATCGATGCCGGCGGTGGCCGGCAGCAGGCTGCGAATGGGGGCCAGGATCGGCTCTGTGGCGGCATACACGAACGCCACCAGCCCGCCTCCCCCGCCGGGCATCACCCAGCTGATGATCACGCGGGCCAGGATGAGCAACGTGAGCACCGTGGCCAGCAGGAAGACGAAGTTGGCGAGCACCTCGGACATTGCCGCCGAGGATAGCGCGGCCGGCGCTCAGCCGCGGGTCCCGAACAGCGCGGTCCCGATCCGGACCAGCGTCGCGCCCTCCCGGACCGCCTCGATGACGTCGGCGCTCATCCCCATCGACAGCTCGGGCAGGCCGATGCCGGCGCGCTGCTCGAGGTCGTCGCGCAGCGCCCGCAGCCGCGCGAACGCGGGACGTGGGTCCGCGCCCTGGCGGGCGATGGTCATGAGGCCGACCAGTCTCGACCGGCGCAGCGCCGCGATGGCGGCCAGCAGCTCGGCATCGGCGAGCGCCTCGGGGCCGAGGCCGGCCTTCTGCGGCTCGTCGGTCACGTTGACCTGGATGAGCAGGTGCGGCGCCCGGCCGGCGTCGTGGGCCTGGACCTCGATCCGCCGCAGGAGCGCCGGCGAGTCGACGGCGTGGATCCAGTCGAAGGCCCCGACCGCCGGGCGGACCTTGTTCGACTGGAGGCGGCCGACGAGGTGCCACGTCGCCTCGGGCACCACGGCCACCTTGGGCAACGCCTCCTGGACCCGGTTCTCGCCGAGCAGCGTCAGCCCGGCGTCGTGCGCGGCGCGGCACACCGTGGCCGGCCAGGTCTTGGTGACGGCCACGATTCGAACCCGGGCCGGGTCGCGGCCGGCCTCCTCGGCCGCCGCGTCGATGCGGCGGCGGAGGGCCGCTGCGCGGTCGGCGATCTCGGAGCTCGTCGGCTGGGGCATACCCGGCCGCGGCGGGCGCGGACGCCCGCCCATCGGTCAGTCGGACTTGCGCCGCAGGAAGGACGGGATGTCGAGGTCGGTCTCGCCGTAGGACGGCCGATCGAGGCTGCTCGGCCGCACCGGGAGCGGCTCGCGCTCGGTGGGCCGGACCTCGGTCGGCTCGAGCGTGCCCGACCGGGCGAACGGCGACGGCTCGCCGAGCTGCTCGGCAAGGCTCTCGCGCTGGCTGCGCTCGCGCTCGATCTCGGCCAGGATCTCGCGGCTGCGCTCGTCGAGGTTGGCCTCGATCCCGCTCGCCGCCTCGGCCGACGCCCCCTTGCCGGGGCGCGCCTTGCGCGTGCCGTCGAACCCGGTGGCGATGACGGTGACCTTCACCTCGTCGCGCATCCGGTCGTCGATGACCGTGCCGAAGATGATGTTGGCCTCCGGATCGGCGGCCTCCTTGATCACCTCGGCCGCCTCGTTGACCTCGAACAGGCCGAGGTCGCTGCCGCCGGTGACGTTGAACAGGATCCCGCGCGCGCCCTGGATGTTGACCTCCAGCAGCGGGCTCATGACGGCGTTCTTGGCGGCCTCCACGGCGCGGTTCTCGCCGGTGCCGGTGCCGATGCCCATCATCGAGCTGCCGGCCTCGCGCATGATCGTCTTGACGTCGGCGAAGTCGAGGTTGATGAGGCCGGGCACGGTGATCAGGTCGCTGATGCCCTGCACGCCCTGGCGCAGGACGTCGTCCACCACGCGGAAGGCGTCGATGATGCTCGTCTTCTTGTCGACGACCTCGCGCAGCCGGTCGTTGGGGATGGTGATGAGGGTGTCGACCTTCTCCTTGAGCGTCTCGGTGTACTGCTCGGCAACGAGCTTGCGCCGCATGCCCTCGAAGCTGAACGGCTTGGTCACCACGCCCACCGTCAGGGCGCCGAGGTCCTTGGCGATCTCGGCGATCACCGGCGCCGCGCCCGAGCCGGTGCCACCGCCCATGCCAGCGGTGATGAAGATCATGTCGGCGTCCTTGAGGGCCTCGTAGATCTTCTCGCTGTCCTCCTCCGCGGCGCGCTGCCCGACGCCGGGATCGGCGCCGGCGCCGAGGCCGCGGGTCAGCTTGTCGCCGATGCGGATCTTGTGCGGCGCGTCGCTCTGGAGGAGCGCCTGGGCATCGGTGTTCACGGAGATGAACTCGACGCCCATCATCTCCGCGCGGATCATCCGGTTGACGGCGTTGCTGCCGCCGCCACCCACGCCGATGACCTTGATGAGGGCGAAATTCTCTGAGTCCGAACGGAGCGGCATGTGGAGGGACTCCTGCGCGGTGGCGGTATGAGGGTTGATCGATGAACCCGGATCGCGCGGGTTTGACCGATTCTACCGATGTGTCCCGCCGCGCGTCGGCGGTTTTCCACAATCCGGCGTGGAGTTATCCACAGCATGCGCACCGATGGTGGACGGGCCGCGACCCTGTCCACGATGCCAGCCCCGCGGGCTCCAGGCAATCAGCCGGGGAACAGGCCCCGCAGCCAGTCCATGAAGCGGCCGCCGACCTGGCCCATCGGGTTGCCGGCCACGTAGCCCAGGGGCTCGTCTCCGGCGTGAGTGGCGCCCCACAGCAGCAGCCCGATGGGCGTCGCAAAGGCCGGGTTCGACAGCTGGTCCATGAGCCCGCCCACGCCCTGCGGTGAGCCGATGCGGACCGGCATCTGGAGCACCTCGCGGGCCAGCTCGGCCGACCCGGACAGGCGCGCCCCGCCACCGGTCAGCACGATCCCCGCCGGCAGCATGCCGGCGTGGCCGGACCGCTTCACCTCTTCGCGGATCAGGGTGAAGATCTCTTCCATCCGTGCCGCGATGATCTCGCACAGCTTGCGGCGCTGGATCGTCTGGCCACTGCCCTCGCCGAGGACGGCCACGTTGAGCAGCTCCTCGGGCCCGATCTCGCCGACGTCGGCGCTGCCGTGTTTGATCTTGATCTCCTCGGCCAGGTTGAGGCTGGTGCGCAGGCCGATCGCCACGTCGTTGGTGACGTTGATGCCGCCGACGGGGAGCACGGCCGAGTGATAGACGGCGCCATCGGTGAAGATGGCCAGGTCGGTCGTCCCGCCGCCGATGTCGGCGACGAGGACGCCCAGGTCCTTCTCGGTGTCGGTCAGCGTGGCTTCGGCGGCGGCCAGCGAGCCGACCACCAGCTCGTCAATGGCCACGTTCGCCTGGCTGATGCACTTGGTCAGGTTGCTGATGCTGGTGGCGGCGCCAGCGGCGATGTGGGTCTCGACCTCGAGGCGCACGGCGCTCATCCCGAGCGGGTCCTTGATGCCGTCCTGGCCGTCGACGATGTACCCGCGCGGCAGGACGTGGATGAGCTCGCGGTTGGAGGGCACCTGGACCGCCTTGGCCGCATCGGTGGCGCGCGCCACGTCCTCGCGGCTCACCTCGCGCCGATGGCCGGACACCGCCACGACGCCGCGCGAGTTCTGGCTCGAGATGTGGCTGCCGCCGACGCTGACGAAGGCCGAGCTGATCTTGTAGCCGGAGAGGCGCTCCGCCTTCTCGATGCTGGCGGTGATCGAGCCGACGGTCTGGTCGATGTTGGCGACCATGCCCTTCTTCATCCCGACCGACGGGGCGATCCCATAGCCGATGATATTGACGTCGCCAGATCGGCCGACCTCGCCGATCAGCGTGGTGACCTTGGTCGTACCGGCGTCGATGCCGACGAGGACCGTCTCCCTGTCCAAGCTACCTCCGATGGTTCCGTTGGGCCGCCAGTCGCCGCAGGCCCATCGAGCCTACAGGAAGTGGCGGCGAATGAGTGCCACGTTCTGGAAGATGCGCAGCCCGAAGGCGAAGAGCGCCACCAGGTACAGGTCGATCCCCAGCCGATCCCCGACGAAGGTCAGCGCCACCGCGACCAGGGCGTTGGTGATGAAGCCGGAGATGAAGACCCGGTTGTCGTAGTGGGCGTCCAGCTCGGCCCGGATGGCGCCCAGCACCGAGTCCAGGCCGGCCAGGATCGCGACCGCGCTGTAGCGCGCGAGGTCTGCGCTGACCGAGACGCCGAGAAGCAGGCCCAGCGCCACGCCGAGCGCAAGGCCGATGAGGGGAAGCCACATGCCGGTGAGGTCCGATAGCAGTGGGATGGCGGGGTCGGCGATCCGGATGCGGTGCCCGGCCCGGATCAGCCCTTGGCACGCCAATATACCCTTCCCGGATTGCGGGCATCCACCCACGCGACCGATGCCTCCGGCTGCTCCGCGAACAGCGTTCGCACCGACGCCGCCTGGCGCTCCACGCGGGCTGCGATGTCGGCTTCCGCCTCCTGCGGGTCGAGCCCGTAGTACCCGAAGGCGGCGCTCCAGCCGATGTCGGGCGCCACGACGATGAAGCCATACTGCTCGTCGATGCGGACCGTGAGCCGGCCGGCGGTGGAGCCCAACGTGGCCGGGACGATGCTCTCCAGGCGAAGCGCGGTGCGCACCTCGGCGGCAGGGACGGCCTCGCCGACGCGAATGTCGCGCGAGGCAGGGCGCAGGTCGTCGACGTACGGCAGCCCGGCCAGGTCCGCCGGCAGGTCGGCACCGCGCGCCACCTGCCCGATCACGGTCCCGTCGGCGGCGCACACCATCTGGACGGCGGTCGTCTGCCACACGACGGCCGGCGCCGCTTCCGTGACGGTGACTTCGACCCGATCCGGCAGGTACGTCTCGACGTGTGCCTCGGCGATCGCGGGCAACGACGCCAGGGAGTCCTCGACCGCGTGGCGATCCAGCGTCAGCAGCGGCTGGCCCCGCAGCGGGGCAAGGGCCGATTCCAGGCGCGACGCGGGGGTGAGCACCGCGCCCAGGGTCGTGATGTCACTCACGCGCAGCCACGATCCACCGGCGAGGACGGCGAGGGCGGCGATGGTCGCTCCCAGGCCCAGGCCGGCGAGGATGCGCGACCAGCTGGGCAGGCGGCGCACCACGCGCACGCGGAGCGCGGCCCGCGGGCGACGCGCCTGGGTGGCGCCCGGTCGTCGCCGCGCTCGGATCGCGGCCGCCGGGCGAATCGCAGACCTGGCGCTGCCACGCTCGCGTGCGGGACGGGACCGCCGGCCGCGGCCGGCCCTTGGCCGCCGGCCGAAGAACGGGAGCTTCATGCGTCGCCTGCCGGTCCGATGGGATCCGGCGTGCGGCCCTCGGCATCGGCCTCGATGGCCAGCTCGATGAGGCGGGTGATGAGCTCGCTGAAGCCGATGCCGGCAGCCTCTGCCTGCTTGGGGTACATGCTCGTCGCGGTGAACCCCGGCAGCGTGTTCATCTCGCTGATGAAGATCGTGTCGGGAGGGACGAGGAAGTCGATCCTCGCCAGGCCGGCGGCGTCGACGGCCCGGTAGGCGGCGAGGGCCAGCTCCTTGAGGCGCGCGGCGAGATCGGGCTCGACGTCGGCAACCGGCGTCACGTCGGCAAGGCCGTCGACGTACTTCGCCTCGTAGTCGTACCACTCGTGGTGGCTGCGTACCTCGCCCGGCTCGAAGACGATCGGGGTGTCGTTGCCGAGCACCCCGCACTCGAGCTCGCGGGCATTCGCGACGTAAGCCTCGACGATGACCTTGCCGTCGTACGCGAACGCCTCGTCGAGGGCGCCGGGCAGCTCCGCCGCATCGTGGACGAGGGTCATGCCGACGCTGCTGCCCAGGCGGGCCGGCTTGACGACGCTGCGCTCGCCGATGAGTTCGGCCACCTGGCGCAGGACGCGCTCCGGCTCGGTTCGCCACGCGGAGCGCCGGAACCAGGTCGAATCGACGACGGGCAGCCCGTGGCCACGCATGAGGTCCTTGAAGACGACCTTGTCCATGGCGAGGGCGCTGGCCAGCACGCCCGCGCCCACGTACGGGATTCCAGCCAGCTCCAGGAAGCCCTGCAGGGTCCCGTCCTCGCCGTACGGTCCGTGGACGACCAGGAACGCGACGTCCACCGCCTCGGCCAGCGAGCGCACGGCGCTGCGCGCCGCCAGCGCCGTGTCGGAGGCGGTGAGGAGGCCAGCCGGCGGCGGCGCATGGGCCCGCAGCCGCTCCGCCGTGAGGCGCGGCGTCTCGGCACCCACGAGCTCTGCCAGCGTCGCATCGCCCAGCTCGGGGGCCGGGCCTGCAGGCAGCCGCCATCCCCCGTCGCGGTCGATGTACAGCAGATACGGCTCGAAGCGGTGGCGGTCGATGGCCCGCAGCAGAGCCTCCGCCGAGGCGATGCTCACCTCGTGCTCGGCCGACCGCCCACCGGCGACGATGCCGATCCGCAGGCGGCTCACTGGGCCGGCTCCCAGTCGCCGACGAACTCGATCTCGTAGTGCAGCTCGATCCCGAACCGATCCGCCACGACGGCCCGGACGTGCTCCCCCACCGCGCGCACGTCGGCCGCCCGCCCGCCGCGATCGGTCACGATGAAGTTCGCGTGCAGGGTGCTCACCTGCGCGGAG
>JAICQM010000084.1 GCA_025937875.1 Chloroflexota bacterium
CCCAGGCGGAGCCGGTGAGCGAACCGACCACGATGGCCGAGCTGCTCGATGCGCAGGAGCACGAGGTCACGAGCCTCAAGCACGGCGACGTCGTCGAGGGCACGGTGGTGCGCATCGATCCGGACGAAATCCTCGTCGACTTCGGTGGCAAGAGCGAGGGTGTCGTCAGCAACCGCGAGCTGCTGAGCCGCCGCGGACGCGAGGGCGAGGACCAGCAGCGTCCCGAGATCAAGATCGGTGACGAGGTCCTCGTCTACGTCCTGCAGCCCGAGTCACCGGAGGGTCACGCGGTCCTGTCCCTGCGTCGCGCCGGTCTCGAGCGCAAGTGGCGCGCGATGCAGGAGCGCTTCGATGCCGGCGAGATCGTCGAGGCCCGCGTCATCGACCACAACAAGGGCGGCCTCATCGTCGACCTCGGCGTCCGCGGCTTCGTGCCGATCAGCCAGATCGTCGACTTCCCGCGCCGTCCGCGTGACGAGCAGCCGCGCGACGCCGCGCAGGAGATCGCGGAGAAGCTGCAGCCGTACATCAACCGCACGCTGCGGCTGAAGATCCTCGAGGTCAATCGCAAGGCCAACCGGCTGATCCTGTCGGAGAAGGTCGCCCTCTACGAAGAGCGCCGCGAGAAGCGCGACGAGCTGTTCAGCAGCCTGCAGGTGGGCCAGCGGGTCACCGGGCAGGTGCGCAGCATCGCGCCATTCGGCGTGTTCATCGACCTCGGCGGGATCGACGGCCTGGTGCACAAGAGCGAGCTCTCGTGGAACAAGGTCAACAATCCGGAGACGGCCTACCAGATCGGGGAGGAGGTCGAGGCCGAAGTCATCGATATCAACCACGAGCGCGGCCGTATCAGCCTCTCGATCCGCCGCCTGCAGCCGGACCCGTGGCAGGAGTCGGTCGCCAAGTACAAGATCGGCGACGTCATCGACGGCACCGTCACCAAGCTGGTGAACTTCGGCGCCTTCGTCCGCGTCGAAGAGGGCCTGGAGGGCCTGATTCACATCAGCGAGCTCTCGCACCAGCGCGTCGCCCACCCGGGTGACGTCGTGAAGGAGGGCGAGACCGTCAAGCTGCGAATCATCAGCCTCGATTCCGAGCGCCATCGCCTCGGCCTCAGCCTCAAGCAGGCCGAGGACCGTCCGGCGCCACAGGCACGGACCGATGACCGGCCGCGCCGCGGTGACGGCGGGCGCGACCGCCGCGACCGCTTCGACTACCGCCCCGAGGACGCGATCGCCGAGCCCGAGGGCGGCATCGACAGCACGATGGCCGCGGCCTTCGCGTCGTCCGGCCTCCTCGACCAATTCCGCGACTCCGAGGCTCCGGCCGAGGCTGCCCAGGCGGAGGCCACCGACGAGCCCGCCACGGCCGACGAGCCCGCCACGGCCGAGGAGCCCGCCGCGGCCGAGGAGCCCGCCGCGGCCGAGGAGCCCGCCGCGGCCGACGAGCCCGCCACGGCCGACGAGCCCGCCACGGCCGAGGAGCCCGCCGCGGCCGACGAGCCCGCAACGGCCGAGGCAGCGCCCGTCGCCGAGGATGTCGCGGAGGCGCCCACCGAGGAGCCGCCAGCTACGGAGGCGCCCGTATCGAGCGAGGCCGACGCCCCGACCGACGCGGAGGAGCCGGCGGTAACCGACACGGACGCCTCGACCGAGGGCGAGGCCGGGACCGCGAGCGAGCCCGAGACCCCGACCGACGAGGAGAAGACCGAGAGCTAGGCTGTCCGCCGGCTGCGCCGGCCGTCCCTGCGACTCGTCCGAGGCGGGCCAGCTGGCCCGCCTCGCACCGTCCCCGGCGCAACCGCTAGCAGCTCCGCTCCGTCTCCAGGTATGAGCGTCATCGACCCCTCGGACGTACTACCTATTGAAGGCACCGCACCGAAGTGGTGCCGTACACTCACATCAGCGGTCCCCGGGACCGTAGGATGTGGATAACTCGAGCCACGCGAGAGCCAACCATGGACCGATTCGACAAGTTCACCGATAGGGCGCGGAAGGTCCTCACCCTTGCACAGGATGAGGCCCAGCGCTTCAACCACAACTACATCGGTACCGAGCACCTGCTCCTCGGCCTCGTCCGCGAGGGCGAGGGCGTCGCCGCGCGCGTGCTCGAGAACATGAACGTCGAGCTGTCCAAGGTGCGGACCGCGGTCGAGTTCATCATCGGTCGGGGAGATCGGCCGGTCGTCGGTGAGGTCGGGCTCACGCCGCGCGCCAAGCGCGTCATCGAGCTCGCCATCGACGAGGCGCGGCGCCTCGGTCACAACTACATCGGTACCGAGCACCTCCTGCTGGGTTTGGTTCGCGAGGGCGAAGGGATCGCGGCCGGGGTGCTCGAGAGCCTGGGTGTCAACCTCGACAAGGTGCGTCACCAGGTGATCCATGTCCTGTCGCAGAGCACCAGCAGCGCGCCCGCCCAGGAGACCAAGCGCCCCTCGAAGACCCCGACCCTCGACCAGCTGGGGATCAACCTCACCGACCTGGCGCGCGCCGGAAAGCTGGACCCGGTCATCGGTCGCGAGAAGGAGATCGAGCGGGTCATCCAGATCCTGGGTCGCAAGACGAAGAACAACCCGGCCCTCATCGGCGAGCCCGGCGTGGGCAAGACGGCGATCGCCGAGGCCCTCGCGCACCGCATCGTCTCCGGGGACGTGCCAGAGACGCTGACCGACAAGCGGGTTCTGACCCTCGACATCGGGTCGCTGGTGGCCGGCACCAAGTACCGCGGCGAGTTCGAGGAGCGGCTCAAGAAGATCATCGAGGAACTGCGCTCGAGCGATGACAACGTCCTCTTCATCGACGAGCTGCACACGCTGGTCGGGGCGGGCGCCGCGGAGGGGGCGATCGACGCCGCCAATATCCTCAAGCCACCGCTGGCCCGCGGCGAGCTGCAGTGCATCGGCGCCACGACGCTGGACGAGTACCGCAAGTACATCGAGAAGGACGCCGCACTCGAGCGCCGCTTCCAGCCGGTCATGGTCGAGGAGCCGACCATGGACGAGGCGATCGACATCCTGTTCGGGATCCGCGAGCGCTACGAGGAGCACCACAAGGTCAAGATGACCGACGAGGCGCTGCGCGCCGCGGTCGACCTGTCGGTGCGCTACGTCGCCGACCGCGCCCTGCCGGACAAGGCGATCGACCTCATCGACGAGGCCGGCTCCCGCGTCCGGCTGCGCTCCGCATCGGCACCGCCGAACGTGAAGGAGGCGCAGCGCGAGCTCGAGGAGATCACGCGCCAGAAGGACGAGGCCATCGGCGGCCAGGACTACGAGGCCGCTGCCCGGCTGCGCGACGAGGAGGCCCAGGCCAAGGAGAAGATCGAGCAGCTGCGCGCCAGCTGGCAGGAGGAGGCCGCCAAGGACCTGCCCGTCGTCACCGACGAGGACATCGCCCAGGTCGTGAGCATGTGGACCGGCATCCCGGTCGTGCGCATCAGCCAGGAGGAGAAGGAACGCCTGCTCCACATGGAGGAGGCGCTCCACGGCCGCGTCATCGGTCAGCAGGAGGCGATCGACACGATCAGCAAGGCGGTACGCCGCGCGCGCGCCGGCCTGAAGGATCCCAAGCGCCCGATCGGCTCCTTCATCTTCATGGGGCCCACCGGCGTCGGCAAGACCGAGCTGGCGCGGGCCCTGGCCGAGTTCATGTTCGGCAGCGAAGACGCGCTCATCAAGATCGATATGAGCGAGTTCATGGAGCGCCACAACGTGTCGCGGCTGGTCGGCGCCCCGCCCGGCTACGTCGGGTTCGACGAGGGTGGCCAGCTGACCGAGGCGGTCCGCCGCAAGAGCTACAGCGTGGTACTGCTCGACGAGATCGAGAAGGCGCACCCCGAAGTGTTCAACATCCTCCTCCAGATCCTGGAGGACGGGCACCTGACCGATGCCAAGGGCCGCCGCGTCGACTTCCGCAACGCGATCATCATCATGACCAGCAACGTCGGGGCGCAGCAGCTCCAGAAGGACAGCTCGATCGGCTTCCGCGTCGGCAGCCCGACCGAGACGGCGCAGCAGGCGGCCGACTACGACCGGATGCGCGAGAAGGTCCTCGCCGAGCTGAAGAACACGTTCCGTCCCGAGTTCCTCAACCGCATCGATGCCACGGTCGTCTTCCGCAGCCTGACCCGCGAGGAGCTGCGCGAGATCGTCGATCTCATGCTGAACCGGGTGCGCGGCCAGGTCATCGGACAGCAGATGGAGCTGACCGTCACCGACGCCGCCAAGGACCAGATCATCGTGCGCGGCTTCGATGCCGCCTACGGTGCCCGGCCCCTCCGCCGTGAGATCCAGAACCAGATCGAGGACCCGCTCGCCGAGCAGATGCTCATGGCGACCTACGAGCCGGGCGACAAGATCCTGGTCGACGCCGATCCCGATGGCGGCAACCTGGTCATCAGCAAGGCACCGCCCGAGAAGAAGCCGGCCGCTGCGGCCGGGCGCGCCAAGGAGAAGGCCGTCGCCGACTGATCGGCCTCATGGACCGATAAGCGTGCGCTAACCGCGCGCGCATCGATCGCGTGGCAAGATGGCCCGGGCCCCCGCCCGGGCCATCCGCACGTCGAGGAGCAGCGCTCACCCTTGCCCGCCAGCCGGTCCGTCCACGTCTGCCAGCAATGCGGCGCGACGAGCTCGCGCTGGGCGGGCCAATGCCCGTCATGCGGGGCGTGGAACACGATGGTCGAGACGCTCGTCAGCCGCGCGTCGGTCGGCCGGAGCGCCAAACCACGCGCGGGCGGGAGCGCGGCCGCGGCGGCCATCGAGCCCATCGGCAGCGTCTCGAGCGCCGAGGCCGATCGCCTCGGTTCCGGCATCGGCGAGCTGGACCGGGTGCTGGGCGGCGGGATCGTGCCAGGCTCGATCGTCCTGTTCGGTGGTGACCCGGGCATCGGCAAGAGCACGCTCCTCCTCCAGCTCGCCGCGCGGCTGGCGGCACGCGGGGCACCGGCCCTGTACGTGACCGGCGAGGAGTCCGCCGCCCAGGTGCGCGGCCGGGCGGAGCGCGTGGCGGCCGTCGTCGACAATCTCTCGATCCTCGCCACGACCGACCTCGCCGAGGCGGTGGCGGCGATCGAGGCCACCGCGCCTGCCCTGGCGGTCGTGGACAGCGTGCAGACCATGGCCGCCGAGGAGCTGGGCGGTCCTGCCGGGAGCGTGGGACAGGTGCGCGAGGTCGCCGCCCGGCTGGCCGAGGTCGCGAAGGCCGGCCGCACCTGCGTCGCCCTGGTCGGGCACGTCACCAAGGAGGGCACCGTGGCCGGGCCGCGGACCCTCGAGCACCTCGTCGACGCGGTGATCTACCTGGAGGGGGAGCGGCTCGGCGCCACGCGCCTGCTGCGTGCGGCCAAGAACCGCTTCGGGTCGACCGAGGAGGTGGGCGTGCTCGAGATGCGCGGCGACGGGCTGGCCGAGGTCGCCGACGCGAGCCGCTTCTTCCTCGAGTCCGAGCAGCCGCCGGTGGCGGGGAGCGCGGTCACGATCGCGGTCGAGGGAACGCGCCCGCTGGCGGTCGAGATCCAGGCCCTCGTCGCTCCTGCCGGTTATGGCTCGCCGCGCCGGGCGGCGACCGGGATCGACGTGAACCGGATCCTGATGCTCATCGCCGTGCTGGCGCGCCACGCCGGCCTCAACCTCACCGGCCACGACGTGTACGTCAACGTCGCCGGTGGGCTGCGCATCGACGAGCCCGCCGCCGACCTCGCCATCGCCGCCGCGCTGGCGTCGAGCCTGCGCGAGCGGCCCGTCACGGAGGGAACGGCGCTGGCCGGCGAGGTGGCCCTGTCCGGGCGGCTGCGCGCCAGCCTGCGCGTGGATCGCCGCCTGGCCGAGGCGCGGCGCCTGGGCTTCGAGCGGCTCGTCACCGGACCGGGCCATGGGTCGGCGCCGGTCGCCGACGGGCTCGTCGTGGCCCGCGAGATCCGCGAGGCGCTGGGGATCGTGCTCACTCCCTGACCGTTGCCGGGGGGAAACGCAGGTGCTACCGTGACCGCCCTCGACCGCGAGAAGGGCTCCGGGCGGCTTCATCGGTCTTCATCCTCGCTCGGACATCGCGATCCACCAATTCATCACCGGAATCATCCACCCCGCCTATGACCAGGATCATCCAGCTGGTGGGGGCTCTGCTCGGGACGCTGTTCGGCTTCGGGCTCGGCCTCCTCATCCTCGAGCGTGCCGGCGACGTCGTCAGCGCGCCCAACCGGCCTGCCTTCCTCATGGCCGTCGTGGCCGCGTCCCTCCTGTTCGGCTACCTCGCCATCCCGTACATCACGGTGTATCCGACGCGCTGGGCGGTCGACCGCATCTCGGCCGCCGGTGCCGGCGACTTCGCGCTGGGCGTGGCGGCGATCGTGGTGGGCCTCATCATGGGCCTGCTGCTCGGCGTGCCACTGGCGGCGCTCGGTGGTGCGGCGGGATCGATCCTGCCGCCGCTGGCGGCGGTGCTGCTGGCGGGGCTGATGCTGTGGGCCACGCTCTACAAGCGCGACGTGCTCCTTCCCGCCTTCGCGTCGTACCTGCCCGGCGCGCGGCGCCGCTCGTCGCCGGGCACGGTGGCGGTCGACACCAGCGCCATCATCGACGGGCGCATCGCCGACATCGCCAAGACCGGGTTCATCATGGGCACCCTGGTCGTCCCGCGCTTCGTGCTCGACGAGCTCCAGCGCATCGCCGACTCCCCCGACGCGATGCGACGCAACCGGGGCCGGCGCGGCCTGGAGATCCTGACCGCGCTCCAACGCGACGCGGTCACGCCGGTCACCGTCACCGAGGAGACGTACCCGGAGATCGCCGAGGTCGACGCCAAGCTGATCGCGTTCGCCCGCGACAACGAGGCGGCGATCCTGACCAACGACTTCAACCTCAACCGGGTGGCGGAGATCCAGGGCATCCGGGTCCTGAACGTCAACGAGCTGGCCAACGCGGTGAAATCGGTCGTGCACCCCGGCGAGGAGATGAGCGTGCGCATCATCCAGGACGGCAAGGAGCCGGGGCAGGGCGTCGGGTACCTGGACGACGGCACCATGATCGTGGTCGAGGGTGGGGCGCGGTTCATGGAGCGTGACATCCCGATCACCGTCACCCGGGTCCTGCAGACCGTCGCCGGCCGCATGATCTTCGCCCAGCCGCGCGACACCGCCTGACCGCATGGCCACCCCACTGGTCGCGATCGTGGTGGCCGCCGGGCGCAGCCTGCGGATGGGGACCGACAAGCTGTGGATCGACCTCTGGGGGCGCCCCGCCTGGCGCTGGTCGGTCGACACCCTCGCCGCCCTGCCCGGGATGGGACTGATGGCGCTGGTTGTCCCCGAGGAGGGCATGACCCGCTTTCGCGACGGGCTGCCTGACGGCCTGTCGGACCGATGCCTCCTCGTCGCCGGTGGCGAGGAGCGGCCGCACTCCGTGCTGGCCGGCGTGACCGCGCTCCTGGAGGCCGGCGTCGCACCCGACACCATGACCCTGGTCCACGACGCGGCACGTCCCGGGGTCAGCGCCGAGCTTGCGCTCGCCACCGCGGTGGCGGCGCGGGGTGCGGGAGCAGCGCTCCCGGCACTGCCGGTCCCCGACACGCTGTGGCGCGTCGCCGATGGGCGCGGCGTGGCCGTCGTCGAACGCACGGGCCTCGCCGGGGCGCAGACCCCGCAGGCGGCGCCGCTCGAGCTCCTGCGCGATGGGATCCTGGCCGCGCTGGCGCGCGACGAGCGGCCCACCGACGAGGCGGCCGCCCTGCTCGCACACGGGGTTGCCGTGGTGACCGTCGCCGGCGAGCTGGCCAATCGCAAGCTGACCGACCCCGGCGACGACGACCTGGTGCGCGATGCCCTGCGGTCGCGCCTGACTGCCGGGCTTGCGCCCGAGGGTGCGCCTGCCGGCGCCCGGACGGGGATCGGCTTCGACGCGCACCGGCTGGTCGACGGGCGGCCGCTGCGCCTCGGCGGCCTCGACTGGCCGGGCGAGCCGCGCGGCCTGGAGGGCCACTCCGATGGCGACGCGGCGCTGCACGCGGTCATCGACGCGCTGCTGGGCGCCGCGC
>JAICQM010000233.1 GCA_025937875.1 Chloroflexota bacterium
ATCTCGCGGCGCCGCTACATTTGAGCCATTGGAGAACCGTTTGCCCCAGACCGATACCGCCGCCCAGGCGGAGCCGCGCGCCCGCCGGCCACGCGCCCGCAAGCGGGCGCCGGAGGCGCGTCCCAGCGATGAGCCGGCCGCGGCGATGACCGAGGCCGGCCCGTCCGACGCCGGCGTATCCGACGACCTCGCCGACTCGCCGCTCCTCGCCGCCGTCCTGGCGCGCTCGGCCCAGCACCGCTTCGGCGAGATCGAGGTGCCCGTCACCGTCGCTCGCGCCCTGGAGCAGATGGGCTATGTCATCCCCACCGAGGTCCAGGCCCGCGCGATCCCGCCCCTGCGCGCCGGCGACGACCTCATCGGCCAGGCCCAGACCGGCACCGGCAAGACCGCCGCCTTCGGCATTCCGATCGTCGAGAAGGTCGATCCCGCCGCCCGCCACGTCCAGGCCCTGGTCCTGACCCCGACCCGCGAGCTGTGCGTCCAGGTTGCCGAGGAGATCGAGCAGATCGGCCGCTTCCGCAACGTCCGCACGGTCGCGATCTACGGCGGCTCCAGCATGGAGAAGCAGGTCAGCGGCCTGAAGCGCGGGGCGCAGGTCGTGGTCGGCACGCCGGGTCGCGTGCTGGACCTCATCCGCCGCGGTGAGCTGCGCCTCGACCGGGTTCACACCGTCATCCTCGACGAGGCGGACCGCATGCTTGACATGGGCTTCATCGTCGACGTCGAGACCATCCTGTCCCGCTGTCCCCGCGACCGCCAGACCGCGCTGTTCAGCGCCACCATGCCGTTCGCCATCCTGCGCATCTGCGACCGCTTCATGAAGCGCGACGCGACGCGGGTATCGGTCAAGCCGGAGCACCGCACCGTCGAGACGGTGCGGCAGCTGGTCGTCTTCGTCGCCGAGCGCGACAAGGTCGCCGCGCTGCTCGAGCTGACGCGCGAGTTCAAGGTCGACCGGCTGCTGGTCTTCCGCCACACCCAGATCGGCGTCGACCGGCTGACCATGACCCTCAAGCGCCGCGGCCGCAACGTCGCCGCGCTGCACGGCGGCCTCTCCCAGCGCGAGCGGGACCGCACCCTGGCCGAGTTCAAGGCCGGCAACATCCAGTACCTGGTCGCCACCAACGTCGCCAGCCGCGGCCTCGACATCACCGACCTGCCGTACGTCCTCAACTACGACATTCCCGAGGACGCCGAGACCTATGTCCACCGCGTGGGGCGCACCGCGCGCGCGGGCAAGGAGGGGACCGCAATCACGTTCGTCGGTGAGTGGGACATCGACGTCTGGGAGCAGATGCGCGAGGCGGTCGGCGCGACCGTCGAGGAGCGCCAGCTCGATCTCTACGCCCCCAGCGCCGACTGAACCGATCCGTGCCCCTGCGCGTACCGTAGAGGCAAGCATGGCACGCGACGAGACCACTCCCTCCGCCGCCGCATCGGCCGACCTGCCGCAGGTCGCGTCGAACGACATCGCCATCATCACCAGCGTCGAGTGGCTCTTCGAGCCGTGCTGGAACGGCGAGCGCCTCATCGCGCGTCTCGCCGACGGCCGCGTCCGTCTCACCGATCGGACCGGGGCCGACGCGCGTGGCCTCGATGAGCTGGAGCGCGTCCTGCCCGGCGCGGTGGAGGCGGACCAGGCGGTGCTCGACGGCATCTGGACCAACCAGCCGTTCATCGGCACCGGCAGCGCCGCGGCCCACCTGGCCGAGGCGATCGAGGAGGAGGGGCTCACCGGGTCGGTGCCCGACCCGCGCGAGACGGAGCGCGCCCGGGCCTTCGTGGCCATCGACCTGCTCGAGATCGACGACCAGCCGCTGCACGACATTCCCTACGTGGAGCGCCGGCGCCTCCTCGAATCGGTCGTCAGGGAGGGGCCCCAGGTGCGCGTCACGCCCGCCGTCAAGCGTCCCATCGAGCACTGGATCGCCGCTTGGCGCAACTCCGGCTTCACGCACTACGTGGCCAAGCACCAGAACAGCCGCTACCGGCCCGGCGAACGCACCGACGACTGGGTCCGTATCTCGAACGAGCCGGAGGCGCCTCCCTCAATGTTCGGCCGCCTCTTCGGCCAGCGCCCGCGCAAGGTCCGCCACATCACCGACGAGCCCCGCTGAGTCCCCTGGCGCGACAGGCGCGCCGAGCCAGCACGTGCGCTGCCGCGCACATCGTGGTGATTTGTTCCCCGCGCGTGCGCCGCGGCGCACCTAATTACGAAGCAGGGCCGGTTTCGCGGCGTTATTGAGCCACGCCGTGCACCCCGCCGCACGGATTGACCAGAAATGGCCGGATTTGCGTGCCTGCCTCGTGGTACGTGCGCCCCGGCGCACAGGGACTGCGAGGGATCGGTCAGGCGCGCACGGACGGCGGGCGAGCCCGGCTCGGGAGTGACACGCGTGCGTGCTACGCTTCGGTGCACTCCCGAGCGCACCCTGAGAGCGCGAGCCGCGAGCAGTCTGCGAGGAGGCCCAACCCTGACGTCCC
>JAICQM010000244.1 GCA_025937875.1 Chloroflexota bacterium
ACGCGCATCGGTTTTCGTGCTGCCCTCGTATCGCGAGGGCATCCCGCGCAGCACGCTCGAGGCCATGGCGATCGGGCTGGCGGTCATTACCACCGATGCGCCCGGCTGCCGCCAGACGGTCCCGGACGGCGCCAACGGGCTGCTGGTCCCGGTCCGCGATGCCGAGGCGCTGGCCGACGCCATGGTGCGGCTGGCCACCGACCTGCCGCTCGTCGCGATGATGGGGCAGGCAAGCCGCGCGCTCGCCGAATCGGCCTTCGACATTGCGATCGTGCACCGCCGGATGGACGAGCTGATGGACTTGGCTGCCAGCGAGGGAGCCGTGGCATGAGCGTCGCAATCATCGGCGGCTCGGGGTTCATCGGTACCCGCCTGGCCCGCCGCCTGGCCGCCGCCGGGATCCCGTTCACGATCGTCGACAAGGCACGCAGCGGATCGTACCCAGCTCAGGGCGCCGTCGTGGACGTGCGCGATCGCGACGCGCTCACGGCTGCGCTGGGCGGAGCGTCCGCCATCGTCCACCTCGCGGCCGAGCATCGGGATGACGTCCGGCCCCGGACCCTCTACGACGACGTCAACGTCCGCGGTACCGAGCACGTCGTGGCTGCGGCCGAGGCGAACGGGATCGACACCATCGTCTTCACGAGCTCGGTGGCCATCTATGGCTTCGCCGCCCCGGACACCGACGAGTCAGGACCGATCGCGCCGTTCAACGACTACGGGCGGACCAAGGCGGCGGCCGAGGAGGTCCTCCGCGCCTGGCAGGTGCGGGATGCCGCGCGTCGAACGCTTGCCGTCATCCGGCCCACGGTGGTGTTCGGGGAGGGAAACCGCGGCAACGTCTACAACCTGCTGCACCAGATCGCCGGCGGCCGGTTCGTCATGATCGGCGCGGGACACAACGTCAAGTCGATGGCCTACGTCGAGAACGTGGCCGCCCTGCTCGAGGCGGCGCTGGCGTGGGCGCCGGGCCTGCACGTGTACAACTACATCGACAAGCCGGACATGGATACCGGGACCCTGGTCCGCCTGGCGCGCTCGGAGCTGGGCCGCGGCAGCGGCCTCGGTCCCCGACTCCCCTACCGGGTCGGCTACGTTCTGGGGCTCGCCGCCGACGGCGTCGCGCGCCTCACACGGCGACGCTTTCCGATCAGCGCGATCCGGGTCCGGAAGTTCGCGGCCACCACGCAGTTCGCGACCTCGATCGCCGCGACCGGCTTCCATCCCCCGATCGGCCTCGAGGAGGCGCTGCGCCGCACGATCCGGCACGAGTTCGTCGAGCCCAGCGAGCCGGCGCAGCTGTTCTTCTCGGAGTAGCGTGGGCGCTTGGCACGTCGCTGGACGTGCGGGATATGCTGCACCCGACACGCGGTACTGAAGGTGATTCGTGGCACGCGACCAGAAGCTCGATCTCCTGCGCAGCGTCCCCCTCTTCGCGGGGCTCCATGACGCTGACATTCGGCGCCTCGGCGAACTCGTGGACGAGGTCGACCTCCCCGCCGGCCGGGTCCTCATGACGCAGGGCGAGCACGGCTCGGAGCTGGTGATCGTCATCGACGGCATGGCGAGTGTGGTGCGCGACGGCCAGACGCTCGACGACTGCGGCCCGGGGTCGATCCTGGGGGAGATCTCGCTGCTGGACGGCGGTCCGCGGACCGCCACGGTCACGCTGACCGAGCCGTCGCGGCTCCTCATCCTCGGGCGGCGCGCCTTTCACAGCCTGATGGACGAGTTCCCCGAGGTCCGCCTGCGCATCCTCGAGACCGTCGCCCACCGCGTGCGAACGCTGGAGCCGTCGGCGATCCATTGATCCCCCGTCGGCCCCGGTAGCCACCGGCACAGCACGGACCCCCATGCCCGCTCCCATCCAGCTCTACAACTCGCTCACCCGTCGTGTCGAGCCCCTCGAGCCGCACGAGCCCGGCAAGGTCGGGATCTATACCTGCGGGCCGACCGTGTATCGCTACGCGCACATCGGAAACATGCGCAGCTTCCTGTTCGCCGACATCCTTCGACGCGCGCTCGACTACCTGGGCTATGAGGTACGCCACGTCAAGAACATCACCGACGTCGGCCACATGCGCGACGACACCGACGAGGACCGCATGGAGCTCGCGGCGGAGACGGAGGGCAAGTCGCCGTTCGAGATCGCGGCGTTCTACACCGATGCCTGGCTGACCGATGAGGCGGCCATCAACATCCTGCCGGTGCACGTGTACCCGAAGGCGACCGACCACATCGGCCAGATGATCGCGATGAC
>JAICQM010000048.1 GCA_025937875.1 Chloroflexota bacterium
CAGAGGGCGGCAACGACGCGATCCCGTGAGTCGACGACCGCGGTTGCGGCGGCCGATACCCCCTCCTCGCGCTCGCCGACCGACGTCGCCCAGCGATCCGCTCGAATCTGCTGGAGCTGCTCCGCCAGCCGAGCGCCTGGCGCATTCGGCCGGCTGGGCACGTCGCCCAGCGCGCGTTGGAGCTCGAGCTCCTGGACCTCCCGATCCGCGAAGGCCAAGAGGAGCTTGCCGGCCGCGCCGACGCGGAGGGGCAGTGGCCGGCCAAGCTGGATGAAGGGACGGAGCTCGTGGCGGCCCTCCACCGCCGCGATGCAGATCCGCGTGTCGTGCTCGCGCACGTACAGGTGCACGCTCTCGCCCAGCTCGTCGCGCAGGCGTCGCATGGGCTGCTCGGCCACTGCTCGCAGGTCGAAGGTGTCCGCCGCCGCCTCGCCCCAGTACAGCAACCGCGGTCCAAGCGAGTAGCGGCCGTCCTCGGTGCGACGCACGATCCCGAGTGTCGCCAGCTCGCCCAGGAGCCGGTGCGTGGAGGACTTCGGCATGTCGAGCGCGGAGCGGACGTAGCCCAGCGTCACCGGCTCGCCCGCGCGCCCGAGGCAATCGATGAGATCGCTCGCCTTCTCGAGGACGGACACGTCAGGTACCCCCGATCACAGCCCGAGCACCCCGGGGAGCCACAGGGTCAGCGCGGGGATGTAGGTGATGAGCAGGAGCACGATCAGCATGGCGGGCAAGTAGAAGGCCGCACCCCTGAACACCCGCTCGACCGGGATGCCGGTGACCGAGCTGAGCACGAACACCACACCGCCCATGGGCGGCGTCATGAGGCCGATCATCAGGTTGAAGATGATGATCGACCCGAGATGCAGCGGATCGACACCGAACTGCACCGCCACGGGGAGGAGGATCGGCGTGATGATGAGGAGCGCGGAAGTCGGCTCGAGGATCATGCCGAGAACGATGAGCAGGACGTTGACGATGAGCAGGAAGATGATCGGGTTGTCGGTCAGCCCGAGCAGCCCCTCCGCCACGGTCTGCGGAACCTGCTCTCGCGCCAGGATCCAACTGAGCAGCGTCGATGCCCCGATGATGATCATGATCTGGCCACTGATGACCGCGGTGTCGCGGAAGATCAGCGCCATGTCGCGCGGCCGCATGGTCCGGTATGAGAGGGCCAGCAGCAGCATGTAGAGCGCGCCGACTGCGGCGGCCTCCGTCGGGGTGAAAAATCCGCCGAGGATGCCACCCAGGATCAGCACCGGTGCGCCGAGTGGCGGCAGGGCACGGAAGACGGCACGGCGCACCGCCGTCCAGCTGTAAGGCTCGCCAACGAGGTCCGGCCGACCCCGCGACCAGAGAAAGACGACCACGACCAGTGCGATCGTCATGATGAATGCGGGGATCACGGCGGCGGCAAACAGCGCGCCTGTCGAGACTGCCGCGACCGACGCATACACCACGGCCGGAATACTGGGCGGCATGATGGGGCTGATGAGGGACGAGCTCGCGCTCAGCCCGACCGAAAACTCGGCCGGGTAGCCCTTCTTCCGCATGTGGTTGACCTCGATCGACCCGATGCCGGCAGCGTCGGCCAGCGACGCACCGCTCATCCACGAGAAGCCCAGGCTGACCGCGATGTTGACGTAGGCGAGCCCGGCTCGCAGGGGCCCGAGCAGCAGCAGAGCCGCGTCATAGAGTCGATCTGCGATCTCCGTGCGCGTGGCCACGATCCCGACCAGGATGAACAGCGGCACGGCCAGCAGCGGCCAGCTGTTGATCCCCTGCATCACCAGGCGGACGCCAAGGTGCAGCGAGTAGTCCTCGACCAGCAGGTACACGATCGACGGGCCGAGAATCGCGAATGCCATCGGGACCCGCAGCAGGAAGAGCGCGAGGATCCCGATGAGCAACAGCGGGAGGGTCATGCAGCCGGCTCGCGCCCCAGGACTGCCGGGATGTCATCCACGACGATGCCGAGGATCGCGCGGACGGCGGTCAACGCGAAGCCGATCAAGGGCACGGCATTCACGAAGCGGAGTGGAAGCTGCGCCGCCGCGGTGACCTGGCCGATGTCGGTCGAAACGAGCACCCAGGTGGCGTAGACGAGAGCGAGACACGTGAGCAGCACGACAACGTTGACAACCAGCTTCACCGCGCCCAGCGCCCGCCGGCCGAGCACATAGTCGACGACGTGGATGGCGATGTGCCGGTCGTGCGCGGCCAGGTAACCCGCCATCAGGAACGTCGCCCACACCATCGACAGCCGTGCGATCTCACCGGTCCACGGCAGGTTGGCTCCCGGGAGATACCGCTGCGCGATCAACGCGATGACCAGGACGAGGATGGCGAGAAGGAGCACCGCACCGATCACCTGCTCGGCAACGCCGATGCCGTGCAGGATCGTCCGCCAGGGCTCTCGCTGCGGGAGGATTTCCGGGTTCGACTCCCCCCCGAGGCTCTCCGTTTCGGCCAGGGGCCGAGTGTCGTCGACGGCGTGGGCCATGACCAGCTCATCCTCCTCCGGCGACCACGAACGGCCGCTTCGCCAAGGCTAGACGGGACGATGACTCGATGCCCGGGGCGGAATCCCGGGCATCGAGTACCGAGCCTACTCCGCGGTGGACCGGATGGCTTCCAGGACCTCCAGCTGCGCCTCATCGAAGTGGTCGCGCAGGTACGGTTCCGCCAGCTCGCGGAAGGCCTCGCGGTCGACGTCTTCGACGATCTCCATGTTGCCGCTCTCGCGCCACGCGGCCAGGATCTCCTCCTCGGCCTCTGCGGCGCACTCCGGCTCCTGGATCATGGCCTCCTCGACAGCAGCGGTGAGGGCTTCCTGCTGCTCCGCGCTGAGCTCATTCCAGACCTCGCCGATGATGACCAGGTTCGAGCTGAGCTGGTGGCTCGACAGGCTGACGTAGTCCTGCACCTCGTCGAGGTTGATGGCATCGATGTTCGTGATCGGATTCTCCTGCCCGTCCACGGTCCCCTGCTGCAGTGCGAGGTAGAGCTCCTCGAACGCAACCTCGACCGCCTCCGCGCCCATCGCATCGGCGTTGAGGAGGAACGTCGGTGACGGCGGGAATCGCATGCGCAGGCCTTCGAGGTCGGCCGGCGTACGGATCGGCACATTGGCCGTGAACTGGCGGGCGCCGGTATTCCACGCTCCCAGGATGTGGACGCCGGTCTCTTCCTCGAAGCCTTCCTTCAGCGCGTCCGACGCCTCGCTGGTGAAGAAGTTGTAGAGGTGCTCGCTGTCGTCGAAGACGAAGGCGCCATCCACCACGCTCATCGGCGCGTACACGGCGCTCAGGGCCGAGGCTCCTTGAATGTCGATGTCGATGTCGCCGGCGATCACCGACTGGATCCGATCGGCATCGCCGCCGAGCTGACTGGCGCCGAAGATCTCGATGGTGAGTCCGACGTCGGCAGCCTCGACCTCGTCGCGGATGACGTTCGCTCCGCAGTCCACCTGCGGCTGCCCGTCCTGGTAGCTGTGCGCGAGCGTGAGCTCGACCTCTTCCTGGGCGGGCTCGGACGCCGGGGCTGATGATTGGTCAGCCGCGGACTCGCTGGCCGACGCTGTGGGACTCGTGCTTGCTCCGCTGCAGGCCGCCAGCACGAGGAGCGCCGCCAGCGCGAGGATGAAGGTCCGGGGTCGCCTACTCATGGTCTCTCCCTTCGTTGCTCGTCACCGAGGAAAGGGCCCGCGGGGGGCCAGGGCCGTGCGTGGGCTCGGACAGTCGTGCACCGACCGTCTCCTGTGCGCCGTTCCGCATAGTTGGACACCGGCCTATGATACGGGACGCCCGCGGCGGCGGTCAAGACGTTTCACCGTCCGAGCCGACCCGAATCCACGTCTTTCCCGCGGTCGATCCACTCCGCTCGAATGCCAGCTGTGCGTCGTCCAGCGCGTACGCGTCAGTGACGATCCGGCCCGGGGCGAACGAGCCATCGCGGACTGCCGCGATGGCCGCTTCGAAGTCGTCGGGGTGGTCGTACGTGAGCGAGCCGCGCAGCACCAGCTGGCGCCGCACGACGGCCTGCGCGGTGAGGTCAAGCGGCCGGCCGTCCAGGCCGAGAACGAGCAACGTCCCGCCGACCTCCAGGCGGCTCAGCGCCACCGCCACCGATGCGGGCGAGCCGACCGTGTCGACGACCAGGTGGAAGGTTGGACTCGACTCGTCGACGGCGGCCACCACGGCCCCCAGGCCGACGGCCGATGCCACCCGGTCCTGGTTCACGTCGTGGGCGTGCACCGTGACGCCCCGATCCACCAGGGCGAGCGACATCAGCAGGCCCTGGGCGCCGACGCCGATCACCATTGCGGATTCGGGGAGTGGCGTGCCGAGGCGGCGGAGCGCCGCCAGCACGACGGCGGTCGGCTCGACGCACACGAGGTCGGTGGGCGCCGCGCCGTTGATCGGCCAGGCGAAGCGACTCGGGAGCACGAGGCGTTCGGCGAGCGCACCCTGCCGGTTCATGCCCACCGACCGCCGCGCCACGCAGGCCGACGTCCATCCGCGCCGGCACTGATCGCAGGTGAAACAGGCGACGTTTGGCTCGACGACCACTGTCTGACCGATCCGCTCGCGCGGGACACCTGCACCGACAGCATCGATGGTGCCGAAGGCCTCGTGACCCATGACCCAGGGGTAGGCGGGGGCGGTCCACTTGCCACTGAAGACGCTCAAGTCCGAGCCACACAGCCCCACACCGCCGACAGCGATGCTGACGTCGTCCGGCCCGATCGTCGGCTCGGGGATCGCGTCGACGACGATCTCCCCCGGCCGAACCAGCAGTGCCGCCTTCATTGGCCGACCTCCAGCAGCCGCCGCGGGTTGCGGACGAGCATTTGCTCGATGGCATCGGGTCCCACGCCGGCGCCGCGCAGCATCGGCATGATGCGGCGCGAGATGGTGTCCATTCGCCACCGCGGCGCGGACCTGGCACGCCACGACGGGGGCGTCACGTGGCTGTAGAACGCGGCGTCGTGCGAGAGGACCATGCGATCGGCGTAGCCCAGCTCGACCAGCGCGGCGACGGTCCGTACCCGGCGCTCATCGGAAAGGACGTGCTCCATCCCGAATCGGTCCATCCCGATCGTCGATCCGTTATCCATCAGCTCCCTCAGGTACTCGAGATCTTCGCTGTCGCCCGAATGACCGATGACCAGGCGCCCCGCCGCGACGCCGCGCTCCGTGAGAAACGCCTGCTGCAGGAGGCCGTTTCGGGACGCTGGGTGAGAATGGGTCGTGATGGGCACACCGGTCTCCTGCTGCGCGACCGCAGCAGCGGACATGACCCGCGCGACGTCGGGCGTGATGCCGGCCACATCGGTCATGACCTTCAGCATGCCGGCCCGCACGCGCGTCCCGGCGATCCCCGTGGTGATGTCTCGCACGAAGAGCTCGACGAGCTTGTCGGGACCGTCGATGGGCCGTCCGGGACCGTGGAACTGGAAGAATGTCGGCAGGACGTCCGGCGTGTACCAGCCGGTGGCTGCCACGAGGTTGACCGGCACCCGTTCGGCCACCGCGGCAACGAGGGCGACGTCGCGACCGAGCCCCGGCACGGTGAGGTCGACGACCGTGCGCACCCCCAGGTCATAGAGCTCGGCAAGCCCTCTGACGGCGGCCTCGGCACATTCGCTCGCCGACCATTCGCCGTCGGGCAGGTTCCGCTCCAGCTCCGGATTGCGGACGAAGATGTGCTCGTGGATCAGCGTCACGCCGAGGTCGGCGGAGCTGACGGTGCCGCGGTAGGTCTGAACGGATGGCACGCCGCCCTGCCTACCGATGTACGTCCGACGCCAACCGATCCACCGCGGCGCGTCCGCCGCGCGCGGTGCGGCCGCGGACGGCCTCGGTCGCCGCGCCGATGCGCTGCGCGAGGGGCGGCACGATGCCCGGCGTGCGCGAGAGCTTCGGGACCACCCCGGGAACGAGCAGCGGACGATCGAGCCGTTCATCAGTCACCTCGACGAGCATCTCGCGGGCCTGGAACTGGGGGTCAGAGACGATGTCCGCGATGCTGTTCATGCGACTCACCGGCACCTGCTCCTCGCGCAGCAGGTCGATGACCTCATCGGCCGTCCGGGTGCTCGTCCACGCGGCGATTGCTCGGTCGAGCTCCGAGGCGCGGGCGACCCGGCCCTCGTTGGTGGCCAGGAAACGATCGGCGGCGTAATCGTCCCGGCCGATAACCTGGAAGAGCGCCCTGGCCAGTCCGGTGGTGTTCGCGGCAATGCAGACCAGGGTCCCGTCGGCACAGGCGTACGCGTTCGTTGGCGCGGAGTTGTGTGCGATGTTGCCGGTTCGCCGGCGCACGGCGCCGAGGTACGCGTACTCGGGGAGGACCCCTTCGAGCATCGAGAACAGCGCCTCGGTCAGCGCGACGTCCACCACCTGGCCGCGGCCCGAAGCGTGGCGCTCGTGGAGGGCGATGAGCGCACCCACCAGCGCGTGCAGCGACGCGATCGAGTCGCCGAGGCTCAGGCCGACGCGGGCCGGTGGACGATCAGGCTCTCCGGTGATGAAGCGCAACCCTCCGGCGGCCTCGGCGATCGTGCCGAAGGCGGGCTGGTCGCGCATGGGGCCCGTCTGCCCATACCCGGAGATCCGCACCACGATGAGACGAGGGTTGGACCGCATCAGGTCCTGGGGATCCAGGTTCCACTTCTCGAGCCGGCCCGGGCGAAAGTTCTCGATGAGAATGTCGCTCTCGGCCGCCAGCTGCCGCACGAAGGCCTGGTCGTCCGGCTCGTGGAGATCCGCAGCGACCGAAAGCTTGCCTCGCGACTGGACGAGGTGCCACAGGGAGTCTCCCCCGTCCCACGTCATCCCCCAGGTCCGGAGCGGGTCCCCCCGCTCGGGATGCTCGATCTTGATGACCTCGGCACCGAAGTCGGCGAACATGCGGCCCGCAAACGGGCCAGCGATCAGCGTCCCGAGCTCCAGGACCCTCAAGTCCGACAACGGTCCGCGCCGCGCTCGTTCGTCGCCATCGCGTCCCGCATTGTTGGACATAGGTCCAGCATATTGGACGCCCCGCTCACGGGTCAAGATCGATTCGCGCACGGGGCGAGGGTCCGGCCGCGGCTACACTGCCCTCATGATCACGCCGCTGGCTGCCGCCGAAGCCTTCTACGCAGCCATCGATGCCGGCGACGTGCCCACGATCGTCGGCCTGTGCGCCGACGACGCGACGGTCCAGTACCCGGCGCAGGGCCGCCTGCCGTACGGCGGCACGTGGACCGGTCCCGACGGCGTCGCTGCGTTCCTCGAGGCCCACGACGCGGCGGAGGAGATCGTGGCCTTCGACATCCACCGGATGCTGGCCGATGGGGACACCGTGGTCGTCATCGGCGCATTCACCGGCCGCGCGAAGCCCGCCGGTCGCGAGTGGTCGACGCCGTTCGTCCATGTCCTCGCCTTCGCCGACGGCCTCCTGTGGCGCTGGGAGGCGTTCTTCGACACGGCTGCCGCGCTGGAGGCGCACTGACCCTCAGAGCACGAGCGACCAGTAGCTCGCGGTCGCCATGCAGAACACCGCGATCGCCAGCCCGACGAGCACCCAGCGCCCCGCCGATCGCGCCTCGCCGCCGGCGCGCATGAGGGTCTGGCGCTCCTCGTCGGTGGGTGGCCGCGCGTCGTTCAGGAATGCGCCCATCGTGCGCTCCACGACCAGCGTGCGCGGGAAGACGTAGAGGCCACCCAACCCCAGGGTCAGGATGCCGGCCACGCCGCCCACCGTGTAGCCGAGACGCGACGCGTCGAACAGGACATCGGTCCGCAGGCCACCGGAGGTGATCCACAGCAGGAGGATGCCGGCCAGGACGGTGGTGGTCGCGGTGGCCAGCAGCACCACCGAGAAGCGCCGGTTGTGGATGAGGTGGTACGTGAAGCGCTGGCCGTCCGGCCCCAGCGCCATGCCGGTGGGCTGGACGAACAGGAAGAAGGTGTAGACGCCGCCGACCCACAGCGCCCCCGCGGCGATGTGGATCAGGCGCAGGATGGCGATGTCCATCGAGGTTCCTCCGCTGGCTCGGTCAGTGGGCAACCGACGCAGTATGGGCGCGCCGCTGTCCACCGGGAAGGCCCGGCCGGCTGAGCTCCACCCCAGGCACTGAGCGTCAGGGGCTCCGCCAGGACCGATACTGCGGCGGCCAGTCGTTCGCGCTCGCGCGCTCGCCGAGCAGCGCGTGCTCGATGAGCAGCTCGTAGAGCGGGTAGGCCTCGGACACCCGGAAGAACCAGTCGCCGGCGGCGGCCGCGCGAACGGCGGGATCGGTCACCAGACGGGCCTGGCCTCGGACCATGAACTCGTGCGGGCGCTCGGGGTCGATGTGCCCGTGCAGCGCGTAGTGCGGGTTCGACTCGAGATCGCGAGCCTTGGCCGAATGGGCCTGGATGAAGACCAGCAGGCGCCCGTCGCGGACGCCGACATTGAGCGGATGGATGCGCGGCGTGCCGTTGGCCGCCACGGTGCTGATGAATCCCGCACCGTCGCCGCCCTGGTGGATGACAGCGAGCCCCTTGGCCGCCAGTTCGGGCTCGGCGCGCTCGAAGTCTGCCCAGCTGTTCATTGGCCCATCCTAGTCGAGACCGATTGCGACCGATGAGCTGTCACATTCCCGCTTCACCGTCGTGGCATGGAACAGCCACGTCTCATCAGCGTCAACGCGCGCATCGGTTCGGAGGAACTGGGGCTGGAGGTCGAGATTCGCCTCCGCCAGCTCGATGGCCGGTGGCTGGCCGTCGCCGACTTCGGCGGCGAGCCGGAGGTCGGCATCGGCGCCACGCCGCGCGTCGCCCTGGCCGCCGCCTTCGCCACGCTCGGAGAGCGCGCCGCCGCCGCGCTGATGGCGGACCCGCAGCTGTTCGGCATCAGCGTCGCGCTTCGCGAGCCGGCGTAGGGGCCTCAGCTGGAGCTGCGCGTCATGCTGGAGACTGCCACGGGGGCGGGTGTATCGGTGGTGGTCATGCCACCGATGGTCGGCGCCTTTCCTGACGATCCGCGTCAGGATCCCCTACGACCCGAAGCGGATGTCGACGTCCATGCCGATCAGGGGGAAGACGAACATCCACAGGACCAACGGGATCATGGCGATCAGGATGCGCGCCACACCGCGGTCCGTGGGCGACGCGTGGGCCGCGGCCTTCTCGGAGAACGAGGCCAGGGCGACGACCGCGAACGCGATCACGCCACCGACGATGGCGCCGAAGATCAGCATCGCCAAAACGCCGAACACCACCAGCAGCTCGCGTCCGAGCCGATCACGGTCGCGCTCGCCTCGCTGCCGCTTCGCATCGGCCGAGCCGAGGAGAATGCCGACCGCGAGCGCGAATGGCCAGGCCAGGGCCGTGAAGGGGCTGATGATGCCGATGGATAGCCCGACGAGGAGGTGCACGCCCAGCCGGAGCGGGGCGGCGACGATGGGTGTGTCCAGCGGTGCGTGGGTCATGGTCTGTCCGGTCATTGGCCCACAATCGTTCCGCGCGCATGCGCCAGCGACCGGCATTCGTCGCACCTGGCATCCGCCGTTTGTCGTGCCATCCGTCACTTGGCCAACGTGTTACCGCTTGGTGCCGGTGATCACCAGGAACGCCGCCGGCTCGGTCATCAGCCGGCGAATTGCGGCGGGCAGCTTCGCCGCCAGGATCTCCCAACGGCCCTGCTCGCGCAGGACGCGCCGGGCCATGACGAGCGGGCCGAAGCTGTCCATGTAGAACTGCGTGGCTTCCTCGATGGGGATCTCGGGGTCGATCGGCAGCGACTCGCGCTCGAACGTGAGCTGCATGCCGGTGCCGGCGAAGATGGTTTCGACGTGCGTCGGATCTCCCCACCCGAGCGGCGGCTGCGCGATGGCCGGTGGCGGGGGCAGTTCGGCTGCCACCGTCCTGAACAGGTGCCCCACCGTACCGTCCGGCACCCAGGTCGCCAGACCCAGCCGTCCACCGGGCCGCAGTACCCGCGCGAGCTCGCGGGCGGCGACCTCGTGACGAGGTGCGAACATGACGCCGAAGGTCGAGAGCACGACGTCGAAGGCGCCGTCGTCGAACGGCAGATCCTCGGCGTCGCCTTCGACCCAGTCGATGTCGACGCCAGCCTCGTCGGCTCGTCGCCGCCCGGCCACGAACAGCTCGGGCGTCAGGTCGACGGCGGTCACCGCCCCACCGGCCGCGGCCGCGCGGATCGCGGCGTTGCCGGTCCCCGCGGCGACGTCGAGGACGCGCTCGCCAGGCCCGACAGCCACGCGGCGGACGACGCGTTCGCCGACCTCCCAGATGCCATCGGCGACGGCGTCGTAGTCGCCGGACGCCCACGTCGCACGCGTGCGCTCCTTCAATGCCGCCAGGGTCGGGTCGGTCGCGGTCGTCGCCATGATCACTCCCTGTTATACGAACGGTCGTGCGAATAGTTTAGCGACCGATCGTGCTATCTTGTCAAGACCATGGCCGTGACCGACGTCCCACCGCCCGTGACCGACCGCCGCCGCGAGCGAGGCGATCGGACGCGGCGCGCTATCCTCGAGGCCGCCGCGCGGCTCGCCAGCACCGAGGGCCTCGAGGGCCTGTCCATCGGTCGTCTGGCGGAGCACCTCGAGATCAGCAAGAGCGGCCTGTACGCGCACTTCCGGTCAAAGGAGGAGCTCCAGCTGGCCACCATCGCGATGGCGGCCGAGATGTACGAGCGGGACCTCATCAAGCCAGCGCTCCAGGCACCGCCCGGTCGTGATCGGCTCCTGCGGTTCGCCGACCTCTTCCTGAATTACGTCCGAGATGGCCCCTTCCCCGGTGGCTGCTTCTTCATCGCCTCGACCATGGATCCCGCCAGGCAGCGCGACCGGGTACGTGACGCGCTGGCCGCCATCCAGGGCGAGCTGCTCGGGTTCTTCGAGGCGTGCATCGGAGAAGCGCGTGAGCTTCGCCAGCTGCCGAATGCCATCGATCCGGCGCAGCTCGCGTTCGCGATCGACGGAGCCCTCATCGGCGCCGACCTCAACTACCTGCTCTTCGGCGACGCGCGGTTCCTCGAGCGTGGACGCGTCGAGGTCCGGCGGCTGCTCTCGAGTCCGGGCGGCGCCTGAGCCGGACAACCCGGGTATTGCCCTGGAGCCCGGAAGGGAGTACACACAGCGCAGCAGCGGGAAGCCGTGACGTGCGGGCCCACATCCATGGCCGCCGGGGGACGCACCGAGCTACTGGCGAACCCGACCCGCCGCCCCGAGCTGAGGTGCCCCTCATGCGTCGCGTGCTCCTTCCCGTCCTGGTCGCGTCCCTGCTCTCCGTGCTCGCCGCCTCCACCGTCACCGCGGCCAAGCCCGCCACCACCTGTGCGTCGGCGGCATCGGGCTACTTCGTGGTCGACATCGAGGAATGGTGGTCGATCACCGTGGACGGCTTCGAGGCCGAAGGCATCCCGGTCTACGAGGCCGATGGCGTGACCTACACCGCCGCCTTCGACGAATTCGCCGCGGCCGCGGGCTTCGGCGACGGCGCGGGCCTCGAGGACTTCGTCCGCGTCGCGCAATGGGACGCGATCGACAAGAACGGCAACGACCTGGTGTGCATGAAGCGCCGGCCGATCACCCCCGGCAACCCGGCCTTCTTCTTCAATGGCGTCGACGACCAGTCGTCGAGCCCGCGTGGTGGCGCCACCACCTGACCGATAATCGGGGGCCGGCGCGTCGCCGGCCCCCGAACCGGGTTGGCAACCCGAGGGCAATGGCCGAGACTACGACCGATGCCCGCGAGGTCGACCATGCTCCAGCGGGGCCGGGAGTCGTTCCGCCGTCAGGCCTGGGCGGATGCTGAGGCTCAGCTGTCCGCCGCCGACCGCGAGGACCCGGTTGGCCCTGAGGATCTCGAGCGCCTCGCCGTGGCCACGTATCTCCTGGGACGGTACGACGAGAGCACCGCCGTCACCCGGCGCATCTACCGGGAGTCGATCCAGGCAGGGGACGTTGCGGCCGCGGCACGAAGCGCCTTCTGGATCGCCGTCGAGCACCTGGATCGGGGCGAGATGGCACAGGCCGCGGGCTGGCTTGCGCGGGCCGAGCGCGTCGTGGCCCAGGACGGTCGGGATCTCGCTGAATCGGGCTATCTGCTGATCGCGGCTGCCGCGCGGAGCCTGGCGATGGGCGATGCGCGGGCTGCCCTCGACGCCTACACGCGGGCCGACGACATCGCGACGAGGTTCTCCGAGCCCGACCTCCTGGTCCTGGCACGGCTCGGCCAGGGCGAGGCGCTCATCGAGCTGCGCCGGACCGCCGAGGGGATGGCGCTCATGGACGAGGTGATGGTCGCGGTCACGTCAGGCGAGGTATCGCCGGTCGTCGTGGGCATCGCCTACTGCAGCGTGATCGACGCGTGCCAGCGGGTCTTCGATCTGCAGCGGGCGCAGGAGTGGACGACCGCGCTCGACCGCTGGTGCGAGTCACAGCCACAGCTGGTGCATTTCCGCGGTCAGTGCCTGCTCAACCGCGCCCAGCTCAAGCTGTTCCACGGCGCCTGGCAGGATGCGGCCGCCGAGGCCGGGCGTGCGAGCGAACGGATGGCCGAGCCAGAGGCCGGCTCGAGCCTGGGCGAGGCGATTTACCAGGCGGCCGAGCTCCACCGGCTGCGGGGGGAGTTCGGTGAGGCCGAGACCGCGTACCGGCGCGCAAGCCGACTGGGTCGGCGGCCGGAGCCGGGGATGGCGCTGCTGCGGCTGGCCCAGGGCCGGACGCAGGCCGCGGCAGCGGCCATTCGGCGCGCGACCGACGAGACCACGAGCCTGTTCGCCCGGCCGCAGCTCCTCGGGCCACTCGTCGAGATCATGCTCGCCGCCGGATCGATCGCCACCGCGCGGGTGGCGGCCGACGAGATGACGCGGATCGCCGACGAGGTCGGCGCCCCACTGCTGACCGCCATGGCCGGCCGAGCGAACGGGGCGGTGCTCCTGGCGGAAGGCGATCCGGGCGCCGCCCTCGCGGCCCTGCGTGCGTCGTGGACGACGTGGCATGCGCTCGACGCACCCTACGAAGCGGCGCGGGTCCGCGTCCTCATCGGCCTCGCCTGCCGCGAGCTCGGCGACCGCGACTCGGCGGCCATGGAGCTCGACGCCGCGCGCGAGGTCTTCCAGAACCTGGGTGCCCGCCCCGACCTTGCCCGACTGGCGGGCCTCGACGAGGGCGCGGCGGCCCCGGCGGGCGGTCTGACGGCGCGCGAGATCGAGGTGCTCCGGCTGGTCTCGGCCGGGAAGACGAACCGTGCGGTCGCGGCGGAGCTCGTGATCAGCGACAAGACCGTTGCCCGCCACCTGAGCAACATCTTCGACAAGCTCGGCGTGTCATCCCGGGCCGCGGCTACCGCCTACGCGTACGAGCACGACCTGATCGCGCGGCCTGCATAGAACGACCCATCCCAGGCACGCCCGCGATTGGTTGGTTCGGCCGATGCGACGGGCCGGCGCGCGACGCATCGTCTTCGCTCGGGACCCGTAGCGGAGATGAAGGCGTGCAGCAGGCAGAGCGGTTCGACACGGTGGTCGTCGGGGGCAGCCAGGCAGGGCTGGCGGTCGGGTACTACCTGGCGAAGCAGGGGGCCGACTTCGTCATCCTCGATGCCCACGCGCGGGTCGGAGACGCCTGGCGGGCGCGCTGGGAAGGGCTGCGCCTCTTCACGCCAGGCCGGCTGAAC
>JAICQM010000133.1 GCA_025937875.1 Chloroflexota bacterium
CGGAAGCCGACCGCGGCGCGCGGCGCCTCGCCCTTCTTGAACATGGCGACGGTGGGAATGCTCATGATCCCGTAGCGCATCGCGATCTGCGGGTTGGCGTCGACGTCGAGCTTGCGGACCTCGACCGTCCCCGCGTACTTCGCGGCGAGCTTCTCGATCTCCGGCGCGACCATGCGACACGGACCGCACCAGGCGGCCCAGAAGTCGACGACGACCGGCTTGTCGTTCTCGAGGACGTCGGTGTCGAAGGTCGCGTCGGTGACTTCCTGAACGTTGGCGGACATGGGTGCTGTCAATCCTTTCTCGAAAGGGTGAACGGTCCCCGGCTGCCGGCGACGGTGCCGAGGAGGTGGGTGAGCTCGCGGACGCGATCGTCGGCGAGACGGTAGAGGACGGTGGTTCCGCTCCGGCGGCTCATGACGAGCCCGGCGCCCCGCAGCACGGCCAGGTGCTGGCTCATGTTGGGGACCGCGCAGCCGGCGTCGCGCGACAGGTCGCTGACGCTGCGCTCACCATCGGCCAGCTGCTCGAGCACGCAGATCCGCTTGGGATCCGCGAGCGCGCGAGCGATCTCGGCCGAACGGGCACGCTGCCCGTCAACGGTGAGGGAGTACATGACATCCATCGGTCCATACTATCTCACGTGCTTGCGCAAGCACGCAAATGGACCGATGGACCCCGTCAGGGTCGGGCGCTGGCCTCGGCGTGGTTGAGGCGGGCCGTCACCTCGGTGCGTCGGGCGGCGACGAAGCGGGTCGTGCCCGACGCGACGAACAGGACGGCGAAGGCTGCATAGCCGCCGAACAGCATGACCAGCGCCCCGGCCGAGAGGCCGACGCCGTAGGCGGCCACGTTGCGCAGGACGTTGCCGCTCTGGAAGGCGATGACGCTGGGCCCGGTGGCGAGCCGGAAGAGGCGCTCGTTGGCCGACAGCTGGCCCGCAGCGTCGCCGGCGGCCATCAGGAAGGCGACGAGGAGCAGGACGAGTGGTGCCAGCGGGTTGGCCGGATGGGCGGTGACCGCCGCGAACAGCGCGGCGCCGCGCAGGATCATCGAGGCGCGCAGCAGCCGTGACGAGGAGCCGCCGCGCAGGTGCCCGGAGACCCACAGCGAGCTGGCCACGAGGGTCGCCGAACTGACCGCGCTGATCACGATCGCGAAGCCTGGACCGGTTTCCAGGACCGTCATGGCGTAGACGGAGAGGAACGGCGCCAGCCCGGCCGACAGGCCGGCCAGGTTGAGGACGTTGGCGAGCCGGCGCAGGCGATGCTCGTTCGGTCCCTCGAAGGCGGCGGCAGCGTGACGGGGAACGCGGATGCGACCCGGCGACGGGAGCAGGCGCAGCATGACGGCCGCGACGACGCCGGCCGTGCCGGCGATCGACAGGGGCACGACGTACGCCCACGGACCGATGCCCGCGACCAGCCGGTCGATCGTGAGCGCGATCGGCAACAGGACCACCGAGCCGATGCCGAGGGCGATGCCCCCCAGCCGCGGCGCCACCAGGCGCCGCTCGGCATCGGGCAGGATGATCTGGTACCACGACTGGAGGAGGCCGTACGAGACCGCCCCCAGGGCACCGAGAAGCCCCATCAGCAGGCCGATGAGCGCGATCGCAGCCCACGTCGGCAGGATCCCCGCAGCCGACAACGCCACGACGCCGGCGAGATACAGGCCGCGCGGTTCGCCGATCGTGGCCCCCAGGATGACGAGGCCGCGCAGGTTGCCATCGGTCCGATCCAGGAGGGCGGGAACGAAGCGCTGGACGGTCGTACCGAGCACCGGCAGGACCGCGAGCAGCGTGGCCAGCGCGGGATGCGCGCCCAGTCCGAGCAGGAGCGGGATGACGATGGCGGGGCCCGACAGCGCGCCGATGAAGCCCTGCGCCACGGCGAGGATGCGGAACGGCCGGTAGCGGCGCTGACCGAACTCCCGCCAGTCCGACACGGTGCCGCTGAACCGCCGGGTGGATGGTGTGAACCGCACGTGTGTCGACCGGAGCTCCTGGAATTCGCGTCGGAGATCAGCCTATCGCGGCCGGCCGGCCCTCGCGACCGGACATCGGTACGCCCGACCATTGCGACAGGCTAGGTGTCACGACCAACCCCGACCATGCGCCGCATGACTGTTCTCCTTCTCTGCCCCTGGTGCGAGGACGAGGTTGCCTTCGCGGTCGACGAGGCGAGCGACGAGCTCGTGTGCGACGGCTGCGGGATCCGCACCCTCTTCGCTCCCGACCCGTCCACCACCTACAACCTGCTGTACGAGGCGGCCTAGGGCTCGAGGAAGTCCAGGATCACCGCCGCGAAGAGGGGAGAGGCGAAGAGGTTGTAGTGCTGCAGGCCAGGCAGGACGGCCAACGCATGGCCACCCTTCGGCCGCTTCTCGCCCTCCCAGCCGCCATCGCGCAGGCCACCGTCGAGCAGCTTGAACATCTCGACGGCGTGGCTTGGCGGCGCCTGGTCCGCATCCGCGGTGACGATGAGCGTTGGGACCTGCAACCGGCTGAACTCCTCGGTGTAGTCGTAATCCGCCATGCTCGCGCCGATCTTGTCGAGGAGCCGTCCGAAGTCCTCGGGTCGCGGTGCCACCGCCTGGTAGACCTGGTACATCGGCGTGTCCTTCATGAACTCCGCGGCCGCAGCGCTCACCTGGCCCTGCTGGGCCCGCAGCTCCGGATCGATCACGTCGGGGCGGAGGTAGACCGAGGCGGTGACGAGCCTTCCGACCTTGTCGGGGTACGTGCTGGCCAGCATGAACGCCACGCCGCCGCCGAGCGAGTAGCCCACCACGTCGGGCTTCTCCAGTCCGAGCTGGTCGATGAGCGCCGCGATGTCGTCGGCCATGAGGCGGATGTCGATCGGGCGGTCGATGTCGGCGGTCCGACCATGGCCCTGCAGGTCGGGCGCGATCACCTGGTGACGTGCGCTCAGGGCCGGCAGGAGCGGGCCGAACATCGCGCCGGTGCCGAGCCCGCCGTGGAGCAGAATCATCGGCTTGCCGCTGCCGTGGGTCTCGTAGTACATGTGAAGCCCGTTGACATCGGCGTGGGCGCCGGTGCCCTGCGTCTCGGACGTCCAGTCGGTCACGGTGTGTATTCCTCGCGTGTGCTGTGGTGTGTCACCATCCCTGACGTCGCGACACGGCCGAACTCATCGGGACGGGTGGGTCAGCCGGTTCCCTCCCAGCCGTCCGGGAGCTCGATCCCAAGGCCGCGGCACAGGTGCGCGATCGCGCGCCGGTCGCGTTCGCGAAGCGCGGCCGGGGTTCGGCTCGCGTGCCGCTCGGTCGGAAAGACCTGCAGGTCGCAGCTCACTCCCGCATCGGTGAAGGCTTCCAGCAGCCGCGCGGTATGACGGAAATGGACGTTCTCGTCCACGAGGCCGTGCTGGATCAGCAGCGGCGTCCGCAGTGCACCGGCATCCGGTCGGAGGGAGGAGCTGCGGTAACCGTCGGGGTTCTCGGCCGGGGTGCCGAGGTAGCGTTCGGTGTAAGCGGTGTCGTAGCCCTCCCAGTCGACGACCGGTGCCCAGGCCACGCCGGCGGCGAAGCGGTCGGGGTGGCGGAGCAGGCAGCGGATCGTCATGAAGCCGCCGTAGCTGCCGCCGGTGATCGCCGCGCGTGAAGCGTCGATCTCTCCACGGGCCGCCAGCTGGTCCAGCGCCGCGAGCTGGTCGGCGACCTCGACCTCGCCCAGGTGGCCGTACAGGACGGCCTCGAAGGCGAGGCCACGGTGCGCGGTGCCGCGGTTGTCGACGACCAGGACGGCGGCGCCGAGCTCCCGGATGAGCTGCCGCCACGGGGTCGCGGTCAGCTCCCAGTGGTTGGCGACCTTCTGCGAGTGCGGCCCACCGTAGACCCAGACCACGACCGGTGGGGGCGAACCGCCGGCGGGCACGGGACGGTAGAGGGCGGCATGCAGCTCGGTGGCGCCGTCGGCGGCGGTGACGGTCGTCAGCTCCGGGGGAGCGTGGCCGATCTCGGCCGGCGAGATCGCCGGCGCATGGATCACGAGCTCCGGCCCAGAGGCCGGATGCAGGACGACGCGCGGCGGGCTGTCGAGGCTCGACCAGCGGTCGGTCCAGGCACCCCCGCGCAGCGCGATGGCGGCCTCGTGCCAGCCCGGCTCGACGGTCAGGCGTTCCGGATCGGCCACCGGGTGCGGCACATCGAGCTGGACGGCATACAGGTGGCGCTCCAGGACCCCGTCACGCGTGCCGTGGAAGAGGACCCGGCCGCGCTCCTCGTCGACGCCCGCCACGCCGGTCACCCCCCACTCGCCGGCGGTCAGCACCCGCTCCGCGGCGCCGTCCGGAGCCCGCAGCTCGAGATGCCGAACGCCGCTGGCCTCCGTTGACCGCAGGATGCGGCCATCGTCGAGGATGCGCGTGTCGTCGTCGAGGTTGAGCCACGGTGTCGACGCCTCGTTCCACAGCTCGTCCGTCGTGCCGTCGACCGCCACGCGCAGCCAGCGCAGCCGATCCTGGCGGCGAGGAAGCATCGCGACGAGCCAGCCGTCGTGCTGGTCCGCCACGACCCGGGCCAGGTAGTCGTCCTCGGCGGCGCCGGTGTCGACGTCGCGGCGGATTCCGTCGTCGACTCGGACGACGCTGAGGTCGACGCGAGCGTTGGGTCCGCCGGCGAACGGGTACCGATGCGTTTCGACCTCCGGCATCTCCCCGGCGAGGTGCAGGAGATGGAACGGGGGGATGCCGGTCTCGTCCGCGCGCGCGCTGAGGATGGCCGTGCCGGCGCGGTTCCACCAGAATCCGCGGGATCGGCCCAGCTCCTCGGCCGCGATGTACTCGGCGAGGCCGTTGGTGATCCCGTCGCCGGCATCGTGGGTGAGGCGCCGCGGCTCCCCCAGGCGACCGTCCGGCCCGAGGCTTCCGACGTGCAGCTCGCGGTCCGCCACCCAGGCCAGCGCGTCACCCGCCGGCGCCAGACGAGGATCGCCGACACCGCTGAGACCGAGCGGCACGGCCGGCCCGTCACCACGGGCGATGAGCACGTCGCCACCCCGCGGTGCGGCCAGCACCGGCGTGCCGGCACCGGTCCCGACGGCCCAGTGGAACTCGGTGATGCCCAGCGACCGCTCCCGCGAACGTTCGCGGCGCAGCTGTTCGGCGCGGTCGAGCGTGGCCTCGCTGCGGCTTGTCGCGTCCGGTCCTGCGATCCGCGTGCGCTCCCCGGACACAACGTCCAGCCGCCACAGCGACTGGACGTTGGAGCCGTCGCCGGCGTGCAGGAAGGCGAGCCTCCGACCGTCGGGGGAGAACGCCAGGGCGGATGGGACGTCCATGCCCGGCAGCGGCAGGAGATGCAGGTCGGCGAGGGTCAGACGGGGCATCGTCCGGATGGTAGTCGTGCACCCCGACGCGCGGTGGGCCACACTGCGCCGGCCATGCCACTGCCTCACCGCCGCCGGACCGGCGGGCTTCTCCTCGCCGTGGCCGTTCTGACGGCCTGCGGCCAGATGCCGGATCTGGCCGGCACCCGCATCCCCGACGTGGCGCTCGACGCGTACCGCAGCGCCGCGGCAGCGGCGCCATCGGTCTCGGCCGACTGTGCCGTGGCGTGGGAGCTGGTGGCAGGCATCGCGCGGGTCGAGTCGAACCACGGTCGGAGCGGCGGCCGGCGACGGACGGACGCGACCGGCGACGTGTCGCCCGCGATCCGCGGGCTGCCGTTGGACGGGACCGGCGGCCGGCTGGCGATCCCCGATACCGACGACGGGGCGCTCGACGGCGACGCCACCTGGGA
>JAICQM010000202.1 GCA_025937875.1 Chloroflexota bacterium
CAAGCGCGTGGACTACTCGGGCCGCTCGGTGATCGTGGTGGGCCCGAACCTGCAGCTGCACCAGTGCGGCCTGCCGAAGAAGATGGCGCTGGAGCTGTTCAAGCCCTTCGTGATGCGGCGGCTGGTGGAGAAGGGCTTCGCCCACAACATCAAGAGCGCCAAGCGGATCGTGGAGCGGGTGCGCCCCGAGGTGTGGGACGTGCTCGAAGAGGTGATCGAGGATCACCCGGTCCTCCTCAACCGCGCCCCGACCCTGCACCGCCTGGGCATCCAGGCCTTCATGCCGACCCTCGTCGAGGGATCGGCGATCCAGATCCACCCCCTCGTCTGCTTCGCCTTCAACGCGGACTTCGACGGCGACCAGATGGCGGTCCACGTGCCGCTGTCGAGCGCCGCCCAGAAGGAAGCCAAGGAGCTGATGCTCTCGACCCAGAACCTGCTGAGCGCGGCCGACGGTGCGCCGGTGGTCAGCCCGACCCATGACATGGTGCTCGGCTGCTACTACCTGACCGTGGGACGCGAGGACCTCGTCAAGCCGGGCGCCAAGCCCAGCACGAAGAAGGGTGCCGCGGAGCCCGCGGTGCGCGCCTTCATCGACGATGCCGAGGTGTACATGGCGCTCCAGGAGGGCGCGCTCGGCCTGCACGACCCGATCGACGTCGAGACCGATGCCTGGGAGGGCGATATCGCCGATGGCGCCGCCGTGCGCCAGCGCATGCGGACGACCCCGGGTCGCGTCGTCTTCAACAGCGTCCTGCCGCCGCAGCTGCGGTTCGCGAACCGGGTGATGGACCGCAAGGGTCTGCGCGCCCTGATCGCGGACTGCCACCGCCGGCTCGGGCCGGAGTCCACGACGAGCCTCGTCGACGGCATCAAAACGATCGGCTTCCACTACGCCACCGTGGCCGGCATCACGATCAGCATCGATGACGTGAAGATCCCGGCCTCGAAGGTCGAGACGCTGCGCAAGGCGGACGGCCAGGTCGACGACATCGACCGCGAGTTCCGTCGCGGCTTCATCACCGAGGACGAGCGGTACGCGCAGACCGTCGAGGTCTGGCGCCGGACGACCGACAAGGTGACCGAGGACATGCTCGACGGCCTCGATCGGGATGGATCGGTCTGGATGATCACGCACTCCGGAGCGCGTGGAAACGTGACCCAGGTGCACCAGCTGGCCGGCATGCGCGGCCTGATGGCCGACCCGTCGGGCCGGATCATCGACCTGCCGATTCGCTCCAACCTGCGCGAGGGCATGAGCGTCCTCGAGTACTTCATCTCCTCGCACGGGGCGCGCAAGGGCCTCGCCGACACGGCGCTCCGCACGGCCGACTCCGGGTATCTGACCCGCCGCCTGGTCGACGTGGCGCAGGACGTCATCACCCGCGAGGACGACTGCGGCACCGACATCGGGACGTGGATCACGACCGAGGAGTCGCAGCAGATCCCCGAGCCGTTCGAGGACCGATTGGTCGGCCGCATGGCCGCCCTCGACGTCGTCGACGAGAAGGCGGGGGAGACCATCGTGGCCCGTAACGAGGAGCTGACCGAGGCGGCGATCCAGCGGATCATCGCCGCGGGGATCGAGCGCGTCAGCGTCCGTGCCCCGCTCACCTGCGTCGCGCGCCACGGCGTGTGCCGCATGTGCTACGGGCGCGACCTCGCCACCGGCCGGCTCGTCGAGCTGGGCCAGGCGGTCGGCATCATCGCCGCGCAGTCCATCGGTGAGCCGGGAACCCAGCTCACGATGCGGACGTTCCACACCGGCGGCGTCGCCGGCGAGGACATCACGCAGGGCCTGCCGCGCGTCGAGGAGCTCTTCGAGGCCCGCATCCCCAAGGGCCAGGCCACGATCAGCGAGATCGACGGCGAGGCCGAGGTGGTGCGCGCCGGTGCCGAGCAGCCGATCGTGGTGCGGGTCACGCATCGCGAGGCGTTCAAGACACCGATGAAGCTCACCCCGCAGCACGAGATCCTGGTCGCCAACGGCGACGAGGTGACCGAGGGGCAGCTGCTGGCCCGCCTCGAGGCGGATGGCGAGGTGACCGAGGTCAAGGCCCCGGCCGCCGGCCGCATCACGAAGAAGGGTACGACGCTGACCCTCGACTCCGAGGACGTCGACACCCGCGAATACGCGGTCGGCCACTCGGCACGCCTGCGCGTCGACACCGGCGACAGCGTCGCCGCCGGCGACGCCCTGACCGAGGGTTCGCTGAACCCGAAGGAGCTCCTCGCCATCAAGGGCGTCGACGCCGTGCAGCGCTTCCTGGTGACCGAGGTCCAGAAGGTCTATCGGTCCCAGGGCGTGTCGATCAACGACAAGCACGTCGAGATCATCGTGCGCCAGATGCTGCGCAAGGTGATGGTCGACTCGGCCGGTGACACCGAGCTGCTCCCCTCCGAGCTGATCGACCGGTTCGAGTTCGAGGAGACGAACAACCGGATCCTGGCCGAGGGCGGCGAGCCGGCGACGGCGCAGACCGTCCTGCTGGGCGTCACCAAGGCGTCGCTCAACACGAGCTCCTTCCTGGCCGCCGCGAGCTTCCAGGAGACGACCCGGGTGTTGACCGAGGCCGCCATCAACGGCGCCAAGGACCACCTCCTGGGCCTCAAGGAGAACGTGATCATCGGCAAGCTCATCCCGGCCGGGACGGGTGCCGAGGCCCGGCGCCTGGCCGCCGAGCGCGCCCTCTTGGGCACGCCCGAGGAGCAGGAGGAGCTTCGCGAGGCAGCCGCCGCGCGCGCCTTCCTGTCCGGTGACCCCGACTCGGACGGCGACGGCGTCGTCGAGGCCGACGAGGCCGAGGCGGCCGCCACCGAGGCCGGCGATGCGATCGCCGACCTGATGGATGCCGGCAGCAACCCGGAGATGGAGGCAGCGGTCGAAGAGGCCGTCTTCGACGAGCTCAACGAGGAGCCCGTCGCTGCCGAGGCCGAGCCTGCGGCGGAGCCCGAGCCGGAGCCCGCGAAGGCCGAATAGGACCGGCGACGCTCCATACCGATGCCGAGGGCGGCCGCGCGAGCGGCCGCCTTCGTCGTCCGCCCGCTTTCAGGGCAGCCGATCGCGTTCCATTGCACCGGGCGGGTGACCGGCATCGCGGCTTCGAGGCTTCCAGCAGGGCAGTCCGCGGTCACGCGGTCCACGGCCGAATCGTGTCACTCAGACCCCACAGGTCTGGTAGGCGCGATCACCGCCCATCGTCGGTGATGGCGGGCCGACATTCACGCTCAGATCGAC
>JAICQM010000139.1 GCA_025937875.1 Chloroflexota bacterium
GACCGCGTGGGCGTTGGCGTGCGAGATGATCGCCGGCGCGTCCGAGGCGTCGATGGCTTCGAGGATCGTCCGCTCCCCAGCGTGCGCGAGATCGAGGACCAGGTGCTGGCGGTTGATCTCGGCGATCAGCTCGCGACCGGCTACGCTGATGCCGCCGTTCGCCGGCTCCGTGCATCCGTCGCCGAAGAGGTTTCGCTCGTTGTAGGTCAGCTGCAGGATCCGAACGCCCAGCTCGCGGAGCACCCTGACGTGCGCCACGTCGCCCTCGACGGGCCTTGCGCCCTGCGGACCGAACACCAGGCCCACCGCGCCGTCCCGCTTGGCGGCACGGATGTCCTCCACGCTGCGGACCAACCTCAGCCGGCCGCCGGAGCGCTCGATCAGCTCGATGCCGGCCACGATCTGGCTCAGCGCGACGGGCAGGTCGGCCTGCGGACGGCACACGGTCCAGTTGAACACCGTCACGCCCGACATCAGCATCCGATCGACCTGCGCATCGTCCATCGTCGGAGCGATCGAGGCGTCGATCGTGATGGTGTCCGGAGAGCTCAGCAGGGCGCTCAGCGACTGATCCTCGTGCGGGTCAGCTCATGCTACCGTACTGGCGTGGCAATACACCATGTCACTCGACTGGAGGACCGAATCGCGGCGGACGATGGCCTCGAATCGTCCCTCATCGCCACCGTCGCACCGCTGATGCGCCGCCTGCGGACGGCGGTCATGAGCAGCGCTCGGTGGGGTGGGCTCACGTTCGCCGATTACGCGGTCCTCGACCTGCTCGCCCGTTCGGAACCAATGCGCCAGCGTGACATCGCGCGTCATCTTGGCGTGACCGCGCCCGTCGTGACCCGCGGCCTGCGCGGGTTGACGGCGAAGCGTCTCGTGCAGCGGCGCTCGAACCCTGACGACGCACGATCGGTCCTCGTCACCGTCACCCCCAGCGGCGCCCGGCGCGCGATGCGCATGCACGGCGATGTCGTGGCCGCGGCCGCGCAGCTGCTGCAGCCGCTGCCGGCCGAGACGCGTGACAGCATCGGGAGGGCGTTGGAGGACCTCCAGATCCTGGTGCCGCCCGCATCACGGAACCTGCTGACCGGCTGACGGACCAGGTGCCGGACGCGACAGGATGAGGCGTGCGGCCGTGACCAGCAGCAGGAGCGCGAACAGACGGCGCAGGAGGACGTCGTCGAGGCCGAGCGCGCTGAGGCTCCCCACCAACGCGCCAAGGATGCCCCCGGCAGCCAGGGCAGCCGCGTCGCGGAGGACCAGCGAACCGTTACGGTGGTTGGTCCACGATCCCAGCAGCGCGGCGGGGATGATCACGACCAGGCTCGTGCCCTGCGCCACGTGCTGGTCGAAGCCCATCAGCAGCACCATGGCCGGCACGAGCAGCACGCCGCCACCGATGCCCAGCAGCCCGGCCAGGAAGCCCGCTGATAGGCCGATCGCCAACAGGCCGCCGACCTCGAGCGGCGTCACAGGAACATCGCGATCGCGACGGCGGCCAGGAGCGCACCGAAGATCTGGCGCAACCGGGCGTCGCTGAGCCGCGGCAGGATCCTGCCGGCAAGCCGGACCCCGATCAGTGCGCCGGCGATCAGCGCCGCCGCCGCCGCGAGGTCCAGGTTGTCGGCGCCGCCGAACACGAGCGCGCCGACGGTCGCGATGGGAATGATGGCTGCCAGCGATGCCGCCTGCGCCCGACGCTGGGCGATACCGAGCATCAGCACCATCGCCGGGACCATGACGATGCCACCCCCGACCCCGAAGAGGCCGCTCAGGACACCGGCCGCGAGCCCCGTGGCGGCCAGCCAGATCACGACCCCCACACCTCGCGGAAGACGCGCAGGAAGTTGCCGCCCAGGACGCCGCGCTGCTCGGCATCGGACAGTCCGAGCCGATCGATGGCCTCGATCACGGATGGGAACTCGGTCACGTTGCTGCCACGTTCCGCGAACCGGGAGTGGTAGCCGTACCACGCGCCGGCCGGACCGGTGATCGTGGGGTAGCGCCCACCCGAACCGAAGTCGCCCTCCCACTCGTCCTGGGGAATGCCGTCGCTGTGATCGCTGCCGATCCCCACGTGCTCGATTCCGACCAGCTCGGCGACATAGGTCAGGTGGGCCACGAAGTCGTCGATGGTCGGCCGTCGGTCGAACCTGAGCATCGGAGACCACAACGTGATCCCGATCACGCCCCCGCGTGCCGCGAGCGCGCGCAGCTGCTCATCGGTCTTGTTGCGCGGGCTGGGGTGGAGCGCACGGCTGTTGGCGTGCGTGACCAGGACCGGATGAGCGCTGGCATCGATGGCCTCGAGCGTCGTGCGGTCACCGCAGTGCGAGACATCGACCACGATCCCCAGCCGGTTCATCTCGCCGATGGCCCAGCGCCCGGCGGCGGTGAGGCCGGCGTTCGCCGGCTCGGCGGCGCCGTCGCCGTAGTCGTTGCGCTCGTTGTAGGTGAGCTGGATGATGCGAACGCCCAGCTCGTGCAGGATCCGAAAGCCGTGGGGACCGACGTCCGCCGGCGGCGCATTCTGCGGCCCGAAGATCATCCCGACGCGACCGGTCTCACGGGCGGCGTGGATATCGGCCGCCGTGCGCACCAGCAGCAACTCATCCGGATGGGCGTCGATGAGCTCCAGGCCGGCAGCGATCTCCACGACTGCCTCGACGAACGGATTCCACGGGCTGCAGACGGTCCAATTGACCGCCGTGACGCCGGAGGCGACGAGCCGGCCGATGTAGGCCTCATCCACCAGGGGGGCGATCGACCCGTCGATGACGATCCGCTGGCCCGTCCGGGCGGCGGGCGGCCCCACGGCAGTCTCAGGTCGCATGGGCGGGCTCCTTGGTCGAGGGACTGGCATCGGCCGGGTCCACCTTGTAAATCCGCTCCGGCCGCAGGAGGACGACGAGGTCGGATGTGCCGTCCGCCAGGGTCGGCTCCGAGGTTCCACGGACCCGGTCGTGCACGACGTTCTTCCAACGATAGTTGTACAGCCAAAGGCTGGCGACCTCGTCGGCCATGATCGCCTGCGCCCGCTGCACCAGGTGGCGCTGCGCGGCGCGGTCCGACGTGGCGCGATACGCCTCCAGGAGCCGATCCACGTCCGGGTTGGCGTACCCGGTCACGCCGTACCCGAACTGCGGCAGCCCCGCCGGCGGGTCATCACCCATCGGTCGTTTGGGCATCGAGGAGTGCCAGCTCCAGAAGAGGTCGGGCTCGACGTAGAACGTGTCGTAGTAGATGAAGGCCTCGAACTCGTGCTGCCGCCAGGCGGGCTTCATGCCGCTCCAGTACTCGACCGGCCGTACCTCCATCGCGATACCGATCGCCGCCAGCGCGTCGCGAATCCCCTCGGCGTATTCCTGCAGCGCATAGTTGAACGGGTCCGGCGGGAAGATCACCGCGAAACGGAACGCTCGTCCCTCCTTGCGCAGGATGCCGTCGAGGCCGGGCGCCCACCCCTCATCCGCCAGCAGCCGCCGGGCACGGTCGGGGTCGAAGGGGTGGCGGTCGACGACGCTCGGCTCGAACGCCCAGGACTCGGGCCCCACCGGCCCGAAGGCGGGAACGGCGTCATCGCCGTCGATGGCACGTACCATCGCCGCGCGATCGACGGCGCTCGCGATCGCCTGGCGGACGCGGACCGATGCGAACAGCGGATGCCGGCAGTTCATGGCGAACTGGACGATCGTGTTGGTCGTCGTCTGGCGCAATCGCCCGCCGCCACGGCGTGCGTCGGCGTCGGTGAAGTCGCGCCCGGGTACCAGCATGACGTCCAGCTCGCCGGCGGCGAAGGCTGCCAGTCGATCCTGGTGCCGCTCGAAGAAGCGGATGACGACACGGTCGACGTGCGGTGCCCCGTTGAAATACGAGGCGTTCGCCTCGAGGACGAGGTTGCCGTCACCGTCATACCCGCCGAAACGGAATGGACCGGTGCCGATCGGATGGGCCTCGAATGCCTCCTCGTCCCCGTCGCGCAGCAGGTGCTCCGGAAGAATGAGGAACAGGCTGCCCCAGACCGGCGTGAGTGATGCCAGGAGGGTGCTCCGTGGCTCGGCCAGGTCGACGCGCACCGTCAGGTCGTCGAGCGCGGTGAAGCGGACCGGCTCGCCGCCCACGATCAACGTGTTGCGGAAGTAGCGATGGGGCTGCTGGAGGAGCTCGGCCGTGAAGACGACATCGGCGGCGGTCAGTGGCGCACCGTCGTGCCACGTGACGCCGGGCAGGAGATGGAACGTGTACGAAAGCCCATCGTCGGCAGCCTCCCAGCGTTCGACGAGATCGCCCTCGAGCTCAAGGTCCTCGTTGAATCGCAGCAGCGAGCTGTACAGCCAGCGTGGCACGCCCCCGCGGGGCCGAATGTGCAGCGGGCTCCGAGTGAAGTTCGATGCGGCGCCGTTGTACCCGATCACCAGGGTGCGCGGATCGGCAGGGTCAGGCATGGGGGTCGTCTCCTCGTGCTGGCGGTCGGCGCTGGTGCCACGGGGTGGATCGCTCGTACGCGGCGGCCACCTTGAGGACGGTGGCGTCCTCGAAGCGGCGACCGGACACCATGAGCCCCAGTGGCATGCCGTTCGCGTCGAACCCGCACGGAAGCGAGAGCGAAGGCTGTCCGGTCAGGTTGAAGAAGCGCGTGAATGGGCTGCGCGGTGCCGCCACGTAGTCCTCCACGGGCAGCGCCCCGCCCGAGACGGTGGGGGTCACGATGACATCGACATCGGCCATGCGCGCCCGCACCGACTCGACGAGCCGGCGCCGCCCGCGCTGGGCCTGGACGTAGTCCACCGCCGTGTACAGGAATCCCTGGAGCGCGCGCTGGGTGAAGCCCCGCCCGTGCCGTCCGTAACGGAGCGTGGCCTCGTGGTAAGAGGCGGCTTCCGCGAACATGATCGGATTGAAGATGCCGTCAAGGTGCTCCATGAGCGGCAGCTCGATCGGATGCACGGCAGCTCCCAGGTCCTCGAGCGCGCTCACGGCGCTGTCGAAGGCGTGCACCATCTCCTCGGTGGCGCCGGAGTCGTCGATGACCGAGGTCGGGACCCCGACCCGGACGCCCGCCAGGCCACCCTCCATGGACGCAGCCCAGTCCGGAACAGGTCGTGCCGCCGACGTGGAGTCGGCCGGATCGTGCCCGGCGGTGGCTTGGAGCAGGAGGGCGACGTCGGCGACGCGCCGCGCCATCGGTCCGACATGGTCCAGTGACCAGGACAGCATGGTCACACCACTGCGGCTGACCAGGCCCTGCGAGGGCTTGAGGCCGACCACGCCGCAGTAGGCTGCCGGCGCCCGGATCGAGCCGCCGGTATCGCTGCCGTAGGAGCCGCTGCACAGCGCGGCCGCCAGGGCGGCCGCCGAGCCGGAGCTCGATCCACCCGTGGCCCGGGTCGCATCCCACGGGTTGCGGGCCGGAGGCCTGGCGTCATCC
>JAICQM010000210.1 GCA_025937875.1 Chloroflexota bacterium
ACCGATCTTTCCCGAGCCGGAGCCGGTCTTCACCGATGCGCCGACGGTGCTGGGGATCGACGGCCAGGCCAAGATGAGCAAGAGCGCCGGCAACACGATCCCGATCTTCGCCGAGCCCGACGAGATCCGGCGGCTGGTGATGAGCATGGTGACCGACCCGATGCGCATCAAGCGCACCGACCCTGGCCGGCCCGAAGTCTGCAACGTGTGCGGCAACCTGCACCGCTTCTTCGGCGGCGACTTCCTCCAGATCCAGGACGGTGAGCGCACCGCGCGCACCGGCTGCGTCGAGACCAAGCAGCTGCTGGCGGAGCGGATCATCGCCTTCTTCGAGCCGATGCGGGCCAGGCGCGCCGAGCTGGCCGCCCAGCCCGGCCTCGTCGAAGAGGTGCTCGCCGCGGGTCGCGCCAAGGTGCGCCCGATCATCGACGCCACGATGGCCGAGGTGCGCGAGGCGGTGGGCATCGGTCCGTCCCGAGGGGGGCGCGCCTGAGCATGACGTCGCGCGAGACGATCGGCCTGGGTCCGCGCGAACGTCGCTGGCTGATCGCGTTCCTCGTCACCGGGACGGCGCTCTTCGCCGTCCTGGTCGGCCAGTTCCTGTGGGAGGCGCTGTCGGGCTTCAGCGGCATCATCCTGATCCTGTTCCTGGCCTGGCTGCTGGCGTTCGTCATGAGCCCGGTCGTCAACTGGCTCGACGAGCGCCTGCCGTACGGGCGTGGTCTCGCGGCGGCGATCGTGTACGCCGTCACCCTCGTCGGCCTGGGCTTCGTCCTGTTCTACACCGGCGCGGCCATCACCCAGCAGCTCACCGAGCTCACCGATACCTTCCCGACCAAGGCGGCCGAGATCGCCGCCACGCTTGCCAGCTGGCAGGAGTCGCTCCAGATCGGCCGGCTCGAGCTCGACCTGGTGCAGATGTTCGGCACCCTGCGGGAGCAGGTGGGCGAGCTGGGCGGGCAGCTCTTCGAGCAGATCGAAGCCATCGCCGGGGTGACGCTGGCGGCCGTCGGGTCGCTCGTGCTGATCCTCATCCTGTCGCTCTACATGGTCGTCGACTCGCGTCGCATCCTCGACAAGATCAACCGCTCCATCCCGCGCCGCTACACCGACGAGCTCGACATCCTCGAGCGTTCGGTGGCACGGGCCTTTGGCGGTTTCCTGCGGGCACAGCTCATCCTGGCCGTCATCCAGGCCATCCTCGTCGCGCTGGTGGGGACGATCTTCGGGATTCCGTTCCTGTTCCTGGTCGCGACGCTGTCGTCGATCCTCATGCTCATCCCGTTCTTCGGGCCGCCACTGGCGCTCATCCCGCCCATTGCCGCTGCGCTCATCTACACCCCGTGGTTCATCCCGGTTGCCCTCATCCTGCTCGTGGTCCAGACCACGCTCGTCAACTGGCTCCAGCCGCGGCTCATGCGGGACGCGCTGGGGCTGCACCCGTTGCTCGTCCTGGTCGGATTGCTGGTCGGGTCGACGGTGGCCGGCGTGTGGGGCGCCCTGTTCGGGATCCCGATCATCGCGGTCGTCAACGTCTTCGTCAGCTATCTCCTCTTCCGCGCCGTGCCGAACGCCGCACTGCCCGAGGTGGAGCAGCTGGAGGACGTACCGGAGGGCACGATGGTCACCATCGAGAAGGAGCAGCTCGTCGACGACACGCACCCGCACATCCGGGTGCATCGTTCGCTGCGCCCCGACGGGTCGGAGCAGGTCGACCTCGAAATGTCTGATGAGCCGCCGCCGGTCAAGCCTGAGCGCGGCGAGAGCTACTAGCAGCTCAGCGCGGGACGAGGTGCCTGGCCCCCTCGGCATCGGTCGCCACGGCCATCGATACGCCGAAGGCGTCGCGGACCAGTGCTGGCGTCAGCACCTCGCCCGGCGCGCCATCCGCGCGCACGACTCCCTGGTCGAGCACCGCCACGCGATCGGCGAGCATGGCCAGCGAGAGGTCATGGAGCACGGCCACCGCAGCCAGGCCGGCGCGGCACAGCCGCAGCACCGTCCGCAGCAGGGCGATCTGATGGGCCAGGTCGAGGTGCAGCGTCGGCTCGTCGAGGAGCAGCAGCTCCGGCTCCTGGGCCAGCGCCATGGCCACCAGCACCCGTTGCCGCTCGCCACCGGACAGCTCGTCCACGGGCCGATGGGCCAGGTCGGAGGCATCGGCCTCGCGCAGCGCCCGGTCGACCGCCTCCTCGTCGCCGGGTGAGGCGCTGAACCAGCTGCGCGCGTGCGGGGTGCGCCCCATCTCGACCACCTCGGCGACCCGGAAGCCGGCGGGCAGGTCCAGGTGCTGCGGCAGCACCGCTACCCGGCGTGCCAGGTCGAGGCGCCGCCAGTCCCCCACCGGGCGCCCGCCAAGGAGCACCGCGCCCCGATCCGGACGCAGCGTGCCGGCCAGCAGGCGCAGGAGCGTGGTCTTGCCGCTGCCGTTGGTGCCGAGCAGGACGACCAGCTCGCCGGGGCGGACGGCGAGGTGCACGCCGCGCAGCACCGGCCGTGCCGGCCGGAAGGCGAAGGCCACATCGCGCGCCTCGACGACGGGGGCGACGGCCGCGCTCATGCGCCGAGGGCCCGTGTGCGGCGCAGCAGGATCAGGAAGAACGGCGCACCCAGCAGGGCGGTGACGATACCCACCGGCACGCCGCCCGCCAGACGCGCCCCGGTGTCGGCCAGCGCCAGCAGCGCCGCCCCGCCGAGCGCCGACGCGGGCAGCAGCAGCCGGTGATCCGGTCCCAGCGCCAGCCGCAGCAGGTGCGGCACCACCAGGCCCACGAAGCCGATCGTGCCCGCCACCGCCACGGCCGCGCTGGTGGCGAGCGTCGCCAGCCCGGTGAGCAGCAGCTTCTCGCGCTCGACGTCCAGGCCCAGGTGCGCGGCGGGTCCGTCGCCGAGGAGGAGGAGGTTGAGGCGGCGCCATCGGGCCAGCAGCAGCAGGGCGGCCACGACCACCAGCGGCGTCGCGAGCGCCAGGTCGGCCCACGATGCGCCGCCCAACGAACCCATGAGCCAGCCGAATATCGCGCCGAGCCGGTTGCCGG
>JAICQM010000223.1 GCA_025937875.1 Chloroflexota bacterium
TCGAGCGCGTCGGCGAGACCGATGCCAACCAGGCCGTCTCCGCCCTCTCGGTGGTGCGACGCTCGGGCGGGGCGCAGCTCGACCTGTTCGTGGCGGTCACCAACCATGCCGGGGCCGACGTCAGCCGCCGCCTCGAGATCTACGCCGACGGTGCGCTGGTCGATGCCCGCGACCTGGCCATCCCGGCCACCCAGCGCTCGGAGGCGATCATCGGCTCGGTGCCGCCGGCGGCAGAAGTCGTCGAGGCCCGGCTGGCCGGGACCGACGCGCTCAGCGTCGACGACCGGGCGGTGGCGATCGTTCCCTCCGCGGCGCTGCTGCGCACGCTGCTCGTCAGCGACGGCAACGCGTACCTCGAGAACGCGCTGGCCCTGCTGCCGCGCCTCGAGCTGTACGGAGTCGAGGCCGACGGCTACGAGGACGCCCTCGCCGAGGCGGACGAGGCGGGCACGCCATACGGGCTGGTCGTGTTTGACGGCTTCGTGCCCGACGACGCGCCCGCATTGCCGGCGCTGTACGTGGGGCCGGAGGACAACGGCATCTTCGGGACCGTGGGCGCGGACGTCGAGGCGCCGGCCATCGCCCCCACCGACCCCGACGACCCGCTGCTGCGCTACGTGGACCTCACCACGGTTCATATCGGCCGTGCGCCGGAAATCGAGCTCGCCGACGGGCTGCGCGCCGCGGTGAACACCGCCGGCGGGCGGCCGCTGGTGGCGGTGGGGAGCGTCGAGGGACGCGGCGTGGGTCTCATCGGCTTCGACATCGGCGAGACGGACCTGCCGCTCCAGGTCGCGTTCCCGCTCCTCATGAGCAACCTCGTCGACGCGGTGGTGCCGCTCGGCGACGGGGTCCTGCCGCCGTCGGTCCGGCTGGGCGAGTCGCTCAGCCTGCGGGTCGACCCGGCGATCACCGGCCTGCACCTGGTCGACACCCCGGCCGGCGGGGCGGCGGTCACCAGCGACGTCCAGCTCGTCGGCGGGCAGGCCACGCTGCCCGGCGCCGCGACGGTGGGCATCCGCGAGCTGTGGTCGAGCGGCGAGGCGGGCACGCGCCTGGGCAGGACGGCGGTGAACCTGTTCTCCGGCGACGAGTCTGACGTCGCGCCCGGCGACCCGCGCCGCATCAGCGAGATGGGCTCGTCAGATCCGGGCGCCGCGCCGCCGGACAACGCCGCTCGTGCCGAGTGGTTCTGGCCGTTGGCGCTGGCCGCCCTGCTGCTGCTCGCCGTGGAGTGGGTGCTCTTCCACCGGCCGACGCGACGCAGCCTGGCGCGCGCCCTTGGCCGTCGCCCGCCGGCCGCCGCCCCGCGCGTCGCTGGCGGCACGACCGGGAGGGGCCGCTAGATGCCGCTGGCCTTCGCCGAGCCGGTCTGGTTGTGGCTGGCGCTGCCGGCGGCGGCGCTGGTCATCGGTACCTGGCTGGTCGCCTCGCGCGCCCTGCCCCGCGGCCGGCGGATGGCGTCGCTCGTGATTCGGCTCGTCCTGGTGGCGTGCCTGGTGGGCGTGCTGGCCGGGGCGCGGCTGGCACTGCCGGCGGATCGGTTGAGCGTGGTGTTCCTGGTCGACGGGAGCGCGTCGATGGTGGACACCACGCGGGACGACCTGGTGGCCTTCGCCCGCGCATCGGTCAGGGAGATGCCGGAGGGCGATATGGCGGGCGTCGTCGTGTTCGGTGCCAACGCGCTCGTCGACCGGCTGCCGTCGGCGATCGACGAGCTCGGCGAGCCGGAGTCGGTGCCGGTGGTCGGCGCGACCGACATCGGGGCCGCGATCCGGCTGGCGAGCGCCATCTTCCCGGCCGGCACGCAGCGCCGGCTGCTGCTGCTCAGCGACGGCAACGACACGGGCGGCGCCGCGCAGCAGGCGGTGCTGGCCGCATCGAGCGCGGGCATCCGGCTCGACGTGGCGCTACCGTCCGGCGACACGTACGGCGAGGCGCTGGTGGACGGCGTTGACGCGCCGGACGGGGCGCGGGTGGGCGAGACGATCGACGTCACGGTTCGCGTGCGCTCCACGATCGCCACCGCCGCCACCCTGCGCCTGCTCGCGGATGGGGCCACCATCGCCACCCGCGAGCTCGACCTCGAGCCCGGCACGACCAGCGAAACCGTCAGCGTGCGGGCCGAGGAGGCCGGGTTTCACGTCTTCCGCGCCATCCTGGAGCCAGCCGACGACCACTTCACCGAGAACAACGCGGCCGATGCCTACACGCTTGTCACCGGCGAGCCGCAGGTCCTCCTGGCGACCGATGACGCCGCCCGCGCCGCCGACCTCGTCGACGCCCTGGCCGCGGCCCGCCAGCAGGTGACGGTGGTGCCCACCACCGGCGTCCCGTCATCGATCGCGACCCTCGCCGGGTACGACGCGGTGGTCCTCGACAACGTCCCCGCCGACGCGCTGGGCGAGGCGGCGATGCAATCGCTCCAGGTGTACGTCCGCGACCTGGGCAAGGGGCTGGTCATGCTCGGTGGACGCTCCTCGTTCGGGGCCGGCGGCTACCTCGACTCCCCGCTGGAGGAGACGCTGCCGGTGTACATGACGGTCCGCGACCGCGACCGTTCCCCGGACGTGGCGCTGGTGGCGGTGGTCGACAAGTCGGGCAGCATGGCCGACTGCCACTGCACCGGCGACACGATGGGCGCAGGCGGCCAGCAGACGCGCGGCTTCGAGAAGGTCGACATCGCCAAGGAGGCGATCCTGCGCGCTGCCGATGCCCTCACCGCGACCGACCAGCTCGGCGTGGTGGCGTTCGACTCCGGCGCCCACTGGGCGGTGCGCACCGGCCCGGTCAGCTTCGGCGCCCTCCA
>JAICQM010000200.1 GCA_025937875.1 Chloroflexota bacterium
ACGAACCAGGTCGCGACCCAGATCGCGCTCCATGCCGCGACCGGCGGCATCGTGCCCGAGGTGGCCGCCCGCCAGCAGCTGCGCTGGATCATCCCCACCCTCGAGGCGGCCCTCGACGAGGCCGGCGGCTGGGAGGGGCTGGACGCGGTGGCCGTCACGTACGGGCCGGGCCTCATCGGGTCGCTCCTGGTCGGGGTCAACGTGGCCAAGGCGCTGGCCGTCGCCCACGACCTGCCCCTTGTCGGCGTCAACCACATCGAGGGCCACATCTACGCCAACTGGTTGACCGATGTCGACGCCGCAGCTCCACTCCCGCCGGAGCCGGAATTCCCGCTGCTGTGCCTGGTGGTCAGTGGCGGGCACACCCAGCTGGTCCTGATGCACGACCACGGGCGGTATGCGCTGCTGGGCCAGACCGTCGACGATGCGGCGGGCGAAGCGTTCGACAAGGTGGGGCGGCTGCTCGGCCTGCCATATCCGGGTGGGCCGGCCATCTCCGCCGCCGCCGTCGACGCGGCACCGGTGACCCGCTTCCCGCGCGCCCGCACCGATGGGCCGTATGACTTCTCGTTCAGCGGCCTCAAGACCGCCGTGCTGCGCGAGGTGGCGGGCTACCGCGAGCGGGGGGCGCCGATCCCGGTCGATGGCCTGGCGGCCGCGTTCGAGGAGGCGGTCGTCGACGCGCTGGCCACCAAGACGCTCGCCGCGGCGGTGGCGCACGGGGTGGGTGCGGTGGCGCTCGGCGGTGGCGTGGCCGCCAACGGCGCATTGCGCCGCGTCCTGCGCGAGCGGCTGGCGGCCGAGGGCCTCGACCTGCTCGTTCCGCCGCCCGCATGGTGCACCGACAACGGCGCGATGATCGGTGCCGCGGCCGGCTTCCGCTTTGTCGCCGGGGACCGGGCCGATCCCTCGCTGGAGGCGATCCCCAACCTCGCCCTGCCGTGGCTGTCGTGACAGATCCCCTCGCCCCGGAGCGTCTGGCGCCGCCCACGCCCGGCCAGCTGCGCCGCCTCCTGCGCGCGGAGGGCCTGCGGCCGCGAAAGAGCCTGTCGCAGCACTTCCTCACCGACCCCGAGGCGCTGGATGCGATCGTGGCCGCAGCCGAGCTCCGGCCGGGTGACCGGGTGGTGGAGATCGGTCCCGGGCTCGGCGTGCTCACCCGCCGCCTGCTCGCGGCCGGCGCCACGGTCACCGCGGTCGAGCTCGATCCGAAGCTGGCCGGCTGGCTGCGGCGCGAGCTGGGCGGCGTGCCCGGCTTCGACCTGATCGAGGCCGATGCGCTGACGCTCCACCCCCGCGACCTCGGTGGGGAGGGCGACTACAAGGTGGTGGCCAATATCCCGTACCACATCACCAGCCCGCTGCTCCACGCGTTCCTGGGCGCGGAGGACCCCCCGGGGCTCATCGTGATGCTGGTACAGGCCGAGGTCGCCGAGCGCGTCGCCGCTCCACCCGGCCAGATGAGCTACCTCTCGGCGTTCGCGCAGAACGTGGCCACGGCCGAAGTCGTGGCGCGCGTCGGCGCCGGCGCCTTCGAGCCCGCGCCCGAGGTGGATTCGGCGGTCCTGCGCCTCCGGCGCCGCGAGGCACCGGTGGTCGCGGCCGGCGAGGCGCGCGAACGGTTCATCCGCGTCGTGCAGGCCGGCTTCCGCGAGCGGCGCAAGCAGATCCACAACGGTCTCGGACGCCAGCTTCCCGTCGAGCGCGCCTCACTCGACGGCGCGTTCGCAGCCTGCGCCGTCGATCCCGAGCGGCGCCCGCAGACGCTCAGCGTCGGCGAATGGGCCTGCCTGGCCGGCGCGCTGGCGGATCGCCTGTGATCCCGCTCCAACTCGAGGCGCCGGCCAAGCTCAACCTGGCGTTGCGCATCGTCGGGCGCCGTGACGACGGCTACCACGAGCTCGATTCGATCCTGGTCCTCATCGACCTCGCCGACCGCCTGCTGCTCATGCCCGGCTGCTCCGGTCTGCGCGTCGTTGATCCCGCCGGGAACCCCGTGCCCGGTGTCCCGGTGCGCCCCGACGCCAACCTCGCCTGGCGCGGCCTGGAGGCCGGGCTGGGAGCCTCGCCCGACGACGCGCTGGCCTGCCTCACGCTCGAGAAGCGGATCCCCGTCGCGGCCGGGCTCGGCGGCGGGTCGTCGGACGCCGCCGCGGGCTGGCGGCTCGGCCGTCGCTGGCGGGATGCCGGCGACGAGGGGGATCACGCCGCCCTGGCGGTGATCGGCGCCGACGTGCCGTACTTCGCCGCCGCGGTCGCCGCGGCGCGCGTGACCGGCATCGGCGAGCTCGTGGCGCCGCTGGAGCCGGTGGCCGGGACGATCATCCTGGTCCATCCGCCGTTCGAGATGTCGACGCCTGCCACGTTCGCGGCGACGCGTCCCGCCGACTGGTCGGCAGGCGCTCCATCCGGCGTGGCGGAGGCGCTGACCGATGGCGTCAACGATCTGCTACCCGCGGCGCGCCGACTGCGGCCCGAGCTCGACGACCTGATGGCCCTCGTCCTCGCCGCAGGCGCCGTGCCGCGACTGACGGGAAGCGGCCCGACCCTCTTCGCCGTGGTCGACGGCCCGGACCGGGCGGCGAGCGTGGTGTCGCGCCTGGCGCGCGCCGGCCTGCGCGCCACGGCCAGCGCGATGCGGGCCGCGGCGGCTAGCATCGCCGCATGAGCAAGCGACGAAGCATCAGCACCGACGCCGCGCCGGGCGCCATCGGACCCTACAGCCAGGCCGTGGAGGCCAACGGCGTCGTCTTCACCGCCGGCCAGGTCGGCACCGATCCGGCAACCGGCGAGCTGGAGGACGGGGTCGGCGCCCAGGCGGAGCGGGCGCTGGCCAACCTGGAAGCGGTGCTGGGCGCCGCCGGCACCGGCTTCGACCGCGTCCTCAAGACGACGATCTTCCTCGCCGACATGGGCGACTTCGGAGCCGTGAACGAGGTCTATGCGCGCCGCATGCCCGAGCCATACCCGGCCCGCTCGACGGTCGCCGTGCGGACGTTGCCCCGCAACGCGCTCGTCGAGATCGAGATGATCGCGCTCGCCGGCGAGGGTGCGTCCGGTTGACCCCTGTCCGACCCGCCGATACGATGCGCGCCTCGTGATCACTGCCGCCATCGTCCTGGCCGCCGGCCAGGGGACGAGGATGCGCTCATCGCTCCCCAAGGTCCTGCACCCGCTCGCCGGGCGACCCATGATCGAGCACGTCCTCGACGCCCTGGCGCGCGCCGGGATCGAGCACCGGGTCGTGGTCACCGGCCACGAGGGCGAGCGCGTCGAACGTGCCCTGG
>JAICQM010000208.1 GCA_025937875.1 Chloroflexota bacterium
GACATCGGTCTTCTCGTCGAGGCCGTCACCCAGGACCAGCTTCGCGACGCGGTCGCGCAGGCGACCCACGAACTCGTCGTGGACGGACCGATGGACGATGAGCCGCGACGCGGCCGTGCAGCGCTGGCCGGACGTGCCGAAGGCGGACCACACGACGCTGTCCAGTGCCAGGTCGAGGTCGGCGTCCTCCCAGACGACGATCGGGTTCTTGCCACCAAGCTCCAGGCTGACGCGCTTGAGGGTCTTGGCCGCACGGGTGCTGATCTCGACGCCGGTATCGGTATGGCCGGTGAAGGAGATGAGGCGGACGTCCGGGTGCTCGACGATCGCGTTGCCGACGTCGCCGCCCGACCCGGTCACGACGTTGACGACCCCGTCCGGGATGCCGCCCTCGCTGAGCAGCTCGACGAAGCGGACCAGGCAGGCGGGCGTGTCCGAGGCGGGCTTGATGACGGCGGTGTTGCCGCAGATGAGCGCCGGGAACAGCTTCCAGGCCGGGATGGCGACCGGGAAGTTCCAGGGCGTGATGATGCCCACCACCCCGATGGGCCTCCGAATGGTCATCGCGAACTTGTCGGACATCTCCGACGGGACGGTCTGGCCGAAGAGGCGCCGCCCCTCGCCGGCCATGTAGTACGCGACATCGATGGCTTCCTGGACGTCGCCGCGGGCCTCGGGCAGCACCTTGCCCATCTCGCGCGTCATGAGCCGCGCGAGCTCCTCCTTGTGCTCGGCCAGCAGGCGGGCAACGCGGAACAGGATCTCGCCGCGCTTCGGGGCCGGCATGCCGCTCCAGGCGGGGTAGGCCTTGATGGCCGCGGCCACCGCCGCGTCGACGTCGGCCGGGCCGGAGGCCGCGAACTCGCCCACCACGTCGTCGTGGTCGGCGGGGCTGACGCTGGTGAACGTGCGGCCGGAGGCGGCATCGCGCCACTCCCCGGCGATCAGGTTGCGGTACGTGGTGGGCACGGCGGGATTGGTCTCCTTGGAGCGGGGCGTCGCGCGCTCGTGCGCGCGCATCGGGCTTGGCTGGATCGAGGACCGAATTGTACGCGCCGAGGTATCCCGGCTCAGCCGGGACATCTGACCCTACCGCGGCACGCTTCGCGCGGGCAGGATGGGGATACAAGTGAAGACCCGTCGCGATGGGCAACGTTTCGTAGTCATACGGGGCTGAAGTAGTGGCACTCCCATCGCGACGGTCGAGTGAGGACGCCGACCCGGCAACGGGCCGGCGTCTTTGCGTCCGGGCTGCGCTGGTTTGCCGTGGGCGCAAACAGTGGTCAACTTGGGTCCCGCAGACCGGCCAAGTTGGCCGGGATTTGCGTCGGGGCGCAGAAATCGGTCAGGTTGGGACCCGGCGCGGGGTCAACTTGACCAGTGTTTGCCGTGGGCGCAAACGCCTGGTGGGCAGCTAGCTGGGAGGGCGCGTCATGCCCAGGACGTCGAGCGCCTCGTCCAGCTGGGCCTCGGTGAGCTTGCCGTCGCGCACGTAGCCGCGCTCGATGACCACGTCGCGGATCGTCTTGCGCTCCGACAGGGCCTGCTTGGCGACCTTGGCCGCCTCCTCGTAGCCGATGTACCGATTGAGCGGTGTCACGATGCTCGGCGACCCTTCGGCGAACTCGCGCGCCCGATCCGCGTTGGCGGTGATGCCGCTCACGCATTTGTCCGCGAACAGGCGCGACGCGTTCGACAGCAGCCGGATCGACTCCAGGACGCTGCGGCCCAGGACGGGGAGCATGACGTTGAGCTCGAAGTTGCCCGATGCGCCGGCCCACCCGACGGTGGCGTCGTGGCCGATGACGGTGGCGCAGGCCATCAGGAGCGCCTCGGCCATCACCGGGTTCACCTTGCCGGGCATGATGCTGCTCCCGGGCTGGAGGTCGGGCAGGTTGATCTCGGCGAGGCCGGCTCGCGGCCCGGAGCCCATCCAGCGGATGTCGTTGGCGACCTTCGTCAGGCTGACGGCGATCGTCCGCAGCTGGCCGGAGAGCTCGACCAGGGCGTCGCGCGCACCCTGTGCCTCGAAGTGGTCGCGGGCCTCGGTCAAGGGCAGTCCGGTGCGATCGCGCAGCTCGTCGATGACCCGGGCGGCGAACCCGGCCGGGGTGTTGATGCCGGTCCCGACCGCGGTGCCGCCCAGCGGCAGCTCAGCGACGCGCGGCAGTGTGGCCTCCAGCCGCTCGATCCCCATCCGGACCTGGGCCGCGTAGCCGCCGAACTCCTGGCCCAGGGTCACCGGCGTGGCGTCCATGAGGTGCGTGCGGCCTGATTTGACGACGTCGGCGAACTCGGTGGCCTTGGTCTCCAGCGCGGTGGCCAGGTGATCGAGGGCCGGGACGAGGTCGCGCACCACGGCCTCGGTGGCGGCGAGGTGGATGCTGGACGGGAAGACGTCGTTGCTCGACTGGCTGGCGTTGACGTGGTCGTTCGGATGCACGTCGCGCCCCAGCCGCCGCGTGGCCAGCGTGGCGATGACCTCGTTGGCGTTCATGTTGGAGCTGGTGCCGGAGCCGGTCTGGTAGACGTCGATCGGGAAGTGGTCGTCGTGCTCGCCACGGGCGACCTCGTCGGCGGCGCCGGCGATGGCCTCGGCCATGTCGGCCTCGATGACGCCCAGCGCGGCGTTCACCGTGGCCGCTGCGCCCTTGATGCGTCCCAGGGCGGCGATCTGGGCGCGCTCGAGGCGCAGGCCGGAGATCGGGAAGTTCTCCACCGCGCGCTGGGTCTGCGCGCGCCACAGGGCGTCGGCCGGGACGAGGACCTCACCCATCGAGTCGTGCTCGACGCGCTGACCGGCCCGGTCGCTCATCGGTCGAAGTCGCGCCGCTCGTCGAGCTCGGCTTCCTTGATGGTGGGCGGTATCAGGTACGGGATCTGCCCACCCCGCAGGTCGTCGAGGATGCGCGCGCCGGTGCCCAGCAGCTCGTTGACGACGATGCCGCGGTGCTTGGGCGCATAGGGCTGCAGCTTGGCGAGGCCCTCGGCGAGCTTGTTGCGCGCCCCGCGCGCGTTGCGGCGCTGGAGGTGGATCAGGCC
>JAICQM010000036.1 GCA_025937875.1 Chloroflexota bacterium
ACGCGGCGGGTGGCGGGGGCGTCTCGCACCTTCGTCTCGCTCAAGGGACCGTCCGCGGCCGCCGCGGGGGCCCTGCACCGCCGTCCCGAGGTCGAGGGACCGGCCATCGACGACCCGGATCCCGCGTCGTGGCCGGCGTCGGGGGCGCGAGACCTGCTCGACCGGCTGCGGGACGGGGACGACCTGCTCCCGCGGGTCATGCTGGAGCAGCGGCGTCTCGAGCGCGCGGTGCTGGTCGACGGCAAGCGGATCGGAACCCTCTCCCTCGACGACGTCACGGTGCTGCACCACGGGGAGCGGCTGGGAAGCTTCGGGGCGGTCGAGCTGGAGCTGGCCACGGGGAGCGACGAGCAGCTGCTCGACGGCCTTGCCGCCGCGCTCGCCGCGCGTCCCGGGCTGGTCGCCGACGAACGGTCCAAGCTCGAGCACGCACTGGCGTTGGCGGGCACCGCGGAGGGGGCGCGGCACTGACCCTGTCGCCGCGGCGCGCCGCCGAGCTGCTGGCGCTGGGTGCCGGCACCGCCACGTTCGCGTATGTCGGCTGGGACGGCGCGCTGTGGGACGGGCGCTTCCAGCTCCTGCTCCACCTGTTCGCGCTCGGCGCCGTCCTGGGGCTGGGTGCCCTGGCCCTCCGCGGCGCGGCGCTGCCCCGCACCCGGCTCGACCTGCCCATCCTCGCGTTGCTGGCGGCGATTGCCATCGCCACGCTGTCCGCGCAGAACGCGGGCCTGGCGGCGCGCGCACTGGGCGCCATCCTCGCCACGGCGGCGATGCTGCCCGTGGCCCTCGTCGTCCTCCAGCACCGGCCGGCGTGGGCGGCGCTGGCCGTGCTGGTGCCGACGACCGGCCTGGCGGCCGGGTCGCTGGCGGTGATGCTGTGGCGGCGCGCCGGCTGGTTCCTGGTCGACGCCCCGACATTGCTGCCGCCGATCCGCATCGGCGCGGAGGGGACGCCGTTCGGGTCGGTGGCCACGCCGCCGTTCATGCTCCTGGCCGCCGCGCCGCTGACGCTGCTCATCGCCGATCCACGGCTCCGGCGCCGGGTCCAGCTCGCGCTGGCGGTGGTCGGGGTGCCGCTCGTCGTGCTGTCGGGGTCGCGGTCGGCGTGGATCGCGATCGGCGTCGCGGTGGTGGCGCTGGCCGCCGGTGAGCTGCGACGCGTGCGTCCGGAAGGCGGCTGGGCGCCGCGGCACTGGCTGTCGCGTGCGTGGGCGCCGCGCGACATCGCGCTGGCCGGGGCAGTCGCGGGAGGCATCGGTATCGCCGCCCTGCTCGTCGCACCACGCCTGACCGCCATCGGATCGCTGGCCTACCGGATCGACCTGTGGCGCGACACGCTCGCCGCCTGGAGCGTCGACCCGCTGCTCGGGATCGGGCCCGGGACGATGCCCTACGCGCGCCAGGCGGCGGCCGAGGCGCTCTCGTTCCCGGCCCGCCAGCCGCACTCCCACAACCTGCCGCTGGGCCTGCTGGGAGACGCCGGCCTCCTGGGCCTGGCGGCCGGGGTGGCGCTGGTGGTCGCGCTGTTCTGGGTGGCTGGGCCGTGGCGCGCGCGGAGCACCGTCGGGCGGGTGGCGGGGGCGGCTCTGCTGGGCCTGGCCGTGGGCGGCCTGTTCGAGGATCTCACCTTCATTCCCAACTTCAACCTGCTCCTCGTCCTCCTGGCGGCGCTCGCACTGACCGATGCGGGCGCCGTGCGCTGGGCGTCGCTGCAGTCGCCCCCGCGCCTGCTCGCTCCGCTGGCGGTCGGGCTGCTGGCCATCGCGGTGCCCTGGATCGCGGGCGATGCGGCGGGCATCGCCTATCGCGGCGCGGTCGATCGGTTCGCCGATGGCGATGTGGGTGGGGCAGTCAGCGGCCTTCGGCGCTCGGCGGTACTCGACCCATGGCATCCGGCGACGCCGAAGGCACTGGCCGTGGCGGCCGATGCGGCCGGGGATCGGCCACTGGCGCTCGCGGCCGCACGGGAAGCGGTGGCGCGCAATCCAGGCGACGGGCGTTCATGGACGAACCTCGCCCTGCTCTGCCTGGCGGCCGGCGACGGGACGTGCGCCAGCCTCGCTGCCGGTGCGGCCCGGGATCGTGCCGATCCGTTCGGCGTCGAGCTGGCGAATGCCGCCCTCGTGGCCGGTGCGCTGGGCGACACGACGACCGCCGACGCCACCTACCGGCTGTCGCTGCTCACCAACCTGCGGACCGCCATCGAGCTGCCGTGGCCAAGGCCCGTGGACGTCGGCGACGAGCCCATGGCGGCGATCGACCCCGCCACCGCGCAGCTCAACCTCCTCGTCGCGCGCCGTGTCGCGGGCGAGCCGATCGAGCCCACCGACTACGAGGCGCCCATCGTCCGCGCGGTGGCGGCCCGCATGGCCGGCGACCGGACCGCCTCTGACGAGGCGCTGGCCGCGGCGCAGCGCGCCAGCCCCCACGACCTGCTGACCTGGGACCTCACCGCCCTGGTGGCTTGGAGCTGGGGCGAGGATCCCAACCCGGCGCGACGGATCGGCGCCGTCATCCGTGGGTCGCTCCTCGTGGCGCCCGAGACCCGGATCGACCCCGCGCCTCCCGGCCTGACCTACGACATCGGCTCGTTCCGGATCTATCCACGTGACGGCCTGGTTAGCGGTGCGGAGCGGCTGCTGGGACCGGTCCCCTACCCGTGGTACCTGGGGCCGCTGCTCGTCACTCCAGGGGGAGGCGGAGGATGAGCGCCAGCGTCGGCCGCTGGCTGACGTCGGGCGCCGGGGTCACCGGCACGCGGAGCCACGCGTCGCCGGCCGCGCCGGCCCGGTGCCGGGCATCCAGGCGCCGGGCCGACAAAGCCTCGATGCCCAGTGAGGCCAGCGCCTCCGCGACGAGGATGCCCTCCCGCGGGTAGCCACGCCCGACCACCATCGTGTCGCTCGGCGGCAGCACCGCGTCGAGGCGGGCGCGACGCGCCCGGAACGGCCGTCGGCCCTGGGGGGTGTACGCATCCCACAGCAGGTCGGTCGCCACGAACGCCGGCGATCCGACCCACTCCCCGGCCTCGAGTCGCGCCCGCAGCAGGTCCGGATCCGGCCGGCCGGCGGCGTCGAGCACGAGCAGCGTGCCCTCGACCACGGCGCCATCGGTATGGATGCCAGAGGCCATGCCGCGCAGCTCGGGGACAGCGGCCAGCGCGTCGGCCAGGCCCTGGGTGCGGAGGCGGAGCCGTCCCTCCTCGACGAAGAGCCACGCACGTGCCCCCGGCCACCACGGCTCGAACAGGAACTCGTCTGAGTCGAACGGCGCATCGCCGCGTGTCGGCTGCATCGGCACCACGCGCGCCGGGAGGCGCGACGGCGCGTCGGGGTCGGGGTGTGAGGGGATCGAGAGCGGAAGCTGCTCGCCGTCCACGCGGCGCTAGGCGGTCTTGCGGCGCCGGGCCGGCTTGGCCGGTGCCTCCGCTTCCTCCGCCTGCGCCTTCCCGGACGCCCTGGCGCGCGTGCCACCCGCCTTGGCGGACGCGGCCTTCCCGGACGCCGTCTTGCTGGCCGCCGTCTTGCTGGCCGCCGGCTCGCCGGAACGTCGTGTCTCGCGCGCCGCCGCGACGCTGGCCTCGAGGGCCGCCATCAGATCGGTGATCTTGGTCGGCTCGGCCTTGGCGGCCGCCACCGGCTGCTCCCCGGCGACCTTCGCTTCGATGACCGCCATGAGCGCGGCGCGGTACTCGTCGTGGTAGTCGTCGGCGTCGAACTCGCCGGTCATCGAGGCCACCAGCTGCTCCGCCATCTTGCGCTCGGCGGGCTTGATCTCCATCTGCTCCTCGGGCAGGTTGAGCTCCTCCATCGAGCGCACCTCGTCCGGCCAGTGCAGGGTGGTGAGCAGCATCGTGCTGCTGAACGGATTCAGCGCGGCCAGCTGTTCGCGGTCCTTCAGGACGATCTTGCAGATCGCCGACTTGCCCTCATCGGCCAGGACGGTCTTGAGCAGGTAGAAGGCCTTGGCGCCGACGTCCTCCGGCTCCAGGTAGTAGGCCTGCTTCACGAACTGCGCGCCGCTCTCGCGGCTCGCCGGCACGAACATCTCGATCTCGATGGCGCGCATCGTCTTGAGGGGGACGGCGTCGATGTCCTCTTCGGTGACGACGACGTACTTGCCCTTGCTCCACTCGTAGCCACGGACGGTCTCGGACCGCGGGATGACCTCGTCGTGGTAGGGGCAGTACACCTTCATCTGGATCCGGTTGAGGCAGCTCGCGTGGAGCAGGTTGAAGCCGATGCTGCTGCTCTCGGTCGCCAGGTAGAGCTTGACCGGGATCGTCACCAGGCCGAACTGGATCGCCCCCCGCCACATGCTGCGTGCCATGGATGCTGCTCGTGCGCCTCGTTGCACCGCGTCAGGTCGGCCGCCGTGCCCTGCGACCGCCGTGCGGGCGAGCATGGTACACCGCGGCCGCAAGCGGCTCGCCATGGGACCAGGGTACCGGCGGGGTACCCCTAACACCGGCCAATCCGGCCATTGCCGCTGGCCCGCGCTATGCGGAACACTCGTCTGCGTGAGTGATCAGCTGCCGACCCCCGCCCCCATCAGCCCGCCCCCGCCAGTGGAGGAGCCAGGTCCGATGCGCGCCTATGTCCTCGAGGACGATCCGGACATCGCCGCGCTCGAGGCCGATGTCCTGCGTGACCTCGGGTTCACGGTCGTCACCTGCACGCGGATCATCGAGCTCGGCGACCTGATGGAGATGGCACTGCCGCACCTGCTCATCGTCGACGTCATGCTGCCCGATGGCGATGGCGGCGACATCACCGAGCTGCTGCGCTCCGCGTGGCCGGGGATCCCGGTCGTCATCGTCAGCGCCGCCAGCCGTGAGCGGCTGGCCGAGCTGGCACCCATCGGTCCGGTCGTGCCCAAGCCGTTCGACATCGACCAGTTCACGAGCGCCGTCCTCGGTGCCGTCGAGGAGCCGCTCACCGCCCGCCAGGCGTCGTGAGCGCGGCGATCAGCCCGGCCGTGCACCGTCCGGACCGGTGACCACCACGAGTCCCGTCCGCAGGCTGCCGTCGGGCAGCGTCACGCGATAGCGATGCTCGATCTCGACGCCCTTCGACAGCAGCGCGCTGACCGGGCAGTAGCGCGTTGCCGACAGCTCGATCGCACGTCGCAGCGCCTCGATCTCGACGTCGCCGCTGACGCGGTGCTCGACCGTGATCGCCGTGTACAGCTGCGGGTAATCGGTCGCCTCCTCGGCGTCGACCTCGATCGTGTACGCCGCCATGACCTGCCGCTTCTTGCGCATGACCGATGCGACGTCCATCGACGAGCAGCCGGCCAGCGCGGCGAGGACCACCTCCCGGGGCGACATGGCCGACCCGTCGCCGTCCGGCGGCCCCGAGTCCATCGCCACGATGCCGCGACTGCCCCGCGCCTCGACGCGCATGCGCGCCGGGTCGATGAACGTCGCCGATACGTGCCGTGCCACACATCGAGCCTAGCAGCGACCGTGCTTCGATGCGCCTGATCCGTCCGCGGCCGCCCGAGGGCACGCGGCGCCCGCTGCTGCTTTCGCTGGTCATGCTCGGAGTCGGCGTGCTGGCGACGGTCCTCGCGATCCGCCTGCCGGCCGGCTCACAGGCCGCCGGACCGCTGGCCCTGGCCGCGGCTCTCGGCCTGGGCGTCGGATTCGCGTGGCTCCTGCGCGTCGTGCGGCGGCGCCCGGCCTCCCCGGTCGGCGACGAGCTTGGCCGGCTGCTGGCGCCCGCCTTCGACGACGCCTGGTTGCTCATCGTCCAGCCACGTCTGCCGGGCGTGCCGCGCGACCTCGCCGGCCTGCTCATCGGTCCGGCCGGCGTGCGCGCGCTCGTCATCCGCCGCTGGCGCGGCCGCTACCGGGTCCGCGGCCGCGGCTGGGAATACGACACCCGCGACGCCCGACGCGGCTGGATCCGGTGCCGCACCAACCCGACGTTCGACGCCGAGGCGGTGGCCGGCGCGGTGGGAGCATGGGCACGCGCCACCCAGCTCGACGACCACCTGGCCGTGGTCGGCACGCCGGTCTTCCCGTATGGGCATTCGCGGATCGTGCTCGAGGAGCCAGAGGGCGAGGTCGTCACCTCCGATAACGCCCCGTGGTGGGCGAACAGCATCGGTCGCGTCCGGCGCCTCGACCCGCAGCGCGTGGTCGCCATCGCGGAGGCGGTGATGGTTGCGAGCGAGGCCAGCGTCACCAGCCCCGCCCGTCCGGCGGGCCTCCAGGCCGAGGGTCCGCGCCGCTAGCCCTCGGGCGATTCCGGCGGCGCGTCGCGATCCCGGCGGCGGAACCAGGCCTGGGCGGTCGACTCGTCGAGGACGTCGGCCAGCAGCTCGTCGGGACGCTCGTCGTCGGCGACCAGCAGGAGCTGCGCGCGACGACGCTGGACGGCGATCGCGTCCACCGTCCGGTTCAGCTCCTCGTGAATCGCACAGCCGATCTCGACGTCGGTCATCGGCAGGAAGCGATCGCTGGCGTTGAGCAGCCCGTCGAGCGGGCGGCTGCCGAGCGAGATGTGGATGGTGCCGGTCAGCCGGAACGGTGGCAGGGCCAGCTGCGCCTTCACCCCGCGCTTGGGAATCCGCATCTCCGGGTTGCTGGTCGCGGTCGTGCCTCGCACCACGATGAACAGGATCTCGTCGACGCTGACGAGCACCTGCGGGGCGGAGATGGTGGCGGTCGGGGCACCGTACTCGCTGATGGTCGCCTGCTCGACGGCGAGGTGCGACGCCGGCGCCTGGTTGACGATGTCGCCGACGCGCGTGAAGCGGGTGGCGACCGAGCCGCTGACCCGGTACGTATCGGTGTAGCAGTCGATCTCGACCGATGTCGGGGGCGCACCGCCGGTGAATCCCTCGAAGCTCATCGGTCCACCTTGCGTGCCTTCCACACCTCTTCGGACGGCCACTGGCGGGCCCACTCGAGGCTCATCCACGGGTAGCTGGTCGTGGCCCCGGGGCCGGGGCGCAGCTCGAGCAGGTCGGTCACCTCGAAGCCGTTGGTCCGCAGGAGCCGGATCCAGTCGCCGTGCCCGATGTGGAACTCGATGCCGTCCTCCTCCGGCCACTCCTGGCGGTGCATGCCGAAGTACGGCCGCAGGAGTCGGTCGGTGGCCGGTCCCTCGGCGTCGGTCTCGGGGACGCACATCACGCACAGCGCCGAGTTGGTGAGGAAGATGAGCTCGCCGCCGGGGCGCAGCAGGCGCGCCGCCTCGGGGATCCAGACGTAGGGATCGCACCAGAGAGCGGCGCCGTACTCGCTGATCGCCAGGTCGAAGCTCGCATCCGGGTAGGGGGTCGTCTCCGCGTTCCCGAGGTCGAGCGGAAAGTCGAGGCCGTGCTCGCGCTGCAGGCGACGGGCGGTCTCGAGCTGTGCCGGCGAGTTGTCGATGGCGGTCACGCGCGCGCCGCGCCGCGCGAGCCACGCCGAGACGTACGCCGTCCCGCAGCCGAGCTCGACGGCGTCCCTGCCGTTCACATCGTCAGGCAGGACGTGCACATCGGCCTCGGGGATGCCCCAGATGCCCCACTTCGGCTCGTCGCGCGCCCAGCTCTCCTCGCCGTTGGCGACGTAGTCGGGCGCCTGCTCGTCCCAGTAGGCGCGGTTGGTGGCCACGTGCTCGGGAAGCTCGGGTTCGGTCATGCGTCGCCGATGGTAGCGTCCCCGGCCTCGCCGATGGCCACGATGCGCTCCGTCTCGCCGCCCGCGCCGGTCGCAAGCAGGATGCGGCCGGTGGCCTGGGCCGCGAACAGCGCATCGACGCCCGCCATGGTGTCGATCTCGGCTGGCGTCTTGTCATCGCGGATGCGGACGATGCGCGGGAAGCGCATCGCGTAGCCGGAGCGGTGGCGGGCCGAGCGCATCAGCCGGTCGAATGCGATCTCGACCACCACCTCGGGGACCACCGTTCGGTAGCGGCCGAAGTCGCGCAGGGTGATGCCCTTGAAGTGCTCGGTCATGGTCGCGATCTCGGCATCGGTCAGGCCGGTGTAGGCCTTGCCGATGGTCAGGAGCTCGGCGCCCGGCTCGTCGGACGCGCGGACCGCGAACGTGTAGTCGGACAGGACGCCCTTGCGCTTGCCATGTCCCCACTCGACCCCCACCACCACGCAGTCGAGCGTGGCAAGCGCCTTCTTCAGCTTCAGCCAGCCGAGCCCGCGCCGGCCCGGCTGGTAGACCGATGCCGGATCCTTGACCATCAGCCCCTCGTTGTGGCGCTCACGCGCATCGTCGAACGCGCGCTCCACGGCGGCATCGTCGGCCGCGGTCGCCAGGCGCGCCAGGAGGAACCGCTCGCCGCTGCGCTCCGGCAGGTCGAGCGCTTCGAGCGCCGCCCGTCGCTCGCGCAGCGGCGATTCGAGCAGGTCGCGGCCGTCGTGGTGCAGCAGGTCGAAGGCGACCAGGGCCACCGGCACCTGGTCGAGCAGCTCCGCCGACGGGTCGACCCGTCCCAGCCGCGTCTGCAGGCTGGCGAAGTCGAGCACGCTGCCCTCCCGCCACGGGACCAGCTCGCCGTCGAGGACGGTGGGTCTGCCGAGTGCCGCGCGGCCGGCGGCCACGACCTCGGGGAAGGAGCGCGAGATGTCGTTGAGGTCGCGCGAGAAGAGGCGCACCTCGCCGTCCGGCGTCCGGTGGACCTGCGCCCGGATGCCGTCGTACTTGTCCTCGATCCAGGCCTCGCCGCCCACCCGGCGCATGACCTCGGCGGCGTCGGCGACCGGCGTCGCGAGCATGAAGCGGATCGGTCGACCGATGCGCAGGTGCGCCTCCTCCAGCGCGCCGCGCTTCGCCAGCAGGGCCGTCTCGCCCGGATCGGCGACGAGCATGTGCGCCCGTCGCACCGCCGCCAGCTCGGCGCCGAACGCCGCGGCGATGCCCTCCTCGAGCAGCCCCTCGCGCAGGCCGATGCGCGTCTCGCGCGCCGCCACGCGACCGATGTAGCGCGCCTCCACCGCCGTCGCGGCACGGAACAGGTCGGTCATCAGCGTCACCCGCGCCTCGCTGCTCGGCGCGCCGGCGATGGCGCGGAACGCCTCCCCCACGTCGGCCACCGTCAGCGGCCGATCCGGCTCGTGGCCAGCAAGCAGCTCGGCCGCGGCGTCGCCGAAGTCGGAGTGGCGCAGGTAGGCGGCGCGCATCGACCCCTCGTCGGCGCCGCTGGCCGCTGCCAGCGCCGCTCCCTGCTGGACCCAGCCGAGACCCAGCTTCTCGTCACTCCCCGCCAGTGGCCGCCCCGCCAGGAACGTGGCCGCAATGACCAGATCCCCGTCGGGCAGGTCGCGCAGGTACGCCGCCAGCAGGTCGCGCTTGGCGATCTTGCTGCGGGTCGCGCCGACCGCCTCGGCCGTGGTGGCGAATGCGGCGAAGGGCGTGGACCGGGAGGTGGGAGGCATACCGGTGGAGTGTAGGGGTCCCTCGTTACTGACCGCCTTGGGTCGGTTCGTGCTCAGCACAGGTCACGGGATCGGGAACGGGTGGGCCCTCGGGTGCTCTCTCGCGCGGTGTCCACACTGACTCGTGCTCCACGAGTGATGCGTCGTGAGGATTCGTGCTCCACGAGGCGCCGCTGACGGCAGCACCGTGGGCGCCCGGGCGCACAGCGCGAACGCCGACGGCTGCACGCAGCGACGTGCCAGACCCTTGACGCGGCGCGGGCCACGCGCGCACGCTCAGCGGGACATGACGTTTCCGTGGCAGAAGCGCGTCCCCGACGAGCTCAAGGACCGCATCCCGCCGGGCCAGGTGCTGACCGACAAGTTCCCGGTGCTCCACTTCGGACGCCTTCCGGAGTACCCGGACCTGGGGGACTGGGATTTCCGCGTCTTCGGGGAGGTGGAGACGCCCTTCACCCTCTCGTGGGCCGAGTTCAGGCAGCTGCCGGTCACGACACGGACCCTTGACATCCACTGCGTGACGCGCTGGTCGAAGCTCGACACCGCGTGGGAGGGCGTGCCGTTCAGCCACATCGCCGAGGTCGCGCAGCCCCGGCCGGCAGTACGGTTCGTGATCTTCCACGCCGAAGGCGGCTACACCTCGAACGTGCCACTGACGACGGCCATGCAGCCGGCCTGCCTGCTCGCCTGGAGCTACGACGGGCAGCCGCTGACCGCGGAGCATGGCTACCCGCTGCGGGCGATCGTGCCCGGCACCTACTTCTGGAAGAGCGCCAAGTGGCTGCGGGGGATCGAGTTCAGCACCGAGGATCGGCTCGGGTTCTGGGAGCGCAACGGGTACAACAACAACGCCGACCCGTGGAAGGAGGAGCGCTACTCCGACGGTTGAACCGGCGGGCGATCGTCACCCGCGCGACTCGGCGTCCTCCGCCCGCTCCATCCGCTTGGCGCGGTCGATGAGCTCGGCCACCTTGCGACCGCCCTTGCGACCGATCTGCTGGAAGTGCTCGTGCGAGTACCGCTCGCTGACCGCACGACCGCCCTTCTGGCCGATCTCCTGGTAGAACTCGGTCCCGTATCGCTGGCGGGTGGTCTTCCCGCCCTTGCGTCCCGCCTCGCGGACGCTCATGTTTCCATCTTCCTTCGGGTCCGCCATGACGGCACTCCTGAGATGCGCGTGAATCCGGTCCCCCGGCGGGCCCGGGTGCAAGATGCGTACCGTCGGATGGGGGGCGGGCAAGCGACCGTCTACGGACCGATGGCGCGGCGGCCACATCGGTCGAGACGGCTAGAATGGCCCGCCGATGCACCCGTTCCTGCGCAGCCTCATCATCGCCATCGTCGGACTCATCATCTCCGGCGGCCTTCTCGCGCTCGCCCTGCTCGGCGAGAACAGCGAGCTGTCGGTGATCCAGATGCTGCTCTCCGGCGTCATCGCGGCGGCCGTCGGGATCTTCGTGTTCGTCCAGGGCTGGCGGTGGTCGCAGCGATCGTGGCATGCCGGGTCGAGCGGCGTCAGCGTGCTCATCGCGCTGGCCGGCGGCGTGGCCGGGGTGCTGGGCGCGGGAGCGCTGGCCGGAGTCGTGGTCCTGCTGCTGCTCTTCTACGTCAACTGACCGCCCCAGGCCCGTCGGCTACGATGGGTCGCACGCCGGTCCGCGACGCCCCCATCGTCTAGAGGCCTAGGACGCCACCCTTTCAAGGTGGAGATCAGGGGTTCGAATCCCCTTGGGGGCACCACCGCCCGCGAGCGCGGCCCGCGGCGGCATCAGACGTGGTTGATCTCGACCCGCTCGCCGCATTCGGGGCAGTAGAGCAGCAGCAGCTTCGGCTCCTCCGGCACGGGACGCCACGAGTACACCATCTGCTCGGTCAGCCGCTCCCCGCAGAACGGGCACTCGACGCCCATGTCGAGCCACTGGTCGCGGGGGACGTTCTGGCGGCCCATCAGCGGCGGGACCGGCGCGCCAGCGGTGGCGGCGGCTCCCACCCCGGCTTGGGGGCCGGCGTGGCCTCGGTTCCCTCGGCGGCGGCGATCGCCGCCCGCGCCTCCTCGACCGAGGCGTCGCGCGCGAGCAGCGGGTAGGCCATCTGGTCGTAGCCCGGCCAGTGCCCGACGTCGCCGTCGCGGATCATGACGAACGTCTTGATGAAGGCGCCGGTGACGTCGCGGACGGATCGGTCCAGGACCTCGTAGTCGGCCCCGGTCACCTGCTTCAGGGCGCCGGGCAGGGTCTCGACCAGGTAGGCCGGATTGGGGTTCTCGGCGAGCGCGATGTCGAGCGCCTCGAGCACCTGCTCGTCGGGCAGGCCGCGGGGCAAGGGGCGGCTGATATGCGCCATCCGGGGATCGGCAGACGGACCCTTGAAGGTCCGCACCAGGCTCTTGAACATGCGTGCCGCATTGTACGCATCCGGGCCGCCCGAAGGGCGTCATCGGTCTGGCTTGCTATACTCAGCGACCCCAGACGCATTCCCGCCGCGGACCGATGTGCGCGCCCGGCGCGCCGTCGAGCCACGACGACAAGGAGCTCAGCAGACATCACTGTGCGCGTACGAAAGGCCGTGCTGCCCGCAGCCGGCTTCGGAACCCGCTTCCTCCCCGCGACCAAGGCAATCCCCAAAGAGGTCCTGCCGCTGGTCGACCGGCCCATCATCCAGTACGCGGTGGAAGAGGCGGTCGCCTCGGGGATCGAGCAGATCATCATCGTGATCAGCACCGGGCGCAGCGCGATCGAGGACCACTTCGACTCGGCACCGACGCTCGAGCGCTGGCTGGAGGATCGCGGCGACATCGAGATGCTGCGCCAGATCCGCCGCATCAGCGAGACCGGGACCATCGCCTTCGTCCACCAGAAGGAGCAGCTCGGCCTGGGGCACGCGGTGCTGATGGCCAAGGATCTCGTGGGCGACGAGCCGTTCGCGGTGCTCCTCTCCGACGACGTCATGCTCAACCCCGGCGGCACGCCGGTGACGCAGCAGCTGATCGACCAGTACACCGCCCACCGCGGCTCGACGATCGCGCTCCAGCGGGTCGACCCGTCGGAGGTCAGCCGCTACGGCATCGTGCAGCCCATCCACCAGGAGGGGCGGCTGGTCGAGATCCGCGACCTGGTCGAGAAGCCGGCCGTCGGCGAGGCGCCCTCCGACCTGGCGGTGCTCGGGCGCTACGTGCTCTCGCCCAAGATCTTCGATCTCCTCGAGTCGACCTCGCGCGGGGCCGGCGGCGAGATTCAGCTGACCGATGCCATCACCGCCCTCATGGTCGAGCAGCCCGTCTTCGGCTACCAGTTCGACGGCGTCCGCCACGACGCGGGGACCCGCATCGGCTGGCTCAAGGCCAACATCGCGATGGCGCTCGAGTCCGACGATGCCGACGAGGTGCGCGCCTACATCCGGAGCCTCGACCTGCGCGACTGAGCGCCCTCGGCGGTACCATCCGCCGGACCGATGCGCGCTCACGGCGCGCCAGGGCCAGCAGCAGGAGGAGTGGCGTGGAGGAGATGATCGGGCGGCTGATCAACGGCCGCTATCGCCTCATCGCCCCGCTCGGCGAGGGCGGCATGGCCACCCTGTGGCGCGCCGTCGACGAGCAGCTCGACCGCGAGGTCGCGGTCAAGCTCCTCCGTCCGCAGTACAGCAGCGATGCGGGCTTCGCGCGCCGCTTCAAGCAGGAGGCGCGCTCCGCCGGCTCGCTCGCCCATCCCAACATCGTCACCGTGTACGACTACGGGCAGGACGGCGAGGATGCCGCCACCCAGTACATCGCGATGCAGCTCGTCGACGGACAGGACCTGTCGGCGGTCCTGCGCGAGCGTGGCCGGCTGAGCATCGACGACGCGGTGCGGGTCGCGCTCGGCGTGGCCTCCGCCCTGGAGGCGGCGCATCGACGCGGGATCGTCCATCGCGACGTGAAGCCGGGGAACATCCTCATCACCGACGACGGCGACGTGAAGGTGACCGATTTCGGCATCGCGCGCGCGGTCAGCGAGACGTCGATGACGGTCACCGGCACGACGCTGGGCTCGGTGCACTACTTCAGCCCCGAGCAGGCGCGCGGGGACGAGGTCACCGGCGCCTCGGACGTCTACGCCCTGGGGATCGTCCTCTACGAGCTGCTCACCGGCCGCCGGCCGTTCGAGGGCGACTCGGCCGCCGGCGTGGCGCTCAAGCGCCTCACCGAGGAGCCGCCGCCGCCGAGCGAGTTCCGGCCCGACCTGCCGCCGGCACTGACCGCGATCGTCATGCGCGCCCTGGGCCGCGACGTCGAGGATCGCTATCCCGATGCCGGCGCCATGGCCGAGGCGCTGCGCGGCTTCCAGCGCGATCCGGGTGCCGCGGCACCGGCGGCGGCCGCGGGCACCGTGGCCCCCGCGCCGATCCCCGCCGCGGGCAGCCCGACGGTCTACGTCCCGCCGCCGGTCCAGCGTCCCGCCGACCGCGCGCCGGTCATGCCGCCCCGGTCACGCGAGCCGTATCGCGCGGAGCGTTACCGCGACGACCGCGATGGCGGCACGCCGTGGTGGACGTGGCTGCTGGGCCTCCTGGGCGTGATCCTGCTGGCGACGATCGGCTTCATCGGCGCACAGCTCCTCGACTTCGGCAGCGGGACCACCGAGCCGACCCCAACCCCGCAGGCCGGCTTCGCGCTGCCGGACTGGGTGGACGATCCCATCGCCGCCGTGCGCCTCGATGCCGAGCAGCGCGGCCTGCGGCTCGACGAGCGTCCGGAGGCGTCGGCCGACGTCGAGCGCGACCGCGTGATCCGCACCGACCCCGAGGCCGACACCCTCGTCAACGAGGGCGACCGCATCACCGTCTTCGTCTCGACCGGGCCACCGGAGACGACCGTGCCGCCACTCTCCGGCCAGACGCTGGACCAGGCGGAGCGCAGCCTCGAGGCAGCCCAACTGCGCCTGGGCCGCGTCACGTACGAGTACCACGAGACCGCGCCGCCGGGCACGGTCATCTCGACCGATCCGCCCGAGGGCCAGCCGCTCGAGGAGGATTCGCCGGTCAACCTCGTCCTGAGCCAGGGACCGCAGCCGACGCCGACGCCCAGCCCGACGCCCACGCCGCCACCACCGACGCCGAGCCCCACCCCGCCGCCGCCGGAGGAGACGCCCACGCCCACGCCGTGAGCGAGATGCGGTGCTACGATCGACATAGTTCCGTATGCAAGTGAGCCCACCACGATCATGCCCGCCGTGATGACGGTCGATGAGACGACCTTCGAATCGGAGATTCTCAACAGCGACAAGCCGGTGCTGGTCGACTTCTGGGCCGCGTGGTGCGGCCCCTGCCGCCTCGTCTCGCCGGTGGTCGAAAGCCTCGGCGAGAAGCACGCGGACCGCATCGCGGTCGCCAAGGTCAACACCGATGAGAACCAGCAGCTGGCGATGCGCTACAGCATCTTCAGCATCCCCACCCTGATCGTCTTCGAGCACGGGCGCGAGGCCGCCCGGGTCGTGGGCTACATGCCCCAGGAGGCGATGGAAGAGCGACTGGCCTCATTCCTCGCCTGAGCGGGCGTTACACTCGGTCGCCCATGCACCCGCCCGCCCAACCCGCATGATCATCAAGACCGAGCGTCGGAGCGGCTTCGACCGCCGCCAGTCGGCCGATCCGTTCGCCGGTGACGACCGCCGCGGCACCGACCGCCGCGAGATGTGCTGGGAGGTCGAGAACTGCGACCTCTCGATCCGCTATCGGTGTCCGGCCTTCATCCTGCGCCGTCCGTGCTGGGAGCTGTGGGCGGTCGAGGGGATCGGTCCGGCCCGCGCCTGCTGCTACAACGACCGCGAGTGCGAGCCGGGCCGCTGCGTGATCGCCGAGAAGCGCTTCGCCGGCGCTCCGGCCGCGGCACCGGAGCCGCTCACCGTCCACGTCGGCCGGCGCGGCGTGCCGCTCGGATACTCCAAGCCGCGGCGCCATACCTGCCCGCATTTCTACCTGACCCAGGGATCCAAGGGCCGCGTGCCGATCCAGGCCCCGCAGCTGCTGCGCACGCTGACCAAGCAGGAGGGCGTTGTCAGCCGCTGCGAGCTGCGCGGCGGCGTCCACCTGGACTCCGGGTACGTCAACGACCTCTGCCTGACCGGCCAGTACAGCGACTGCGTGTTCTACGAGGACGAGAACGGTTGAGCTGACGTACCCCGAGGCCGTCGAGGCGCTCACCGGTCGCGGGCGGTTCGGGATCAGCCTGGGCCTGGAGCGCATCGGTCGCCTGCTGGTCGAGCTCGATCACCCCGAACGCGCACTGCGCGGGGCGCTGGTGGGCGGAACCAACGGCAAGGGCAGCGTGGTGGCCTTCGTCGGCGCCGTCCTGGGCGCAGCCGGCCTTCGGGTGGGCACGATGCCGAAACCGCACCTGGTGAGCTACCGCGAGCGGATCGCCATCGGCGGCGTCGCGCTGTCGCCGGAGCGCTTTTCGGCCGCCATCGCCCGCGTCCTCCCGGTCGTCGATCGCGTCAGCGGCGCCCTCGGTCCGCCGACCGAGTTCGAGGTGCTCACCGCCGCCGCCTTCCTCGAGCTGGCCACGGCGCAGGTCGACCTGGCGCTGGTAGAGGTCGGCATGGGCGGCCGGCTGGATGCC